>NZ_CAJTMN010000011.1:24522-36987 GCF_910577125.1 uncultured Rikenella sp.
ACTATACCCCGCAAGGGTTAGTCATAAAACACTGGGACTCGATCAAAGGGTGGTTCTCTGGGCTATGGGACGGGGTTAAGGGGGTGTTTGTCGGCGCATGGGACGGAATCAAAGGGTTTTTCGCCGAACTGAATCCGGTAGAGTGGCTTTCCGACATGTGGAACGGTATTTCGGAGTTCTTTTCCGGTCTTTGGCAACGCTTCCACCAAGGGGGCCGACAGATCATCCAAGGGCTGATCGACGGGATCACCGGGATGGCCACAAAAGCAATCGAAGGAATCAAGAACATCAGTCGGAAGATCGCCAACGGCTTCAAGTCGTTTTTCGGCATCCATTCGCCCTCCAAGCTGTTCGCCGAATACGGGGCCAATATTACAGCCGGTCTGACTGTCGGCATCGACGGCGGAACCGGAAAGGTGGAACGCTCGACATCTCGGATGGCCGAGCGCGCCAACCGCGGATTCAGCCGGAATATCGACGAGGGGGGGAGCCGGATCGGCCAGGTGAACCGAGCATTGGCCTCCGAAAATCGAGCAGCCACGGTGCCGGTATCACAGATTGCCAACACCGTCGGCGGTACTTCGATCACTTATGCCCCACAAATCACCGTTGAGGCCGGTGCCGCGGGAACTGTCGAACCGGATTTGCGCAAATTACTGAAAGAACATGAGCGGGATATACTGGAAATGATCGAACGCGCCGCGGCCAACCGCGCCCGGCTTTCATTCGCATAGAGAGGAGATGTTAGCGCAGCTTGGTAACCACATATTCGAAGGGTTGAAATCGCCCGGATCGTGGTCGGAAAACGGCGGCGTCCGCTATGGGCGTATTGCGTTGGTAAATGGGAAAGACGCTCTGCAATTCACCGGCGAAGAGTTGGGCGAAATCCGGCTTTCGTTGCTCTTTTCGGTCGACTTCTGCGATCCGGTCGTCGAAGTCGAGGCCTTGCGGCAGTCGATGGTGTCGGCAGAGGTCCTGCCGTTCATCATGGGCGACGGTACGGTGGTCGGAAAGTATGTCATAACCTCGGTAGACCTAACTCCGCAACGGTATTCGCCGACTGGGGTACTGGAGGTGGCGAGCGTTTCGGTCGATTTGCTGGAACATACCGGGGGCGACGCTCCGGCGGCAAAAGGCATGGCGGTCAAGCCGGATCGTTCGGCAGCCCGGATAACGCCCCCGCCACCGGTGCAACCTCCGGCCACACCGGTTCCTACCGCCGCAGACAGCATTGCGGCGGACATAAGCAAAGGTCGGGCCGCGGTAAATCGAATGAAAGAGACGGTGCGAAAGGTCAAGCAAGGTACGACGAAATTCAAACGCGGGGTCCGGGATGTCCGCCGCCTGGCCGACGAGGTGAAACAGGTGTATCAAACGGCCAAAACGAAGGTCGAGAACACGAAAAAGATCATTCAACGTGCCCAGCAACTGCCGACCTCGCTGGAAGGGGCGATCCAGTATGCCGAGAATTTGGCCAAGCTGGACAACGTTGCTGACATGTCGGTCTTGGAGATGAATGTCGATACGCTGGCCGCATCGGCTGAAAAAGTGGGTATTTCGGCCACGTCGGTCGTGGCCTTTTCGGCGACCAAGGAGGGCGGGAATTGATGGAAAGTTTCAACTACACGACTGTTGAGGGGGACCGTATCGACCGGTTGTCCGCCAAGTTTTACGGCTCCAACGCCGGAATAGCGATCCTTGCCGACGCCAATCCGGCTGTGCCGCTCGATGCTGTTTTCCCGATGGGAACGGTGTTGGTGGTTCCCATCGTGCAAAATATGGACATAGAAACGAACGATAATTTGCCGCCGTGGAAACAATCGGTAAAATAGCTGTTGAAATTACGATTGCCGGGAAGAACATCACCGGTGACGTAAGTCCTTACCTCGCCAAGATCACGTACACGGACCGGGTGGAGGATGAGAGCGACGACATTTCGCTGACGTTTGAGGACACGGCGGCCCGGTGGCAAAAAGCGTGGTATCCACAGCAGGGCGACAGCCTGGAGGTCCGGTTGGGTGTTGCGGGAAATACGTTGGACTGCGGTCTATTCGAGATCGACCAAATCGAGTTTGAATTTCCGCCCGATGCGCTCCATGTAAAAGCACTCGGTGCGGCGATCTCGAAAAGCCTGCGGACCAAGAACAGCAAAGCTTTTGAAAAGCAGTCGTTGAAAAAGATCGCTCAGTACTTCGCCGACAAACACGGTTTGAAATTGACCGGAAACATGGGCGATCTGGCCAAGATTCAGATCGAGCGTAAGACCCAGGACCGAGAGACGGATATTTCGTTCCTGGCAAAGCTGGCCAAGGAATACGGGCTAATTTTCTCGGTGCGCGGGCAGCAGCTGGTGTTTATGACGGTCGACGAACTGGAGAAGAAACCGGCGGTTATGACGATTGGCAAAGACCGAATGAGCAAAGCCCGGTTTCAGGACAAAACGTCGCAGGTCTACGCGGCGGCTACGGTGGCCACGCGCGACGTGAGGTCAAACACGGTCAAGAAGTGGCAGATCAAACCGTCCGGCGATCCGGCCAAGAAAGATACGTTGATTGTCGGCGGGCGGGTCGAAAACGACGGGCAAGCCCAGGCAAAAGCAAAAGGGGCCTTGAAAGCGAAAAACAAAGACAAGACGACCGGAACGATCACCCTGCCGGGAGATTGTCGGCTGGTTGCCGGTGTGAATGTCGAGTTGACGGGCGTGGGGGAATTTTCGGGGAAATGGCACATCGCGCAAAGCACCCACACCATAGATCCGGCCAGCGGATACACAACGGATATTTCGGTCAGAAAAATAGTTCAATCGTAGGATGTTGAGACTTGGGATCATTTCGGAGTTAGGCGAGGGCGAGCACCTGGGGTTTGCGCGGGTGTCGTTCGACGACAGCGAAATCGTGTCGGGATGGCTGTCGCTGCCGTCGTCCAACAGCCGGACGGTCAAACAGTGGATACCGGTCGAGGTCAATTCGCAGGTGGCCTGCCTGATGGACGACTTTTGCGAGCAAGGTTGCATTGTGGCCGTTCTGTGGAGCGCAACGGACACTCCGCCCGATTGGGCGACGCCCGACACGCTGGGCGTCCGCTTCGGCGACGGGACCGAAATATACTACGATGCCGGATCGCACGCCCTGACGGTCAATGCCCCGGATGCGGAATTGAATTTCCGGTGCAAGAAATTGACCGTTGAGGGCGATGTGGCGATAACCGGCGATACGGAAATAAAAGGAGACACAGAGATAAAGGGCGATACGGAAATAAAGGGCGACACCAGTATTGCCGGAAATACCTCCGTTGACGGCGATGTGTCGGCCAGCGGAGAGGTAACCGCCGGTCCGTTGAAACTGGCTTTGACCACCCACAAGCACACGACCCCGGCAGGACCTTCCGGGCCACCCATACCCTAACCGAAAGATGACAGGAACAACCGGCGACACCCGCAACTGGCAAGTCTGCATAAGCGATCCGACGGCCCGAGTCGAAGGGGCGGAGGATATTGCCCAGTGCATTTATATCATCCTGAATACCATTCCGGGCAGTGATCCGCTGCGGCCTGCATTCGGCAGCGGTATTTATCGCTATATCGACGCTCCGACGAACAAGGTAGAGCCTCGGTTGGTCTACGAAGCGATTACCGCCATCGAACGGTGGGAACCGCGCGTCACCGTGACCCGTTGCCGATTGGTCGGGAATGGTCCGGCAGGGCGAAGCTTGCAGATCGAGGCGACGGCCATTGCTTCGGCGGCACAAATGACGATTAGCGTAAAAATTTAACCATGAACAAAATCCCCGTATTTGTCGAACGCGATCCGGATGTGATTATGGCCGAATGCAAGGCCAAATTACAGGAGTTGTTGGGGCGTGAATTGCAACCGGCCCAGGTCGAACAACTGATGCTCCAATTCATCGTTTACCGCGAAGTGCTTTTGACCAACCGGTTCAATGCGGGGATGGCTCAGATGCTCTATCAATTCAGCCGCGCCCCGATCTTGGATTATATCGCCGGACTGGTCGCCGTCGAACGCCTGCCAGCAGCGTATGCCGGCTGTACGGTGCGTTTCGATTTGGTCGATGGGCACGGTGCAGTGTTGATACCCGAAGGGACACGGGTGGCAACGGACGACAATGTGATTTTCCGGACCGTGGACGATGTAGCGATACCGGATCATGTCCATGCGGTCGAAGTCAAGGCGTTGGCGGATACCGCCGGGAAGGGCGCAAACGGGTATGCGCCGGGAACTGTCGCTAAGATCCTCGATCCGCTGGCCTTTGTTTCGACTGCCGCCAACCTCGACACGACCGGCGGGGGATCGGATGTCGAAACCGACGAACAGTTGAGGGAGCGGATCAAGCTGGCCCCGTCGCAATATTCGTCGGCGGGTTCCCGGTCGAGCTATAAGTTTTACGCCACTTCGGCCAATCCGTTGATAACGGATGTGTCTATCACCTCTCCGACGCCCGGAACGGTGGTCATCGTCCCGCTGACCGAAAACGACGACACGCCCGAACAGATTATTACGGACGTATACGCGGCATGCAGTCCGGAAGATGTTCGACCGTTGACCGATACAGTCATCGTCGCGGCTCCGACCCGAATGGAATATGCCATACAGGTAGATGTCACCTTGTACGACAATGCCGATGCGACCGGTACGCAAGCGGACATTACAGCCGCTTTGCGGGACTATGCCGCCGAGAAACGCCGCAAGTTGGGACAAGACATCATCCGGTCGCATATTGCTCAAATATGCCGGATCGGGGCAGTGTATGATGTGGCAGTTACCGAGCCTGCCGAAAATATAGTCGTTACCGACGCGGCATTTGCCACCTGTACGGAAATCGCTGTCAACATAACCGGGTTCAATCGTGGATAACAAACATGTCATAGCAAGCGGCATATCCGACAATGAATTGGCACGGGCTTTCTCGGAGCTGGTGGCCGACCGGTGGGACAACTGGGACCTGGCTCCATTTATGGCCTATTTGGTCGACATCTGTACGCCGGAGGCACTGCCATACCTGGCCGAACAGTTCAATGTGGACGGTTTGCAGGGGTTCGCCATGGCAGAAAACGAGCAACAGCAGCGCGACATCATCAAAAGATCCATAGCCCTGCACAAATATCTCGGAACGCCTTGGGCCATCCGGGAGGCATGCCGCACCGTCGGCTTTCCGGTCATTGTGATCGAAGAAGGAGTTATGGCCACACCGGGCGGTCCGGCCAGCCCCGACGACTGGGCCCAGTTCCGGGTGTTGGTCGAGGGAAGCATGTCGCGCCGTATCACGGCTGACGATGCCCGCAAATTGCGGTTGTTCGTCGAGTTCTACAAAAACGAACGGTCGCACCTTGTGTCGCTCGGATTCTTCCAAAGATTGGCGGATGAAATGTTTCGGTCAACGGTTGAGGAGCGGGACGAATTGGATTTAATAACCTTGGCAGTCTGTCCGAATCCCGTCATTCTGAACAAGAGCGGTACAGTTGTGCGAGCCGAAATAACAGCTTCTGTTCCGTGGACTATCGAACAAACCCGATACGAATGGTCGGATGGCACAGGGGACGCCGTTACCCTGGAATTTACCGGCCATGCCGGCACTACCGAATTACTCGTTACATCGGATCCGAACAGAACCGCAAAGCGAGAAATGACCACCGAAATAAAAGCGGCTACAGGTCGGTTGCTGGGTACGCTCCGGATACAGCAGCTGTTGAATTGGAATGCCTATAGTTCAGCTTATGGGTATGCTTATAACACGTTAAAAGATAGACAGTCATGACAAAAGAAGAGTTGAAGAAACTGTCGGATGATACATTTTTCGACAATGACACGGGAGAGATTCAACCGGAGTCGCATCGGAATTTCAATAATCATTTGATCGACCACACGGAAACGGTTACCGAGGCCGCCCGGCGTTCGGCTAAGGAGTACACCGACGCGCGCGAGGTAGCGATCCTCGCCACGGTCGATACGAAAGACGAGACGATGTTGCGCACCGCCAAGGAGTACGCCGACCGGATCGTGGCGGCCCTGGCAGGAAGCGCGCCCGAAACGCTCGACACGCTTCAGGAGCTGGCGGCCGCCTTGGGCGACGATCCGAACTTCTCGGCGACGGTGATGCAGATGATCGGAGAGCGGGTTACCACCGAGACGCTGGCTGAGGCGTTGGCGGGGAAATTCGGAATAATCGGGAATGGTGTCAATGCCAACGAACTGGAGCAAGGTTCGGGATATTCTTACAGCGGAAACACCCCTACAAACGGCACTGTTGCATCATTCAGTGGATTGGGTGTAATTTACGGAGTCTTGCAGCTCTTTTGTGACAACCAAGAATCAAACAATGCAAGGTTCTGGATTCGTAACAACAATCAACAAGGATTTACCCCTTGGCGCGAACTCTACCACTCCGGGAACTTCGATGCAGCAAATGCAATGCAGTGGCTCGGTCGCGGAACGTTGTTGAATAACTGGAGGGCAGGGCATGGATTCACACAGGGCGACACGCCGGTCGAAGGTCACAGCTCGTCGTTTTTAAGTTTTGGGATGTCCGGCTACGAGGTTGAGATCTGTTTGGGAGGTTACAGTTCGTGGCTAAATGGTTGGAATCGAATCTTCTTCCGCTCACGAAATGCAGATGACGGCAGTGTATCAGACTGGAGAGAGTTCTACCACTCCGGCAACCTGAAGCCCACGTATTACGCCCAGATCGATCCCAATGGAAATGTTACCGGACAGGTAGGAGGTTGGATACAGTCGGTTGCATGGAAAAGCGATGGGTACGGGATGCAATGCTATATTTTGCCCAAAATGGCTGTAAATATAGCCACCGCGCACATAACGAAAGTGCGAGCTGGTGGGAATACTTTCAAAGGGCGTGCGCCAGTCGTGTGCGACGAACTGTTAGACGGCTGTATTATTGTAGCCACGCCTGGTGATAGTGGCGCTTCGGAAACATCTTATTTCAACATCTCTATACAAGGGGCGTAACGTATGGAAATGAACGAAATGATTGTTGAGGTAATCAATCTCGAGGGTTTGATGCGCACGTTTATCGTCATCTTTATTTTGTGGGTCATGGTGCTGATCGCGGTCTTTTGCGACATGTGGACCGGACTCAAAAAGGCCAAAGCCTTGCATGAAAAGGTAGACAGCCAAGGTATGCGACGGACGTTCTCCAAAGCGTCGGACTACTACAGCGTCATGTTTATGCTGTTGTTGCTCGACGTGATCGGAAATGTGTTTCCCTGGTATGCTTTCCCTTATATCTCCATTCTGGGAATCGTCGGGGTAATCTATATCGAGCTGAAAAGCATGTTCGAGAACCTGAAAGCGAAACGGTCCGCCGCTGCCAATATCCCCGATGCCATCCGGCAGATCGTCCAGTGTAAAGATGCCGGCAAAGCAGCCGAAATTCTGCAAACGCTCAAAGGGATTGCAGATGATACCGGATCGGTGCAAAGTCCGATCCCGACCGATTTTCGAGAATAAACAACACAAATTATGGCAGATTACAAACTATTGGTGCCGTTTATCCGGAAGTGGGAAGGCGGCTTTGTAAACGACCCCTACGACAAAGGCGGGGCCACGAACGCAGGGGTAACGATTGCCACCTATCGGGCCTATCGCAAACAGAAAGGGTATGCGACGACATCGGTGGACGACCTGAAACGTATGACGTCGGTGGAGTGGCAAGAGATATTCAAAACGCTGTACTGGGATCGGTGGCGGGCGGATGGCATCCGGTCGCAATCCGTGGCAAATATCTTGGTCGATTGGGTGTGGGCATCCGGCGTGTGGGGAATTAAGATTCCCCAGCGACTGTTGGGCGTTGCCGTCGATGGCGTGGTCGGGCCGGTAACGCTGGAGGCATTGAACGCAAAAGACCCGCACAAAGTATTTGATGCGATCATGGCGGCACGCGTGCAATTCATCGACGATATATGCCGCCGCACTCCCACAAACGAGCGATTCCGGCGCGGATGGATGAACAGATTGAACGATATACGCTTTGAAGAATGAAAAACAAAGACGATATGCGCCGCGCCCGTGGCGTGCTTACCCTTCGAGCCTATGATAGGGCCGGCGTCGAATTGTGGCATGACACTGGGAATAACCACATCGTCGCCACGGGGTACGCCGCGGCGGCTGAAGCCCTGGCCGGTGTTCCCGGGGCACGAATTGCGCGGGTAGGGGCCGGGACATCGGGAAATGAACCGACAGACCACGATACCACGATTTCGGACGCGGTATTGGTCGATATTCAGAGCGTCGAATATCCGGCCCCGGCAACGGTTCGTTTCAACTTCACGTTCGGTTATGCCGATGCCGTCGGTATGGCGATCCGGGAGTTCGGTCTATACACCTCCGACGGACGATTGTTTTCCCGAAAAGTTCGGGAACCGATAGAAAAGACACCATACATGTCCTTGGTCGGCACATGGGATATTCATTTCTAACTGTCCGAGTATGAAAAATTTGATAACAGTTTTACTCGTTGCGGCAGTGATCGCATGCTGGTTCCTTTGGAGCCGTCGGCCGGACTCCCCCATAGAATCGGAACCCGCGCGGACAGATACGGTAGTTGTCCGCGATACGATCCGGGAGCCGATCCCGGTGCCGGTGGTGCGCACGGTTGTTCGTTATGATACGGTGCTGGTGGCTCTTCCTGCAGTGGATTCGTTGCCGGAGGATTCGGCGGCCGTCGTCCTGCCGATCGAACGCAAGACGTACGAGACGGAGGACTACAAGGCGGTGGTCGAGGGCTACAAACCGAGCCTGGTAGAGATGGAGATTTATCGACAATCGACCATTGTTACAAATACGGTCGTGCAACGGAAACGACCGCGGTGGGCTCTGACGGTCGGGCCGGGCGTCGGTTATGGCCCCCGTGGAGTACAGCCGTATGTCGGTGTCTCGTTCGGGTTTGTCTTGTGGAGCAAATAACAACAGCAGACTAATTGTAAGACCTCGAAACGAGGTCTTTTTTTTGCACGAAGTTTGCATAAAAGTAGAAAAATAATACACTTTTATTTTGCAAACAATAGAAATATATCTATCTTTGTAGTGTCAAACCACTACAACATGAAGTACAACGAACTACACAGATTGATCCGTCAGCGAGGTTGGCGGCAGATCAGCAGAAAACTACGGGGCAAAGGCAGCCACGTTATCTACGAAAAAGACGGGCGAACCTATCCGGTACCAGACCACGGAAGCGCCGAAATCGGGAAAGGGCTGGAAATGAAAATTAAACGGGAGATGGGGCTGTAACAAGCCCCACCCTTCCACACTAAATAAAACAGAGATGAAAACGATCGAAGCGAAAATAGAACGGGCTACGGATGGAACCTTCTCGGTGTATTGTTTGGAGGAGATGTTTTCCGGGGTCGGGGATACGATCGAGGAGGCCAAAGAAGACATGCAGGCTCAAATAGAGTTCTACGTGGAGCATTGTAAAGAGGAGGGAAAAGCATATCCGAATTGGCTGGATGAAGATTATCGGATCGAATACCAACTGGACGTGCCGAGCATTCTGCAATACTACGAGGGGGTGATTACGCCGGCTGCTTTGGGTCGATTATCGGGAATCAATCCGAAGCAGATTTGGAGTTATGCGCACGGGAAATCGAAACCCCGGCCGGCACAGTTGGAGAAAATACAGACGGGATTACGCAAGCTGGCTGCGGAACTTTCTGCCATTTCGTTGCTGTAGTGGTTTGACGATTATTACGCAATGAATGGCAGGACCGTTCTTCCTCTTCTATGAGAAAGGGCGGTCCTTTTTCTATAATTACTAAACTTTGATGAAATATTGTTTTTGCTTCGACCCGTTGGCTCCGTTTGAATGAAACAACCCTTGCATCATAAATCCAACAAGACCAATCACGGAGACGGTAGTGCCACCAACCAAAGTGGTTAAAATAGTGTCAGATAAAGTAAAGCATTGCCCTAAAAATCCTTTAATAAAGAGCATAGAAAACATTATCACCGCCCAAAAACACATAAAAACAAACACGCACCCTGCATATCTATTGCGTAATTTTCGATAGTGCTTGAGGTCTTCTATTAGTTGTTGCAAATATTCATCCCGATCGGAGGAAAGTTCCCGAGATTCATCTTCTATCATAGAGGTGTCCCTCCTTGTTTCCGAAGATGTTGCTTCTTTTTGTTCCTCGCTCGCCGAATCTGCAATAATTTCCTTGATTTTACTTAGATTCTTCGTCATCAGGATCGTCGGCTTTTTTTATCTTCCTTTTATAATATGCCTCAATGAGCGAGTCTGGAATAACTGCATAACGTCCGCAATGCCCACCATTCCAAATTGTAGACCAAGGTGTCCCTGCTTGGTGGATGATATTAGACATAGTTATACCATCAAAGTTTTTATAACTATCCCATACAGCATCTACTACAGCCTTTTCTTCTTTAGTCAAGTTGGGATAGATTACCTCATCTTTGGGGAAATCTCCGGTTCCCAATGCTAAAGATAGGGCATATTTGGCTTGATCTTTCAATATAGGAAAGCGTATATTTCCTGATCCGTAAATCTTGAGAGAATGATACAACGAAGGGATAACGGTTCCGAAACGCCATGCTTGTATCGGCTCATTCAAAAGTGGTTGTGAGTGGAATCCCAAATACCAGGCATGGGAAAAGTAGACCAATTTGATTGCCTGCATGGGGGTGAGGGGAATGCCCTCTTGTTGCGCTTTCTCAAAGAGGTAATTAAACACCTCTTTGGATTTTAGCGTTTCGTCAAATTTCATAATTGGGTCCTCCTTTTCCGTGTATTTGCTCCTTCTCTCAAAGATACAAACGCAACAGGAGCCTTTAAATTATGGTGAAATGTGTTACAAAGATATTGAATATTTTGTTGCAGATGCAACACCCAAAGTTCATGCCATTATTATTTTTCCAGCAACTTCACCAGGTCGCGTTTCATCTCTTCGTCGATTTCCCGGTAGCGGGCGAAAGCCCGCGAACCGTCCACGTGGCCGGACAAAGCCCCTACCAGATTCGGGTCCTTGACCTGTTTATACAGATTCCCTACAAAACAACGCCGCGCCAGGTGGGAAGAGGCTATTGCATTTAATGGCCGTATTTCCTGTTCGCGGGTGGTCGGATTGATAACTACCACCGGGCGACATAGGCCCGCAGCAAGGAAAATACGTTTGATGGCTTTGTTATATTGCTGTTGTGCCATGAACGGAAACAACGGGCCGCCATTGGACGGATATTTGTTCAGGATCTCAGATGCAACCGCATTGAGAGGGACACGCACGGTTACGGGGCGTCCCTCTTTCGTTTTCCGTGGGATATACTCAATCGCGTCGTTTATGACGTTATTTCGGGTCATTTGGTATAAGTCCCCCACCCGGCAGCCGATAAGGCACTGAAAGACGAAAATATCCCGTTGAATGGCCAGTTGAGGATGTCGCGACAGATTGGTTCGGTATAATTTATTTCGCTCCTCGATGGTGATGTAATAGGGGGTTCCGTAGACGCTTTCGGCAATCACATAGTTGCGAAACGGGTTGTTCCCGGTCTTTCCGACCTTATTGGCCCAAATAAAGAACGTGCGAATCTTAATTAAGATGCCGTTTATTGTGTTTTGGCCTCGCGGTTGAGGTATCCTGCTTTCCGGTACCGCCTCGTAGATGTCGGGGTGTTGATCGGCATATCGGTATTCGTTGCGTAAAAAATCCTCGAAATCGGACAACAAGGCCGGGGTGATCGCATCCATCGACAGGACAAAGGCCGGACCTTGTTTTTTGCGGGTGTACAGTTCATAGCGTTGCAAAGCGCGAATCACTACATGGAAAGCTCGTTGCCGCCACTGGGAGTATTTATGCACCCGCAAAAATTCGGCAAAGGCGTCGAAAAAGGTTTGTTTGTCGCTGGCATCCGCATATTTTTCGGGATGCAGTCGCCGATCGATTTGTTCGTCCAGCCACCCGGATGTAAGCCCATCTTTGTTTGCCGTGGCGTCGTATATCTCCAAAATGAGATTCTTCCGATCCGCAACACTCCGGTTGATTTCGATCCGTCTGGAGCTGTCGAAAACTACCTTGGCTTTCACCTCCTGTCGGGCATCATCCCACACGGCGGGCGGGACTTCGATTTCGCTGGAATGAAACAGTTGAACACCCCGCCCTGCACTCAGTCGAAACCGGATATTGACGGTTGTCGCTTTTCGGGTGGAGGTGCGGATAAAGGCTTTTACAGTAGCCATGGCAAGATAAATTTCGGTTATGCAAATATACATTTCTCGCACAACATCTGCACAACATATTGCAATATTCAGCAACAAAATGAAATTTACATCACCTCCAAGAAAAATTTATAAAGCACTTAATTACAGCGTATTTGTATATAATTTGCCACGTAAACCGAAAATCGAATATTGCAATATTCAATTCTTGTCCTGGGCACCACACGAAAAGAAAAAAGATCGCTGATAATCAGCGATCTT
>NZ_CAJTMN010000012.1 GCF_910577125.1 uncultured Rikenella sp.
GCCGCGGCGGTATCGGATGTCGTCGGCTACAGTTTCCCCTGCCGGTAGAGCTCCCGACTCAGTTCGATCAGCTCTTGCGGCGTCTTGTTCGGATACTGCTCGCGAATGTTCCGGGTCGCCTGTTTCCACGCCTCGTCCCGTTCCATCCCCAGTTCCTGAAGACGTTTCATTTCCTTGTGGACGACCATTGGAACCGTATACTGGGGCGTGAAGAAACTCCCGTCCTCGGTGGTCAGAAAGCGGTGTAGTGTCGTGTAGCCCCGCTCTTCGGGGGTCGGATGCGGCGAGGGTAAGGTTTGGTTTTCCATCGTGTTTTCGGTTAGCGGATTCAATAATTCGTTTGATCGTCGCGTCGGTAACCGGCTGTGACAAATCTACGGAAAATACCGGCTCCGTGGTGTTGTTATACAGAGCTGGCGAGAAAAAGCGTTCGGTCGAATAGGCAATGTATTCCCGTCCCAGCTGCATGGCGGTTATTTCGCCGGCTAAATAAGCATCGACGACCTCGTCCAATTCGGGAATGTTCTGCGCCCGCATGTGGTCGGTACCGATCTCGTCCGCCGTTTGGCGGTACAGTGCCTGCAACTCGGCGTCGGTCAGCCCGCTCCGTTCGACAGCCTGATGGCCGCCGACTTCGTGGTGGTAGACGCGTTCGACTTCGCCGAGATCGACGATTTCCGAAGCGTTGATATAAACTTCACCGAAGAGGTAAAATCCTTTGGGCGGTGCGTATTCGTGATTCGGGTCGCTGGCTTCGATGGCTCGTCGCACCTTTTCCGGCAGTTCGTCGAGCGTGGAGAAGACGACAGCCTGTATGCCGGAAGCCCGATCCAGTTCCCGAACGATTTCTTCGACCTGCGCGCGGTGTTCTTGTGAGAAATTCGACGCCGGTTCCGTATTCCCGATTTCCGATCTGAGAAACGGGATGTCGGTTGATTGCTCGACACCTTTTGCGGCTCCTTTACGCTGAGCGTGCGTATCGACGAACCGTTTGAACTCCAACGCATCGTTGATGTCGCGGAATTGCGCGCCTCCTTCGTCGTCTATCCAGCTGCGCACCTCCGGCCGGTCGGCTTTATACGCGTCGTACATCGCTTCCAGCTCGTCCCAGTTTTCGGCGCGCCACGAGAACTCGTCCAGCCCGAAAGAGACCGGTTCCGTGTTGATGTTCGCCTCTATGTCATATATGCCGTACACCCCGCTCGGTTGCCCGTCGATGTCGTAACGTTGTATGAAATTGTTGTTCGCCTTCGGATCTGATTGTTCCCTGACCGTGATTGTCCCCGGGGCCCGCCTGTGCATCTCTTCCGTAATCAGGTCTCCCATTACGGGATCTAACGTCACGGAGGGTACATCCTGCGTTTCTGCAGTCTGCTCCGCCGTTTCGGTTTCCCGGGTCGGAGCGAGCGCGTCGCAGACCGCTTCCCATTTGGCTACTTCGTTTTGAGCTTTGAGCCGAGCGCGCCGCCGGTCGATCGCTTTGCGGATGTTGTCTGCCTGCTCCAATGCTTCGCGGGCTTCGTCGAGGCTCTCCCGGGCGACCTCTGCCGCCTCCTCTCCGAACTCCTCGTTCAACGCCGATGCGACGGTGGCCGGATCTTCGATTTGGTCGTAATCCGGCGTTCCGTCCTTTTTTCGGGGAATATTTTGTTCCGCCTCTTGCACGTTCGGCCCGAAAATTGTAGTTTTGTCTTGAGAGGTTTCCTCTTGTAGAGAAATACTTCTTTTTGAGACGCCATCACTTTGCAGAGGAGCTGTGTCGTTCTGCAAGTCTCTGAGATTTTCGCCAACGTCTGTCGTCCTGTCGAGAGGTGTTGGCGTCTCTTTTTCAAATGCAGTCAATAACCACGTTTTCTTTTCTCCGTTCCAATCCAGTCGAATGGATGCTGTATGTGATCGGGATTCCAGTTGGAGACGGTTTCCGGAAGCTTTTGTTATGTCCATGCCCGAAATGATCTCCTGCAGATTCGTTAACACCTCCGGGTGGTATTTGGCAATTTTGGACAATCCGTAACCGTCGCTATGTGCGGTTCCTTCTTTTCCCCATACCAGATCGATGTCGCCCACCTGCGGATGATGCAACGCCCCTACGGCTTCGCCTTCTTTACGGTGAAGGAGGAAGTCGATCGCTTCCTGTGCTTTTCCCCGAAACTGAAGATAGATGTTGCCGAATAGCCCTTTTCCCACCGGCTGAATGTCGGCATAGGGATCGGGTTGACTGATTGTTTGATCCGAACCTTGTATCGGATTTTCTTCCTGCGGGACCGTCTCCGCAGTAGCTTCAATCGGTTGTTCCTCCGCCTGCGCCTCCTGCACCGGGCTCTGTTCCGGAACGGCTGGCGTTGCCTCTTGTGCGTTTCCCCGCGTCTGTTCCTGTTGTTTCGGCGCGACAATGCTCCTCACGTCCAGCAAATAGTGCGCCTCCTCTCCGTTCTCGTTCGTGAGGAGCTGGCCCGTGGACGGGTCGACCGGCACGGCGTCGATCTCCACGAAACCGTTCCGGTTGGTATAGACCTGATTGATATAAGCCTGCGATCCGTCCGCCAGCGTCACCGTCTGCCCGGCCAGCGTATTCAGGTCGATCCCCTTGTACTCCGCCATCCGCGGCATCGGGTCTTCTCCCTCCGCATTGGCTTTCTCGATGATCTCCTGCATGTCCGCCTCCTCCGCCTCGGCTTGGGAGATGGTTTCCAACTGCTGGCGGAACCCGGTCTCGTATTGTTCGGGCGTCGTGGTTTCGCCCCGCTTCAGCTCTTCGACGCTCCGTTGCGAGGTCTGGCCGGTCGCCGGGTCGATCACGAATACCGTGCCGTCCGTTACCGCAGGATTTCTTTTGTTTCCCCGTGCAGATTTCGTACCTTTGTTGAAAAGAGTAGCCCCGTCAGGTATAGACTGCCGGTCTCCTTGTGCCGAAGTGACGGATTCGGATGGCAAGGTCGCCTTTTTAATGTAGGTCGGCACTCCCTCTTTCATCAACCGCTCGATTCTCTCCGGGCTTTTTTCCTGATTGGAGATAACGACTTCCTGTCCGTCGCGACTGACCGTTACCGAGGTGAAATGGTAGATTCGTTCTCCGTTTTCGCCGGAGAACGTTTTCACGAATACGTATGACGAAGGCCTTTCGGTTTGTTGTCCGGGTGCGGCCTTGCTGGCATCTTCGACGATGATGTCCGGATCGGTCAGGGTCGGTTTGACCATGCCGAGTTTTCCGTTTCGTCCCTGTCGGCTCAATTTCGCAAACTGGTGTTCACCCATTTTGACGGTGCCGATAGGCGTTTCCACAGTTCCCTCTGGACCAAACTCCCGATCCCAGTTTTCAATAGTCAGTTCCAGTTCCGGAGCGGGTTGTGCGCCGTGCTGCATCCGTTCGACGAATGCTCCCGCCTCCTCGGCTGTCATCGGTCGTCCGGTTGGAGGTACATCCTTTTGTTCAGTCGTCGGTCCGGCAGTCGTTTTCTCGTCCGTTTCCAGCGTTCCGCTCGCCAGATAGAAGCTGTTCCCCTCGCTGTCCGTGACCGTTTCGATGTTCCCCGTGTCCCGGTTCTTGTGCTGCTCGAACCGTCGTTGTGCTTCGGCCGTCGCGGCCTGTTTCCGCATCGCCTCCTGCATATCCTGTGTGACGCGTCCCTCCACCCGGTGAGCCACATAGTCCATTGCTGCCGCCCGATCCTGCATCGAAACTGTACTCCAGTCTATTTGACCGAGTTTTTGGGCCTGTTCCTGCCGCGTTCCTGAGGCCATGATCTGTTGCAGCGACTCGCGCAGGGTCGGGTCGCTGATCTGCGAGCGCAGTTTTGCTCCGGTTCGGGCATGGCGGGCATGGTCGAAAGCCACGATCGGCGTGCGGACGGCCCCCATCGCCGTACTCATGGCCACCACTCCCAGAATGGTATCGAATTGCGCCTCAGGCGAGAAGTTCGCTTTCAGCCGTTCCGTCTCCCCGGTCAGGATCGGTTCGAGGGCATTCGAGAACTCCTCCTCCAGACCCTCCATCGTGCCGCCGTTCCATTTGAACACATCTCCCACATAATTGTCGAATCGTCGTCCGCCGGGCGTTTGGGTGAACTTGCGGATCGGCTCCAACACCTCTCCCACCTTCGTTTTTTGCATCCACCGGGGGAAGATTCGCCCCGCTCCGGCAAATGTTCCCCAGAATTCCGACCCCAGCTCGACCCCTGCGCCGACGTACGATTTCCAACCGCGTTCCCATTCCGAAGTGGGGCGGGCCAGCCGGGCCGTGTAGTTCCCCTCGGCGTCGAGTCCCACATCGTACTGGTCGTTCTCCCGTTGCGTATAGTTTCGGTAGGTGGTCTGCGAGAAGGGAGCCATGGCAGCTCCTCCGACCAGCGAGCTCGCGATATTGGCCCCTTGTTTGGCCACGTAGCGTCCTGCGCCGCTCTTTAGTGCTGCCCCTGCAAGCCCTTTCGCACCGGATTTTCCTGCCATTTGAATCCCTTTCACGATCCCTTTGCGTGCCAGTCCGCGCACGGCTCCGGCTGCTGCACCGCCTAATCCGCCGCTCACGGCCATCTCGATCAAAAACGGCACGTTTTCGCCGATGAACTGGCCGAACTTTTCTGCCGTTGTCGCGCCTCCGAACATCTGGAGTCCCGCCTGCGCGTCGAGACTCACTAAATAGGCTCCGGCCATGGCCTTTTCGCCGTCGGTCAGCTCCTCTCCCCGGGCCGCTTTCGCGTTAATCGAATTCAGCCGACTCAGGTGTACGGTCTCGGCCCATCCAAACGAAACAGCATCTTCCACGTTTCGGGGAGCAATGCCGTGCAGAAACTGATCGAACCGCGACTTCCCTGATTTGTCTTTGGTGAATAGTGCGTTGGCCAGACCGGGCAGGGTGGTGTATCGATATGCTTTTTCCATGAATCCCATTTCCTTCGAAGGTTGGGCATAGATCGCATTCTCTAATTCGGAATAGGTATTCTGGTAATATCGGGCGTGATCGAGAAAATAGCGTGCCGCATCGAAGTCCGATTGTTCTTGCGGCTTGTAGTGATGTCCGGTTTCAGCTATAACGCGTCCTGCATAGGCAGTTTCGGGGAAACCGCTCATCAATCTGTTTTGATCGGTCCATGCGTTTCCCCGAGCCGTGGCGGACCGGGCATTCTCAGTGCTTTGAGCTCTCCATCCCGGTTCGCGTTTTTTGTATTCCGTCTGCCACTCTTTGATGGCCTCATCTACGATTTTGGTAGAGCCGTGAATGCTCTCCCGGACCGCTTTGTATTCCGGCGTATCCCAGTCGGCTTTCAATTTTTCGCGTGCCTTTTCACGGACGCTTTCGCTGTTTCTCTTGTCGAGGAATGTTTCGACCCGATGTCGGAAAATATCCTCAGGCGTCATTTCCCGTAAGGTCTCCCGTGCGACTTCCTGAAGGCTTTGCATGGGATGGAAGATTCCCGGTTTGCTGCCGCTCGGATGCACACCCTGTTTGATGGCCTCTTCTACTTGTGCCACGGCCTCGTCTGCATTCCATGCAGATTGGGATCCGGTGTATGTATCATACGGTAGTGTCGGCAATTTCAATTCTGTCCGCGGGTTCGTTGCTTCCGTCTTTGGCAACAGTTCTTTCCACGACGGAGTCGGTTCCGGGGCTGGTTCCGGGGCGAGCTCGACCGGCGCGGGGGCCGGCATTACATTCCCGAAGTCGGTCTGTACCGTCGGCGTGCCGGTGGGGGCTTGCGCTGAGGCGTCGAACGACCGGAGCCCGGGGGCTGAGGCCTGTTTTGGGGATTCCTGTGCCTGTTTTGGGGCAATCAATGCCGCTATCGCTTCTCGTTGTTGCAGACTCATGGTGTGTTTATTCTGTTACCTGCCATCCGGCCGCTTGCAGTACGTCTGTGATCTCTTTGTCCGGAACATTTTGCATACCGTCGAACAGTTTCCGGGCTTCGTCTACGGTGATCGTATTGTCGGGCATTTGTCCCGTGAGGGTATAATATTCTCTCATACCCTGAAGCCAGTTTTCGTATTGGGGGCGAATGGACTGAGCATACATCGACCGGGGTTTGTCCGGCATGTAAAAAGGTGTGCTGTTCTCCGTTTCGTAAACTTCTCCGTTCTCCATCTCGTTGAAGAGACGGGTGATGACTCCAAGTTGGTTTGCAGTGAGTTTTTCTCCGTTTGTTGCCGCTTTTTGAAGTTCTTTGAGTTCTTCGTCCGTAATGCGGCTGTTCAGCGGCAGCGGACTTTTGCCAGCAATCCACTCGCCGTACGGCCCCTTTTTTGCCGATTCTCGTTGGTCGAGGATTCGGGCGATGTAACCGCCCAGTCGTGCCCACTTTTCTTTGTCGAGTAATTCCGCTTTTCCCGTCTTGTAATTGAGTACGGAAACCTCCGGGTGCTCTTTGGCTAACCTCGCCCACTGCACAGCCCGATTTTTGTCCGCGGTCTTTTCTTCCGACTTCATCTTGTCGTACTTGTACTGCAGATCCGTGCGATACTGAGAGGATTTGACCCCCAACTCGGCCGCCTTTTCTTCCAACTGCCGATTGTGCTCCAGCTCGTCTTTGTACATATCGATATACCCCTTGCGACGGGCCGAAAGCGCATCCACTTCCTCTTTGGCCGCCTGAAGGTTTGTCTGATCCTTTCGCATGGCTGCCAGCAGCTCGTTCTGATTGTATCGTTGCTCTTCGTTTCGATAGATGTTGTCCAACTGTTGCAGTCTGTGTTGGATATCCTCGATCGGTTTGTTGTCCACCGGTGTCGGTCGTAATCCTGCACTTGCCGCGATCCCCTTGCCGATCACCGAGAAGAGATTGTTGAATGCATGTAGTGTGGCCAGCGTCTTCAGTCGCTTCTCTTCATCCACATTTCTGCGAGGTTTTTGTTTTTCCAACACAATATCCGCCAGTGGATTACGTCCCGTTCGCTTGTATTCTTCGATACTTTGGGGGAGCAATCGGTCGATCTCTTCGATCTCCACAACCGTTCCTGTTGGTGTAGACCTGATTGATATAAGCCTGTGATCCGTCCGCCAGCATCACCGCCTGCCCGGCTAGCGTATTCATGTTGATTCCTTTGTACTCTGCCACGCGCGGCGTAGGTTGGAGTTGCTATAATCCGATGGTTTTTGCTATCTTGCCTCCTGAAACCCCAATCGATTTTCCATGCAAACCACCCTTTCGACCAAGACATCACGTATTGAAGCGGTCGATGCCTTGCGCGGTTTTGCCGTGATAGCCATCCTGCTGGTCCACAGCGTCGAACATTTTATTTTTCCGGTCTATCCCGCCGAACAGCCCGAATGGCTCGATGTCCTGAATCAGGGGATAGTCAGCATCGTCTTTTCGCTCTTTGCCGGAAAAGCCTATGCAATTTTCGCTCTGCTATTTGGTTTCACTTTTTATATCCAATACACCAACCAAGAGTTGAAAGGCCATGATTTTGGACTGCGTTTCCTGTGGAGACTGTTGCTTTTGTTGGGCTTTGCCACCCTGAACGCAGCTTTTTTTCCGGCAGGAGACGTACTCTTGCTGTTCGCTGTGGTGGGAATTGTGCTGGTTATTGTCCGCAAATGGAGCGACAAAGCGGTGTTGATATTGACCATTATCTTGTTGCTGCAACCGGTCGAGTGGTTTTACTATTTTCGCAGCCTGTTTGACTCATCCTACACATTACCCGACTTGGGTGTCGGGCCGATGTATGAAACGGTAGCGGAATATACCAAAGCCGGAGATTTCTGGACTTTCATCCGGGGCAATGTGACGCTGGGACAAAAAGCCAGCCTGCTGTGGGCTGTCGGATCCGGGCGTTTCTTGCAAACGGCAGGGTTGTTTCTGGCTGGACTGCTCTTGGGGCGGAAGCAGCTGTTCGCAGCCACGGAGCAGAGCGGGCGTTTCTGGGTGAATACGTTGATGGTCGGAGCAGTGGCGTTCGGAATACTTTACCCCCTTTATGTGCGGGTAGGTGATCAGGAAGGAGTCGCTGCGCAAACGGTAGGTGTTGTGCTGGATATGTGGCAAAAGTTGGCATTCACTGCGGTGCTGGTGGCCTCGTTCATGTTACTTTACCGTAAGGAATCTTTCCGGAGGCGGACGACGGCACTGCGGTTTTACGGACGAATGAGCCTGACGAACTACATTACGCAGTCGATTGTCGGAGCGTTGATCTACTTTCCGTTCGGACTCTATTTGGCTCCCTATTGCGGTTATGCGGTGAGCCTGCTGATCGGATTCGGTATAGCGGTGTTACAGGTGCTGTTCTGTCGCTGGTGGCTTTCTCGACACAAACAAGGGCCGTTGGAAGCATTGTGGCACCGATTGACATGGCTATAGGGAAATAAAATAAGCGAGCGGCATCATCCATATTGGAATGGTGCCGCTCGCTTATTCAATCGCATCACCGTCTCGGACGGGTGAGTCAAAAAGTGGTCGGTTCTTATTTAGTGAGTCGTGTGTGGAGGCTGAGCTTCAAAGTTCGTTAGTGAACTAGTCCTGCCACGTTTGGGCTGGATATTTTGTCATAGAGCGTCACAGATAATGACAACCATTAAGGGAAAGAAGCCCATTTTGAGCGTCTTATGTTGTATGCTAATGTTGGTAAACATCACTCTACTTGCCGATGCAGAATTTACTGAAGATGTTGCCGAGAATGTCGTCCGTCGTGACCTCGCCTGTGATTTCACCCAGATGGTGGAGTACCTGGCGGATCTCTTCGCTGATCAGGTCGGCCGGCAGAGCTTGTGACATGGCTGCCGAGGCGCGCGTCAAAGCTTCGCCTGCATGGAGAAGCGCTTCGTAATGACGCGTATTCGTCACGATGAGCGTTTCGGCTTCACCGCGATCGCCGAACTCTTTAGAGAGCTGCTGTTTCAGTTGTTCGACACCTGTGCCCGTCCGGGCTGACAGGCTGAGCACCCGAGTCGAGCTTGCCAGCTGGCGTGCCAAGTCCGAAGTCGCCCAGACGTCGGACTTGTTCAGCAAAACGATGAGTCGCTGTTTCGGCGACAGAGCAAGGGCTGCGATTTGTGCTCGGACTTCATCTGCCGACAGAGGTTCCGAAATCAGCAACAATATTACCTGAGCCCGGGCTATACGCTCTTTCGTGCGTTCGATGCCCAAGGCTTCTATCCGGTCATCCGTGTGGCGCAGACCCGCCGTGTCGATGAACCGGAACCGGATACCCTCCAGCCCGATCGATTCTTCGATAAAATCGCGCGTTGTACCCGCCACCTCCGACACGATGGCCCGCTCTTCGCCGATCAACCGGTTCAGAAGGGTCGATTTCCCGGCGTTCGGAGCGCCGACGATAGCGACCGGAACACCGTTCTTCAGGATATTTCCCCTCTGGAACGAGTCTGCCAGCGTGCGACACCGCTCCTGGATATCTGCGAGCAGTTGTTGCAATTCCCGTCGGTCGGCAAATTCCACGTCTTCTTCCGAAAAATCCAGCTCCAATTCCAGTAACGACGTAATGTGCAGCAGCTTTTCTCGCAGCCCCGCCAACTCGACGGCATATCCTCCGCGCATCTGGTTCAGGGCAATTCGGTGCGCCGCGCCGCTCTCCGAAGCGATCAGGTCGGCTACCGCCTCGGCTTGCGAAAGGTCGAGTTTGCCGTTCAGAAACGCCCGCTTCGTGAACTCTCCCGCCGTAGCCGGAGTGGCTCCCCGCCGGACGAGGAGCGATAAAATTTCCTGTACGATATATGCGGAGCCGTGGCACGAGATTTCGACCATCTCCTCACCCGTATAGGAGTGCGGAGCCCGGAAAACGGTGACGATCACTTCGTCCAGCAACCGGTTGCCGTCCGCGATGGTTCCGAAATGGGCCGTATAACCTTTGGCTGCGGCCAGCGGTTTCGAAAAGACGCTTTCGGTCATCGACAGGGCTTCGGGGCCGCTGAGGCGGATCAGGGCGATCGCACCGCCGGAACCGGAGGCCGGAGCGGCGATGGTGGCGGCGGAAAGCGAAGGGCGATTTTGCATGGCGGATCTTGGAATTTTGGTGCAAATATCTTAAATTAGCCGATGGTATTAAAACGATAAACCGTTTTCGAGCATGAATAATTTCACATTTTGCAACCCGACGAAACTGATTTTCGGGAAAGGAACGATTGCGAAGATTGCCCGCGAGATTCCGGCCGGTGCTAAAATCATGATGACCTACGGCGGCGGGAGTATCCGCCGGAACGGCGTGTACGATCAGGTGACCGAGGCGCTGAAGGGGCGCGAGGTGGTGGAGTTCGGCGGAATCGAACCCAATCCGCAGTACGAGACATTGGTAAAGGCTGTCGAACGGGCGCGTGCCGAGGGGGTGGACTATCTGTTGGCCGTGGGAGGCGGGTCGGTGATCGACGGGACGAAGTTTATCGCCACGGCTTTGAAATATGCGGGCGATCCGTGGGATTTTATGCTCGACCCGTCGAAGGCGGTCGAGGCGGTGCCGTTGGCTACGGTGCTGACCCTGCCGGCCACCGGGTCGGAGATGAATAACGGGGCGGTGATTTCGCGGCGGGAGTTCGACGAAAAGCTGGCGTTTCATAATCCTCAGGGGTATCCGCAGTTTTCGGTGCTCGATCCGGAGGTCTGCTACTCGTTGCCGGAGCGGCAGATCGTCAATGGGATCGTCGACTCGTTCGCCCATACGCTGGAGCAGTACCTGACGTTCGACACGCAGGCGATGGTGATGGACCGTTGGGCCGAGGGGCTGTTGCAGACGTTGATCGAGCTGGGGCCGAAGCTGGTGGAACGGCATGATCGATACGACGAGGTGGCCAATTTCATGCTGACGGCGACCATGGCGCTGAACGGCTTTATTGCGATGGGGGTGCCGCAGGATTGGGCAACGCATATGATCGGACACGAGCTGACGGCGCTCCACGGGCTGGATCATGCGGTGACGCTGGCGATCGTCTATCCGGGTATGATGCGGGTGATGCGTCGCGAGAAGTTCGACAAACTGGTGCAGTATGCCGAACGGGTATGGGGTGTGACGGGGACGCCGGAGGAGAAGGCGGAGGCGGCGATCGAGAAGACCGATGCCTTTTTCCGCAGCCTGGGGATGAAGACCCGGCTGTCGGAGCATGGTATCGGACAGGAAACCATTGATTTTATTGTGGATCGCTTCCGGAAACGGGGCTGGAATTTGGGCGAGACCGGCCAGGTTACGCCGGAGCGCGTGGCCGAGATTCTGCGGGAGCGGATGTAAACGCGGCTCGCATGGGGAATATTTTTGATAAACGTGGAATTCGGCCTCCGGCTTCGACGCAGGAGCGGGGGAGAGAGGTGTTCGATACGCTGCTCTCTGTCGCGGCGACGGCCGGTCAGCGGGTGCGGCTTGAACGCATCATGTCGTTCGGCGAAGAGCAGGGTGAGTGGTATGATCAGGGATGGGACGAGTGGGTGATGGTGGTTCGGGGCGAGGCTGCGCTGGAGTGGGGCGACGGCTCGGTGACGGAGCTGGAGGCGGGGGATTATCTGCTGATCGGGGCGCATCAACTCCATAGGGTGCTCAGAACGTCGTTCGACTGTGTCTGGCTGGCGCTGCACTTGGGAGGCGAAGAAGAGTAATGAAAAAAGCGACCTGTTTTCAGGCCGCTTTTTTACTATCCCCATCGGGGATAGTATATGGGTCAGATAGAGATATCCAGCACCTCGAGTTTCAAAACTCCCGACGGTACCTGCACTTCGACCAGGTCGCCCCGTTTCTTGCCCAGCAAAGCCTGTGCGATCGGCGTTCCGATCGAGAGTTTTCCCTCTTTCAAGTTGGCCTCGTTTTCCGACACGAGGGTGTATTCCACCGTCTTCCCGAGGTTGATGTTCTTGATCGTCACCCGGTTGAGCATCTGGATGGTATTCGTATTGAGTTTCGATTCGTCGATAATCCGCGCCCCCGCGATCGTCGCCTCCAGCTTGGCGATCCGCATTTCGAGCATTCCCTGTGCCTCCTTGGCTGCGTCGTATTCGGCGTTTTCCGACAGGTCGCCCTTGTCTCTCGCCTCGGCGATCTGGGCCGAAATCACCGGCCGTTCGGCCTTCAGCGCATCCAGCTCGGCACGCAGCTTCCGCAGGCCGGCTTCCGTTATGTAATTCACCTTTGCCATAATCCCTCTTTTTTGTATGCAATAAAAAACAAACCCCCGAAACCCTAAAATAAGGTGCCGGGAATCCATTCATGTCTGATAACACTACAAAAGTAACGCTTATTTTCCGAAAAAACAAATTCCTTTCCGTGACGGTCGATTATTCTCTCCTGCCGGTTTGTTTATCCGCCGGCGAATGGCTATTTTTGTTCGGATAATCCGACCGGATCGTGAGCAGCGATACTTATCTGACCATCGCGGCCCCTGCCGAGGGGCTCTACAAGGACAAGGGCAGCCGTTTTCTGGCCTTTGCCTATCCGGTTTTTTCCGAGGCCGATATCAAACCGCTGGTCGATGCCCTGAAGACGAAGTATTACGATGCCCGGCACCATTGTTATGCGTGGCAGCTGGGGATCGAGGCTTCGGAGGGCGGCGTGCGGTTCCGGGCTAACGACGACGGAGAGCCGGCCGGGAGTGCGGGGCGGCCGATACTGGGGCAGCTGCTTTCGCGGGGGGTGACCAATGTGCTGGTCGTGGTGGTGCGGTATTTCGGCGGAATCAAATTAGGGGTGCCGGGGCTGATTGCGGCTTACAAGGGGGCGACGGCGGATGCGTTGGCGGCGGCCGAGGTGGTGGAGCGGACGGAAAATAGGGTGGTCGTCGTGGAGTTTCCGTATCTGGCGATGAACGAGGTGATGCGGGTGGTCAAGGAGATGGCGCCGGAGGTGCTGGGGCAGGAGTTCGACCTCGCCTGCCGGCTGCGGCTCTCGATCCGGTTGCGGGATGCCGGCCCGCTGGTGGACCGGATGGCGGGAATCGAAGGGGTAAATGTCTCATTATCATCATAGCGCGCAAAAATTATGAAGAAAAAACAGAGTCTGGTTTCGATCCATGATTTCACGAAGGAGGATATTCTCCGGATCATGGAGCTGGCGGCCGATTTCGAGGCCAATCCGGATCAACGGCTGCTGTACGGCAAGGTCGTGGCTTCGCTCTTTTTCGAACCCTCGACCCGCACGAGGCTCAGTTTCGAGAGTGCGATCAACCGGCTGGGGGCGCGGGTGATCGGATTTTCGGACATGAACAACACCAGCGTGACGAAGGGCGAGACGCTGCACGATACGATCAAGGTGATTTCGAATTACTGCGATATGATCGTGATGCGGCATCCGGTCGAAGGGGCGGCGCGCTATGCCAGCGAGGTGTCGCGCGTGCCGGTGGTCAATGCCGGGGACGGGGCCAACCAGCATCCGAGCCAGACGCTGCTCGACCTCTATTCGATCCTCAAGACGCAGGGGAGGCTGGACAATATCAACATCATGATGGTGGGGGACTTGAAGTACGGGCGGACGGTGCATTCGCTGCTGGAGGCGCTGTCGCACTTCAAGGCGGAGTTCACCTTCGTGTCGCCGCCCGAGCTGCAGATGCCGACGGAGTACAAGATGCAGCTCTACGAGCGGGGGATTTCATACTACGAGACGGCGGATATGATGGAGCGGATGGGGATGGCGGACATCATCTATATGACGCGGGTGCAGCGGGAGCGCTTCTCTGACGTGATGGAGTACGAGCGGGTGAAGAATGCCTATGTCCTGCACAACGATATGCTGGCCGATACGAAACCGAACATGCGGATTCTGCATCCGCTTCCGCGGGTCAATGAGATTGCGCCCGATGTGGACGACAATCCGAAAGCCTACTGGTTCCAGCAAACGGAGAACGGGGTCTATACGCGAATGGCGATAATGGCTTATCTGTTTGGGGTCAAATAATTGGGGTGGTTTATTTAAAGTAATTCGTAGTCATGTCTGAAGAATTGAAAAATCATAAAAAAGGCGTTCTGGAGGTCAGTGCGATCGAAAACGGAACGGTGATCGACCACATTCCGCCGACCAGCCTGTTCAAGGTGATCAAGCTGTTGGGGCTCGACCGGACGACGCATCAGGTAACGTTCGGTACCAATCTGCAGAGCAAACGGATCGGCAGGAAGGCGATTATCAAGATTGCGGACAAGGATTGCGGGGACGAGGAGATCGGCTATATCTCGCTGGTGGCTCCGTCGGCGCGGATCAATATTATTCGCGATTTCGAGGTGGCGGAGAAGCGGGTGGTCGAGGTGCCGACTCATGTCGAAGGCTTTGTCAAGTGCGGTAATCCGATGTGCGTGACCAACCGCGAGCCGCATATCCGCACGCGATTCGATGTTTTTACGCGGAACGGCGAGCTCGCGTTGCGGTGTAAATACTGCGAAAAGATTACCGCTCAGGAGCAGATCGAGATTATACGATAGATATTGGTTCTGACGTTGGTATATAGTTAATCGGATTCACTGAATGGAACAATATATTCATGTAAAGGGTGCCAGAGTCCATAATCTTAAGGATATAGAGATTAAAATCCCGCACAATAAACTGGTCGTGGTGACCGGATTGTCGGGTTCGGGGAAATCCACCCTGGCGTTCGATACCATTTTTGCGGAGGGGCAGCGGAGGTATGTGGAGAGTTTGTCGGCCTATGCGCGGCAGTTTTTGGGGAAGATCGAGAAACCGGATGTCGATTTCATTACGGGCATCGCCCCGGCGATTGCGGTGGAACAGAAGGTCAACACGCGCAATCCGAGGTCTACGGTGGGGACGACGACGGAAATCTACGACTACCTGCGGCTGCTGTTCGCACGGATCGGGAAGACCTACTCGCCGGTGAGCGGTGAGGAGGTCAAGGCGCACACGGTGCAGGATGTGGTGGATGCCGGGATGGCATTGCCTGTCGGAACACGGGCGATGGTTGCAGCTCCGGTGGCGCTGTACGAGGGGCAGGGGGTGATTGAAAAGCTCACGCTGCTGATGAAGGACGGTTTCGAGCGGTTGGTGTTGCGCTCGTCGGCTGCCGGAGAGGTGAAATATGTGCAGGACATTCTGCCTGAGATCGATAAATACGGGGTGGAGGAGTTGGCGGTGTTGATCGACCGTTTTTCGGTGCCGGAGGGGGCGGATGAGGAGTGGGCGAGTCGTCTTTTCGATTCGGTGCAGACCGCTTTCGAGGTAGGGGATGGAAGATGTTTGCTTATTTCCTTTCCGTCTAAGGAACAGGGGGATCGCGGAGCTCAGTTCAAGGAGTTCTCGAACCGATTCGAGGCGGATGGGATCGTTTTTCAGCCGCCGTTCGAACATATGTTCAGCTTCAACAATCCGCTGGGGGCGTGCCCGCGGTGCGAGGGGTACGGACGTGTGGTGGGGATCGATGAAGATCTGGTGATTCCGGACAAGTCGAAAACGATTTACGACGACGCCATTGTCTGCTGGCGGGGCGAGACGATGAAGTGGTGGAAAAAGCAGCTGGTGATGAACGCTTCGAAGTTCGGTTTTCCGATCCATCGGCCGTTTTACGAGCTGAGCGAGGAGCAAAGGCGGCTGCTGTGGCGGGGAAATAGCTATTTCCACGGGCTGGATGAGTTCTTCGAATATCTCGAAAAGGAACGGTACAAGATTCAGTATCGGGTGATGCTTTCGCGGTATACGGGGAAAACGCTTTGTCCGGATTGCGGCGGGGCGCGGCTCAGGCCGGAGGCGCTCTATGTGCGGGTCGGCGGGCGGACGGTTGCGGAGCTGGTCAGGATGCCGGTGAGCGAACTGAAGGCTTTTTTCGAGGGGCTGCAATTGGATGCGCATGATGCGGAGGTCGGCGGGCGGGCGTTGACGGAGATCAAGAACAGGTTGCAATACCTGGAAGATGTGGGGCTGGCGTATCTGACGCTGGATCGGCTCTCGTCGACTTTGTCGGGGGGAGAGAGTCAGCGGATCAATCTGGCGACGTCGCTGGGGAGTAGTCTGGTCGGGTCGCTCTATATTCTGGACGAACCGAGTATCGGGCTGCATCCGCGGGATACGGAACGGCTGATCGAGGTGCTCCGGCAGTTGCGCGACCTGGGGAATACGGTTATCGTGGTGGAGCACGACGCGGAGATTATCCGGGCGGCGGACGAGGTGATCGATATCGGGCCGATGGCGGGTTATCTGGGAGGCGAGGTGGTCTTTCAGGGGGCCTTCCCGGAAATGGAGGCGGCGGCGAAACGGAAGGGAAATCGAAGTCTGACGGTGCGTTATCTGACGGGACGGGAGGCGATCGAGATGTCGAAACGGGCCAGGAAATGGAACAGCTATATCGAAATCAAGGGGGCGAGGGAACACAATCTGAAGAATATCGACGTGCGGATTCCGCTGGGGGTGATGACCTGCATTACGGGGGTGAGCGGGAGCGGAAAGTCGTCGCTGGTGAAGAGTATCCTCTATCCGGCTTTGCGGCGTGCGCTGACCGAAACGGGCGATCGGCCGGGCGATTTCGATGGCCTCGAAGGGGATATCTTGCTGCTCAAGGGGGTGGAGATGATCGACCAGAATCCGATCGGTCGCTCTTTGCGGTCGAATCCGGTAACCTACATCAAAGCTTACGATGAGATTCGTAAACTATTTACCGAACAGCAACTTGCGAAACAATATAAGTTCGACTCTTCGAGTTTTTCGTTCAACATTGCCGGAGGACGGTGCGAGGAGTGCAAGGGTGAGGGGGTGATTCGGGTCGAGATGCAATTCATGGCCGATGTGGAGTTGGTGTGCGAGGCATGTAACGGGAAACGCTTTCGGGACGAAATTTTGCAGGTGAGGTACCACGACAAGTCGATCTACGATGTGTTGGAGATGAGTATCGACGAGGCGATCGAATTTTTCGGGCAGTATGCGGAGCAGGATAAGATCAACCTGCGGATTATCGAGAAACTCAAGACGTTACAGGATGTCGGGCTGGGGTATGTCAAGCTGGGGCAGTCGTCGTCCACTTTGTCGGGGGGCGAGAGCCAGCGGGTGAAACTGGCGTCGTTCCTGCTCAAAGAGAATGGCTCGCAGCCGTTGCTGTTTATTTTCGACGAGCCGACGACCGGGCTTCACTTCCATGATATCAGGAAGTTGCTGCGGTCATTTGAAGCGTTGATACAGAAAGGTCACACGGTGGTGGTCGTGGAGCATAATATGGATGTCGTGAAATGTGCCGACTGGGTGATCGACCTCGGGCCGGAGGGGGGAGAGGCCGGGGGGCAGCTTGTCTTTGCCGGTACGCCGCGGGAGTTGGCGGAGGCTCCGAAAGCTGTGGGGAGTCAGACGGCACGTTATCTGAAGGAGGTGATCGGCTGATGGCGGAAAAGGAGTTTGATTTGTTCACCTTGCCGAACGGGATGCGGTGCGTCCATCGGCGGCCGGGAAGACAGGGTGCCCAAGTGGCACACCTGGCCTTGACGATCGGGGCGGGGACTCGGGACGAGGCAGCGACGCAGCATGGGGTGGCGCACCTGGTCGAGCACCTGTTGTTCAAGGGGACGGAACGGCGGTCGGCCTATCGGGTCAACAGTTTGTTGGAGAATGCGGGGGGAGAGTTGAACGCCTTTACGACCAAGGAGGAGACGGTGGTGCATGCCACGCTCTTGCGGTCGGAATTCCGGAAAGGGGTGGATCTGTTGTCGGATATGGTCTTCCGGTCGCGCTTCGACGCGCGGGAGATCGACAAGGAGCGGGAGGTGGTGATCGATGAGATCAACTCTTACAAAGATTCGCCGGCGGAGCTGATTTTCGACGACTTCGAAGAGTTGCTGTTTGCCGGTTCGCCGCTGGGACGGAATATTCTGGGAACGCCGCGGAACCTGAAACGGGCGACGCAACAACAGTTGAAAGCGTATGTTGCGGGACATTACCGACCCGACCGGATCGTCTTTTCGGCATCCGTAGAGATGCCGCACAGCCGTTTTCGGGAGATTTGCGAACGCTATCTGGCCCCCTTCGAAGCGGCGGACGGAGAGGGTCTGACCGCGGAACGGCGCGTGCCGGAACGGCAGCCGTTGTTCGATGTCGTGCGGCATAAGAGTACCTATCAGACCCATTGCCTGTTGGGCGGATACGGCTATGATCTGCACGACGAACAGCGGCTGAGACTGGCTTTTCTGATCAATCTGCTGGGCGGGCCGGCGTCGGTGTCGCGACTCAATATGCTCTTGCGCGAGAAACACGCACTGACCTATAATGTCGAGGCGGGGTACGTGCCGTATAGCGACAGCGGGATTTATACCATCTATCTGGGGTGCGAGCGGGATAAGGTGGAACAATCCATAGAGCTCGTCCGGGCGGAATTGCGGCGGCTGCGGGAGACGAAGCTGACGACTGTGCAGCTGGCCCGGGCAAAGCGGCAGTTTCTCGGCCAATGGATTCTGTCGTCGGAAAATACCGAAAATCTGATGCTGGGGGTGGCCAAGAGCGTGTTGATCTACAACGGATTCGAGCAGGCGGGAGAGGTAGAGGCGAAAATCGGGGCGATTACGGCGGAAGAGCTGCTCGAAACCGCGAACGACATCTTTAATGAGAATAATTTTTACAGTCTGATATACAGGTAGGTATGGATTCTGAGCTGGAGCGTTATATCCTTGATCATATTTCGCCGGAAGACCCGGTGCTGGCCGAGTTGGATCGGCAGACCCATTTGCGGATGATTCAGCCGCGGATGCTCTCGGGGCACTGGCAGGGGCGGTTGCTGGAGATGTTTGTACGGATGGTCGATCCGATGTATATACTTGAGCTGGGAACGTTTACCGGATATTCTGCCATTGCGATGGCACGGGGATTGTCTCGGGAGGGGGCCGAGTTACATACGGTGGAAATCGATGACGAGTTGCAGGATTTTGCGGCCCGGTATATCGAGCGGGCAGGACTGCGGGAGCGGATCGTGCAGCATATCGGGCCGGCTTTGGAGGTAGTGCCGACATTGGGACAGGTATTCGACCTGGTTTTTATCGATGCCGACAAGCGGGAATATCCGGAATACTATCGTATGCTGATGGATGGCGGATTTGTGCGGTCGGGGAGTATCATTCTGGCCGATAATGTGTTATGGTATGGGAAGGTGGCGCAGGCGGAACCCGAAAGTGGACGGAACGACCGTCAGACACTGGGAATTCTGACTTTCAACCGGATGGTGCGCGACGATCCGAGGGTGGAGCAGGTCTTGGTGCCGATGCGGGACGGACTGACGATTATCCGAGTGAGATAGAGCGTACTTTGCGGCCGATATATATCCCGGCTTTGACGATGCAGAATGCCACGGAAAGGACGGCGATCGCCGCCGCTCCGATCGGGATGTCATAGGCATAACTGATGTAGAGTCCGATCATGACCGAAACCGTCCCGCCGATGCAGGCGCCGATGGTCAGCCGTTTGTAGTCTCGCGTCAGCAGGCCGGCGATGACCGTCGGCAGGGTCAGCAGCGACATCAGCAGAACGATGCCCATGGTTTTGATGGTCAGTACGATGGTCGCTGCAATCAGGATCATCATGCCGTATCCGATGACCCCGACCGGCAGTTTCTGCGAAGCTGCGAACTCGCGGTCGAACGCCGTGTAGAGAATCGCCCGATAACACCCTCCGAACAGCAGCAACAGTATCCCGTCCATCGTTCCTAGACCGATCAGATCCGTCTCGTTCACCAACAGGATATTGCCGAACAAAAAGCTCATCAGGTTCGGTGCATAGCCCGGTGTGAGGAAGATGAAGATCACGCCGACCGACATCCCCACCGACCAGAGAATCCCCGTTGCCGCATCCTCGCTGATTTTGCCCCTCCGGCTGAAGGTCTCGATTCCGACCGCCGCAGCTAAGGCGAACAACAAAGCACCGACCAACGGTGCGAATCCGAAATAGTAGGCGATTCCGATCCCGCCGAACGAAGCGTGGGTAATGCCTCCGCTCATAAAAACCAGTTTCCGGGAGACGATATACGTCCCGACAATCCCGCACGCGATGCCCGAGAGCAAGGTGGCCAGGGTTGCGTAGCTCAAGAAACGGTAGGTGAATATCTCCTGAATAAAATCCATTATTTCGATTCGGTGGTAGGTGGTTTCGGGTTTTCGGCGCAACAAGCGCAACCGGTGTGTCGTGTCAGTACGGTATGCGGTACGGGCCCGTGCGAAATCAATTGAATCGGGCAGTCGTACTCCGTCAATTGCTCCTGTGTCAGTATGTTCGACGGATGGTAATGGAAACAGCGGTTGATGCAGACGATGCTTTTTACATAACGGCTGATGGTTCCCAAATCGTGCGAAACCATGATGATGGCCATCCGTTCGTTCAGCCGGGCGAGCAGTTCGTACAGCTCTTTTTCGAACCGGTTGTCTACGAAGGTGGTCGGCTCGTCCAGAATCAGCAGTTGCGGATCGGCAATTAATGAACGGCAGAGCAATACCCGTTGCAACTCTCCGCCCGAAAGCGCTCCGACCGGTCGCCCGGCCAGTCTGCCGATGCCGATCTCTTCGAGCAGCGCCGATACCCGTTTCCGATCCGCTTTGTCGTATCGTCCGGAGAGTCCTTTGCGGGCCATTAATCCCGAAAGGACGATATCCGTGACAGAGATCGGGAATGTCCGGTCGATGTTTTTTATCTGGGGCAGATACCCGATGCGCAGATCCGTCTGCGTGTACTCGATTTTTCCCGCCAGAGGAGCCAAACCTCCTGTCAGGGTGCGGATAAAGGTAGTCTTTCCACCGCCGTTCGGCCCGATGACACCGATATAGTCCCGCGCGCCGACCGTCAGGTCGATGCCGCTGACAACGGGTGTCTCGCCGGGGTATCCGACTGCCAGCCGATGGATACGGAGCAGGTCGTTTGTCATTCGTTCAGAATTACTTGCAGGCTGTCGGCCAGCCGGAACATATTGGTCATCCAGTCCGGAGCCAGCGGGTCGAATTCGACCGCCCGTCCGTCGGGCAGCTCGCGAACAATGGTTTGTGTCGCGGCATCGCTTGTCTGGGGTTGAAAGAAAACCGCCCGGATCTCTGCCTTTTGCAACGAGTCGATCAGTTGTTTGATGAGCATGGCGCTCGGCTCTTTCCCGTTCGCTTCGATGGCGATCTGCTCCAGACCGTAGTCGTCGGCCAGATAGGTCAGGGCCGTATGTCCGATGGCGAATTGTTTGCGTTTTGCCTGTTCGGTCATTTGTCGGAAACGCCTGTCCAGCGTGTCGATCCGGGCGGCAAAGGCTTGTGCCCGTTCCCGATAGACCTCTGCCGAGTCGGGCTCCAATTGGCCCAGGCTCTGAGCGATCTCCTGACCGATTCGAGCGACTCTCCGCGGCGAAAGCCAAATATGAGGATCGATGCCGCCGTGCGTATGTCCGTTCTCCTCTGACTCATTCAGCAGGTCGATCTGTTGCGAGACGTTCCATACCGGCGTCTTCGGTGCCACCTCCGGGATTTTTTCGAGCAGGACTTGTTCAAAATCGATGAGTCCGGTCGTGATATAGGCCCGAGCATCCGCCAATGCCTGAATTTGCCTGACGGTCGGTTCGTAGCTTTCGGGTGAGGAGGTTTCGGGTGCGAGTACTTCGATTGAACTTCCCGGGGCGACGATTTGCTCGACCATGTATTTGAGCGGAACGATCGATACGAAAATTGGTTGAGCTGTCGGTTTAATTGAATGTGTGCAACTTGTTGTAAATAACAGGAGTCCTAAGATAATTCGGTTCATTTTACTGAAGGCGATTGCCGATTTTCTTCAATAGATTTTCCAAATTGACTGCATCGATTTCAGAAAAATCGTCCAGACGGTCGCTGTCGATGTCCAACACGCCAACCACTTGGTCACTGGATGGGGTGAATAGCGGAACGACGATTTCCGATCGCGAATCGGAACTGCATGCGATGTGCCCCGGAAAGGCATCCACATCCGCTACTATCTGGGTAGAGGCCTTTTCCCAGGCGGTTCCGCAGACCCCTTTGCCGTAGCCGATTCGGCTGCATGCGACGGCTCCCTGAAACGGCCCCAATACCAGTTCGTGACCGATGACCCGGTAGAAACCGACCCAAAAGAAACCGAATGCTGCCCGCAATACCGCGGCGACGTTGGCCATATTGGCCACCGGATCGCTTTCCGGAGCTACCAACGCCTCGATCTGAGGGAGCAGAGCGGTGTAGATCGCTTGCCGGTCGTCGGTTTTCGGGATGGTCAGCTGTTCAGCCATGAAGAAAATCGAGTGAAGGTGGACAAAGGTAATAAAAAAGCCTTTCTCTCCCGAAGGAAAGAAAGGCTGTGTGTAGCCGAAACTGACGTTAGTCGTTCAGCGAGAAGCGCTTATACGCAATCACGGTTGCATCCGGATTGGCATTGTGGATAAATTGTGCCACAGTCACTTTGTTGTCTTTCACCAAAGCCTGGTTCAGCAACGTAGATTCTTTGAGGAATTTACCCACTTTCCCTTCTGCGATCTTATCGAGCATGGCTTCCGGTTTGCCTTCCTGACGAGCCTGTTCGCGACCGATTTCGCGTTCTTTTTCCAGCACATCCGCCGGGCAGTCGTCTTTGCTGATCGAGATCGGTGCCATGGCAGCTGCCTGCATAGCCACGTCGTGTGCCACTTCGGCCGGAATCTGAGCGTTGAAGCCGATCAGCGTCCCCAGCTTGTTGTTCATGTGTACGTAGCTGGCGCACTGCGGAGCTTCGATCTTAGCGTAGTAGGCCAGTTCGATCTTTTCGCCGGTCTGACCCGATTTTTCGGTGACCATCTCTTCGACGGTCTGTGCCCCGACTTTCAAGGTCTTCAGCGCTTCGATATCTGCCACGTCATGTTTGATCGCGATATCGAGCATGTCATTAACCGTCTTGATGAATTCGTCGTTCTTGGCGACGAAGTCGGTTTCGCAAGCCAGACAGATGATATATCCTTTGGTATTTCCGTCGGTCAGCTTGGCTGCAACGACCCCTTCGGTCGCTTCGCGATCGGCACGTTTGCTGGCTACGAGTTTTCCTTTTTCGCGGATAATGTCCTGTGCACGGTCGAAATCGCCGTTGGCTTCCGCCAAGGCTTTCTTACAGTCCATCATCCCCGCACCGGTCATTTTACGTAATTTGGCTACGTCTGCCGCTTTGATTTCCATGTTTTTAGTCTCCTTTTCTAAGGTTTATAAACGTTACGTGCCGCGAGTTTAGTGTGTTTCCCACAGACTCCCGGCACGCTTCACGCTCTTGGTTCGGTATGTGAAATTACCTTATATCCAATGAGTTATTCAGCAGCGTTTTCGAGAACTGCTTCGGCTTCGGTTTCAGCCACCTGTGCAGCCGCTTCAGCAGTATCTGCCGGTTTCTTCATCCGCGGACGCGGTTCTTTCTTAGCTGCTGCCGTAGCACCGGCTGCGGCGGCTTCCGAAGCCTCTTTTTCTTTCTCTACCTTGCGTTCGGCCAGCCCTTCCTGGATAGCCGAGGTGACGGTATCCAGAATCACTTCGATGGATTTCGAAGCGTCGTCGTTCGCCGGAATCACGTAGTCGATATTCGTAGGGTCACAACAAGTATCAACCATGGCGAACACCGGGATGTTGAGCCGTTTGGCCTCTTTCACGGCGTTGGCTTCTTTCTGGACGTCGATGACGAACAGAGCGGCCGGCAGTCTGGTGAGGTCTGCGATCGAACCGAGGTTCTTTTCGAGTTTGGCGCGCTGGCGGGCGATTTGCAACTTTTCGCGTTTGCTGAAGTTGTCGAACGTTCCGTCGTTGTTGAGTTTGTCGATGGTCGCCATTTTCTTGACCGCTTTCCGGATGGTGGGGAAGTTGGTGAGCATCCCGCCCGGCCACCGTTCGGTCACGTACGGCATCGCCACACCGGCCACCTTTTCAGCGACAATCTCTTTGGCCTGTTTCTTGGTAGCCACGAAGAGCACTTTGCGTCCCGACTTGGCGATCTGTTTGAGCGCCGAAGCGGCTTCGTCGAGCTTCACGGCCGTTTTGTGGAGGTCGATGATATGGATCCCGTTCTTTTCCATGAAGATATAGGGAGCCATTTTCGGGTTCCACTTCCGTTTGAGGTGTCCGAAGTGAACGCCGGCCTCTAAGAGTTGATTGAAATCTGTTCTTGGCATTTTTGCGATTTTTTAAAAATCTGTTTTTACTCTTTCGTCACCGTTCCGGTAGCGCTTTGCGCGAGAGGGGTAAAGCGGTCCGGCCCGGTTTTTCGCGTCTTATGCAACGAAGCGGTAGTACTGTATGGGTAGTCTGCGTTCGTTTAGGCCGACAGTGGGGCCGGTAACATAAGACGTGCAAAATGGTATGCGGAAACTACCGCTTGCTGAACTGGAACCGCTTGCGTGCACCCGGCCGCCCCGGTTTCTTCCGTTCCACCACGCGCGAGTCGCGGGTCAGGAAGCCGTTCTTTTTGAGTTCCGGACGGAGTTCGGCGTCCATTTCGATCAGGCAGCGCGAGATGCCCAGTCTGGCAGCTTCGGCCTGGCCTTTGATTCCGCCGCCCGTGAGGTTGATCTTCACGTCGACGCCTTCGGAGAGGTTGGTCACCTGCAACGGCTGCTTCACGACGAATTGGAAGATTTCCATCGGGAAGTAGGTTTCGAGCGGCCGATCGTTGATCGTGATCTTGCCGCTCCCGCCTGCGGTGAGGTATACGCGCGCAACGGCGGATTTTCTGCGGCCGACTGCGTTTACAACTTCTTGGCTCATTATTTAATGTCGTTTAATTGGATGGTTTTAGGGGTTTGTGCAGCGTGCGGGTGTTCCGCTCCGGCATAGACCTTCAGGTTTCCGAAGATAGCCGCGCCCAGGCGATTCTTGGGCAGCATCCCTTTGACTGCTTTTTCGATGATGAAAGTCGGTTTCTTGGCCAGGTATTCCGCCGGCGTGGTGAACCGCTGCCCGCCCGGATATCCGGTGTGGCGGGTATAGACTTTGTCAGTCATCTTTTTCCCCGTGAGTCTCACTTTGTCGGCGTTGATAACGATCACGTTATCGCCGCAGTCGACGTGAGGAGTGTAGCTGGGCTTGTTTTTGCCGCGCAGGATTTTCGCCACCTGCGATGCGAGCCGCCCGAGCACTGCATCTGTCGCGTCGATCAGGTACCACTCTTTGTTAGCGGTCTCGGCGTTGACAGAGATAGTTTTGTAGCTTAATGACTCCACTGTTCTACGTGTTTGTGGTTAATACTGTGTTTGTTGTGACCCATTCCCATACTTTATGGGGCGTGCAAAGGTAATTATTTTTCACGACTTTACAAATTTATCGACAGGGCGTGTCTCTTTTTTCCGGGGGCGGAAGGTGTGTTTTCGTGAAAAATTGGCTATATTGCACCCTATTACGAATGGGAATTATGGCGCGTTATTTCATCGAATTGTCTTATAACGGGGCGGCTTACAACGGTTGGCAGCGGCAGCCGAATGCGCCGTCGGTGCAGGAGACGCTGGAGGCGGGGTTGTCGCAGCTGCTGGGGACGCCGCACGAGGTGGTCGGGGCGGGACGGACCGATACGGGGGTGCATGCGGCGTTCGCGGTGGCTCATCTCGATACGGAGGTGGAGCCGGAACTGGTGCAGGGGGCGGAGTTTTTGTATCATTTGAATTGCGTTTTGCCGAAGGATATCGGGGTTCGGAAAATTTATGCGGTGGCGGATGACAAGCATGCGCGGTTCGATGCCAGGCGGAGGGAATACAAATATTATATAACGACGGTCAAGGATCCGTTTGCGGTGGGGACGTGCTGGCAGATTACGCAGCCGCTGAATCTGGATGCGATGCAGACGGCGGCGGTGGCGATGCTCCGGTACGAGGATTTCGCCTCGTTCGCCAAGCTGCATTCGGATACGAAGACCACGCGGTGTACGGTTTTCGGTGCGAATTGGCAGGCAGAGGGGGATCGGCTGATCTTTACCATCGCGGCGGATCGTTTTCTGCGGGGGATGGTTCGGGCTGTGGTGGGGACGCTGGTGGATGTGGGGCGGGGCAAGCTGACGCCGGCTCAGTTCTGTGCCATCATCGAGAGCCGGGCGCGGGCCGAGGCGAGTGCGCAGGCGCCGGCTTGCGGGCTGTTTTTGACCGATGTGCAGTATTAAGGACGGATAACTAAAAACATTACGATAATGAAAGAGATGACTGAACTGGAGCCGAAAGCTCTGTGGAAACAATTTGCGAAAGTTTGTTCGATTCCCCATCCGTCGAAGCACGAGGAGAAGTTGCGGCAGTATGTGATCGATTTTGCCGAAACGCACGGACTGGAATATCGGCAGGATACGATAGGTAATGTCGTGGTGCGCAAAGCGGCAGCCAAAGGATACGAGGGGCATCCGACGGTGATTCTTCAGGCACACATGGACATGGTGCCGCAGAAGAACAGCGATCTGCAGTTCGATTTCGAAAAGGATGCTATCCGGCCTTATGTGGACGGGGATTGGGTGACGGCCGAAGGGACGACGCTCGGGGCCGATGACGGGATGGGAGTCAGCGCGATGCTGGCGATTCTGGAGGCGGATGACATTCCTCACCCGGCTTTGGAATGCCTCTTCACGGTGGACGAGGAGACGGGGTTGACGGGGGCCAATCAGCTGGCTGCGGATATGTTGAAGGGCGATATTCTCATCAATCTCGATTCGGAAGACGAAGGGGAGCTGTATGTGGGGTGTGCCGGGGCGGTCAATGTGACGGCGCATTTCGAATACAAAGAGGAGGCGGTGCCGGGGGGATATGTGGGGTACGAAATCGCGCTTTCGGGACTCAAAGGGGGACATTCGGGGCTGGAGATTATTTTGCAGCGGGGGAATGCCAATAAATTGCTGACCAGGTTTCTGCGTGAGCAGCCGTATGCCCGGATCGCGACGATCGATGCGGGCGGGTTGCGGAATGCGATTCCGCGCGAGGCGAAGGCCGTAGTGGCGGTGCCGGCGGATCGGGCGGCGGAGTTCGAAAAGGCGGCCGGGGAGTTCGAGGCGACCATTCGGCATGAGCTGGCGCATGTGGAGGATAGCATCCGGTTCGGTGTGGCGCGGCAGGCGCAGGTACCGGCAGCGGTGGCGACGGAAGATTTCCGGAAACGGTTTGTCGATGCGCTGACCGCTATGCCGGACGGGATTATCCGGATGAGCGACACGGTGCCGGGTTTGGTCGAGACTTCGACCAACATGTCGCGTGTCGGGATGGGAGATGGAAAGGCGGAGCTGTTGTTCATGGTGCGGTGCATGGTCAATTACGGCAAGAAACGGGTGGTGGCGATGATCGACGCCGTGGTGACGCTGGCCGGCGGCCGGATCGAGGCGCAGGGAGATTACGACGGCTGGGCGCCCAATCCGGATTCGAAGATTCTGCACGTCATGAAAGCGGGATACGAGAGGTTGTTCGGCAAGGTGCCGGAGGTGAAGGCGATCCATGCCGGACTGGAGTGCGGGATTATCGGGGCGAAGTATCCGAAACTCGATATGATTTCGATCGGGCCGACGATGCGTTTTCCGCACTCGCCGGACGAAAAGGTCGAGATCGCTTCGGTGGCGAAGTTCTACGCTTTCCTGCTGGATACGCTCAAAAATCTTTAGGAACCGGGTTTGTGGCGGCACCGCTTTTTGTCGTTGAAAAAACAGATGAGCGATGAATAGGGCAGGTGAAAATCCGATGAAGCTGATATTCAATTATAACGATGTCTTTTTCAGCTTCTATTACGACGATGTGGGCGGATGCGTGCATCGTTCTCGGGAGTATGCGATGAATTACGTCTACTCGGGCGAGATGGTGCTGGACAACGGCCGGGAGCAGATGCATGTCCGGAAAGGGGAGTGCGTCTTCATACCGCGCGACCACCACATCACGATGTACAAACGGACTTGCGACGGAGAGCGGTACTGCGGTATCTTTCTGATGTTCACGCGCCGGTTTCTGCGCGAGATGTACGGACGGTTCGGGCAGCGGGCGGTGCCGGCTTCGACGCCGAAGCTCGACAGCGGCGTCGTCAAGTTGCCGCAGACGGCGGAGCTGACCAGCCTTTTTGCCTCGATGACCCCCTATTTCGACCCGGATGTCCGCCCGCAGGGCGACTTCATGCAGCTCAAAATGCAGGAGGGGTTGCTCGCCTTGCTGCACATCGACGAACGATTCGCGCCGACACTCTTCGATTTCAACGAACCGTGGAAGATCGACATTCTGGAGTTCATGAACGAAAACTATATGTATGAGTTCACGATGGAGGAGATGGCGCACTACACGGGGCGGAGTCTGGCCACCTTTAAACGCGATTTCAAGAAGGTCAGCGACCTGACTCCGGAGAAGTGGCTGATGCGTAAGCGGCTCGAAGTGGCCTATGCCAAGATGAAGGAGGGGGGCAGGAAGGTGGTGGAGGTCTATGCGGAGGTGGGGTTCAAGAATCCGTCGCATTTCTCCGCTGCATTTAAGAAACAATTTGGCATACCGCCATCGGCGGTGTCGGTCTGAGGCGTTTTTTGAGCTTTTCAGCAATGTAGTTTGAGCCTTTCGGAAATCTCTCCGAAAGGCTTTCGTTTTAATTTTGCCGGTGGAAAACAAATTGCAACGAAGCATGAAAAGAGTATTGGTTATTTCGTCGAGTCTCCGCCAGCGGAGCAATTCGGAGGCGTTGGCCGACGCGTTTGCCCGCGGAGCGGCCGATGCGGGACACGAGGTGGAACAGATCACCCTGAGGGAGAAGGATATCCGTTTCTGCCGGGGGTGTCTCGCCTGTCAGAAAACCCGACGGTGCGTTATTCAGGACGATGCGCCGGCCGTTGTGGAACGGATGCACGATGCGGAGGTCATCGCGTTCGCTACACCGATCTACTATTATGAGATGAGCGGCCAGTTGAAAACGTTGCTCGACCGGGCCAATCCGCTCTATGCGTCGGACTATCGTTTCCGCGAGGTTTATGTGCTGACTGCCGCGGCGGAGGAGGATGCGTCGGTGCCGGAACGGGCTGTGGCGGGGATTTGCGGGTGGATCGACTGTTTCGGAAAGGCTCGTCTGGCGGGGTCTGTCTTTGCCGGAGGGGTCACCGGGCCGGGCGAAATCGAGGGACATCCTTCGCTGAAACTCGCTTATGAAATGGGACGGGCCATTAAATAGAACCATCCGAAGAGTATGTTAAAAACACTGACAATCGCAGCCGTTTTATTCCTGCTGGCCGGCTGCACGAACCGTACGAATAATCCGAATGACAAGATGGAAACAAGGAATCTGACTCGGGAGTGGGACAAGACGTTCCCGCAGAGCGACCGGGTGAAACACAGTAAGGTAACTTTCAAAAATCGATATGGGATCATCTTGGCGGCCGATCTCTATGAACCGAAGGAGGCGGAGGGGCGCCGGCCGGCTATCGCCGTGAGCGGCCCCTTCGGAGCGGTGAAGGAACAGGCGTCGGGGCTCTATGCCCAGAAGATGGCGGAACGGGGATTCGTGACCGTGGCATTCGACCCGTCGTTCACGGGCGAGAGCGGCGGAGAGCCCCGGTATGTGGCTTCACCGGATATCAATACCGAAGATTTCAGCGCGGCGGTTGATTATCTCGTCACCCGCAGCGATGTGGATCCGGCGCGGATCGGGATTATCGGTATCTGCGGCTGGGGCGGTTTTGCCGTCAATGCGGCGGCGATCGATACGCGCATCCGGGCGACGGTGGCTTCGACCATGTACGATATCAGCCGGTGTACAGCCAACGGCTATTTCGATGCGATGGATGCCGATGCCCGGTACGGACTCCGCTGGCAGTTGAACGAGCAGCGCACCGCGGATGTCCGGGCCGGTTCGTATGCCCTGGCGGGCGGGGTGGTCGATCCGCTGCCGGAAGATGCGCCGCAATTCGTGAAGGATTATTACGATTATTATAAAACGCCGCGCGGTTATCACGTCCGCTCGCTGAATTCCAACGACGGCTGGAACCGGACTTCGGCTCTGTCGTTCCTCAATGCGCCGATACTGGCTTACAGCGGCGAAATCCGGAGTGCCGTGCTGCTCATCCATGGCGAAAAGGCCCATTCGCGCTATTTCAGCGAGGATGCTTTCAAAAAACTGGAAGGTGACAACAAGGAGTTGATGATTATTCCGGGCGCGAACCATGTCGATTTGTACGATAATCTCGACGTGATTCCGTTCGATAAGATGGAGGATTTCTTTCGGAAGAATTTCGAATAGTCGAAAAGGATTTGATCCGGTAGGTGCGCGCCTTGTTTCAAGGCGCGCATTTTCTTAAGCGGCAAGAAAAATCCGCATCCGATAGAGCGGCCACGTGATGAGCCAGCAGAGCAGTACCATGGTCAGCGACCACATCAATGAGGCGATCTCATCCGGCAGGTGGTAACTGAGGTAGAATCCGTACACCGCCTGCGTCACTCCCCACAGTGCGAACAGCTTGGCCGCAGCCGTCGAGAAACAGTAGATGAAGAGCGGGTTGGTGCCTGCGATCGTGAAAAATTCGCACCAGCTCTGTGCCTGCATGTATTCGATGATGAACGAGAGTATGCTCCAGATCACCATCGCCGCTCCCGTGGCAAACAGGACGTAGCTGACCGTCCACAGTTGTCCGTCCATCGGGTCGAACAGGCCGAACAGCCAGCCGATCCCTAAAAAGGCGAGCCCGACGACCATCAGGGTGCTGATTCCGCCGCTCATTGTGTTCGGCCGGTCCATCGTTCGTCCGGCCAGATAGCCGATCAGGACGGTCGCCGTCATCGGAATAACCGTCAGTGTGCCGCCCATATTTTCGATGTCGAATGCCGACCGCATCAGATGGCTCGACTGAAAGAGGAGCTCGTCGAACTGTCTCACCACGCCGTCTCCCGCCGAGTCGAGCAGGAACCAGTAGCCGGCCAGCAGGATGACGATGGCTCCGATCAATGTCCGTCTCCGTGACAGATAAAGGGCGATCAGGGCGGCGAAAAAGTAGGTGACGGCAATCTGTTGCAAAACTCCCGGTATGCGGACGAACGCGAAATAGTCCTGAAAAGGCAGCCAGTTGAGCCCGATGCCCAAAGCGAACAGAACGACTGTCCGGTAGAGGATATGTCCGATCCGCCTCGATTTCGGATGTCGCTCACCGAATCCGTAACTCTCCCGATGGGTGGAGAACCACATCGCACTGCCCATAATAAAGAGAAAAAACGGGAAGATCAATCCGGCCACGCCCATCCCGCTCCCGACCGTTCCCGCCGCCGGATCGGGCGGAGCCAAAGCATTCCCTCCGGTCTGATTGCTCAGAACGATCATCAGCAGGATGACCATGCCGCGAAAAACGTCGAGTGAGAGAAACCGTTTCATGCCCGGGAAATGTCGGGAATTTATAAATTCGTCATTACTGTTATCGGGTGTTCCGTTCCGTGGTAAAAGAGACGGGTCGCTGCGGGATGACGACCCAGCCGATCACATAGAGCAGGAACCCACCGCCGCCAAAGAGCAAGACCAATGCAATCAGTCTGACAATTAATGGGTCGATCCCGAAGTATTCGGCCAAACCGCCGCAGACGCCTGCGATCATTCGGCTCTGGCGACTGCGATACAGTCGCTTCGGCTCGTTCGGCGCAGATGCCGTCTCCGGTCTCAAGGATCCGAACCGGTCGGGCGAGCCCAAACGATCCATAGCCACCCGTACCGTCCCCGCATCGATGATACCCGGATTCAGCTCGGCCAGTATGTCTGCCAGCCGACGTTCGATATCGGTTATCTCTTCCGGTCGTTCCAGTCGCCTTTCGATCTGGCGCAGGTAATCGGCCAACGTATCGTAGGCATCTTCGTCGATCGTAAAAGGACGACCGCCCAGATTGACTGTGAGTGTCTTTTTCATGTTTGCGAGCGGAATCGTTCGTAGTTCAGGGTAAAGGTAATAAAAGTCGGTCGGTTTTTCTAAATAAATTAGAAAAACCGACCGGAAGGAGTGGATAGATCTCCTGTTAAAGACTGTTCTTCGATTCGCAGACAGCCTCTTTGTTAACCTTGCGGATCAAACCGGCCAATACGTTCCCCGGCCCGAGCTCGGTGAACAACGATGCGCCGTCGGCGAGCATGTTTTTCACCGTCTGCGTCCAGCGTACCGGCGCCGTCAGCTGGGCGATCAGGTTGGCTTTGATCTTTTCCGGATCGGTGTACGGTTTGGCGTCCACATTCTGGTAGACCGGGCACACCGGTGTCGTGAACTTCGCCTCCTTGATGGCTGCTTCCAGTTCGACCCGTGCCGGCTCCATCAGCGGCGAGTGGAAAGCACCGCCCACGCTCAGTTTCAGGGCGCGTTTCGCTCCCTTGGCCGTCAGCTGTTCGCACGCTTTGTCGATCCCCTCGATCGATCCCGAGATAACCAACTGGCCCGGGCAGTTGTAGTTCGCCGCTACGACCACCTCCGGAATCGAAGCGCAGACCTCTTCGACCACTTCGTCCGGCAGACCGATGATGGCCGCCATGGTCGAAGGCTGCAATTCGCAGGCCTTCTGCATCGCCTGTGCCCGTTTCGAAACCAGTTTCAACCCCTCTTCAAAGCTCAGGGCTCCGGCAGCCACCAATGCGCTGAACTCACCCAGCGAATGCCCTGCCGTCATTTCCGGTTTGAAGTCAGGCAGCGATTTGGCCAGAATCACCGAATGGAGGAAAACGGCCGGCTGAGTCACTTTGGTCTGTTTCAGCTCGTCCGCCGTCCCGTTGAACATGATGTCCGTGATGCGGAAGCCGAGTATTTCGTTCGCCTTTTCGAACAGCTCTTTCGCTGCCGGCACCGTGTCGTAAAGTTCCTTGCCCATGCCGGTGAATTGGGCTCCCTGGCCGGGAAAAACGTATGCTTTCATGCTTTTTCGGTTTAATGTGGTTACAAATATAGCGGTTTTTTTAACAATGTCGTTGCCGACGTGGTCCGTGGTCCGAATGTTGAAAAGGAATCCCGAAAAAAAGCTATCTTTGCCAATTAGAAAAAACTCGACCATGAAACGATTCCTTGCCGCAATCGCATTGTTTTCTGTGGCTTGCGCCGCTCAGGCCGGGCCGAAAGGATACCCCGCTCCGTATGCTTTGTCGGCGGGGCAGGAGTTGCCTCGTTCGGTGTTCGTGAGCTATCGGAGTGCGGCGCATGCGTTCCGCAACGATTCCGACAGCTCGCAGTATTATGTCGGTCTGAACGGCGAATGGAGTTTCCGGCTGTTCGGTTCGATGGCGGAGGTGCCGGCCGAGGTCGGAGGGGATGGCGAGACGCTGGAAAAGCTGATCGAGGGCTGGCAGCGGGTGACCTTGCCGGGAGCGTGGGAGTTGGCCGGACATGGAGGCGGGGGGCGTGCGGTGTTTGCTTCACGGGCCTATGATTTTGCGGCGTCGGCCAAAGAGGTGCGGCCGCCGTATGTGCCGAACGGGGCGGTGGGGGTTTATATCCGGAAATTTACGGTGGATTTCGACCTCTTCGACAAGGCGCATTTCCTGCATATCGGTGCGGTTAAGGCCGGGGCACGGGTTTTCGTCAATGGCAACGAGGTGGGATTCAGCTGTCGCGATTCGAAGAATCCGGTGGAGTTCGACGTGACGAAATACGTCAGCGAGGGGAGAAACTGGGTGGCGATTCTGGTGCCGCAGTGGACGGCGGCGAGCTACCTGGAGGATTGGGAAGGGTGGCGATTGGGGGGCATCAACCGGGATGTGTTCCTTTTTGCCCAGCCGAAGATCCGGATGCGGGACTATCTGGTGCGGACGACGCTCGATCCGAGTTACACCAATGGCCTGCTTGAAACGGCGATGCTGCTGAAAACGCAGCTGCTCAACCCGTTTCCGGTGACGGTCTATTACGACCTGTACGATCCGGAGGGGAAACGGGTGAACGGCGATTTCCGCGAGGTGGAGATGGGGATGCGGCTGGAGGATACCGTCCGGTTCACGGCTTCGATACCGAACGTGCGCAAATGGACGGCGGAGGAGCCGAATCTTTACACGATTCTCTATCGCATCAAGCGCGAGGGGCGGTTTACCGAGTATGTGGCTTGTCGGGTGGGGTTCCGGACGGTCGAGACGCGGGGCGAACGGTTGCTGGTAAACGGCGTGCCGGTGGTGTTCAAAGGGGTGAATCTGGCGGAACATTCGGTTTCGACGGGCAATTATGTGGATACGGCGCAGATGCGGGCGATGCTCCGGGAGATGAAATGGGCCGGGGTCAATGCCGTTCGGACGGACGGCTATCCGATGCCGTACAGCTTCTATCAGTTGTGCGACGAGTTGGGATTTTATGTCTGCGATGTGGCGGATATCGATACCTGGGGGCTGGGGACACGGCGGAGCAGGGGAGGGAACGTGACGAACGATCCGGCATGGCGCGAGGCCTATTTGGCGCGGATCGAGGCGATGTACGAACGTAACAAGAATCATCCCTCGGTGGTGATGTGGTCGCTGGGCGATCGGTCCGGGAACGGATATAATATGTATCAGGGCTATCTGATGCTCCGGGCGAAGGATCGGACGCGGCCGATCGTCTATAACGGGGCGGGGATGGAGTGGAACACGGATGTCTATTCTCCGGACTATCCGGAGACGGTGCGGAATGAGTCGGGGCGGCCTCTGATTCCGTCTCGGACGACGACCGGAGCGACGGAGTGGTGGACGACGCCGGGTCTGCAGGGGGCTTTTCTGGAACGGTGGAACGATCTTTCGCTGACGGCTGAGGTGCCGGGCGGAAAATACTTTTTGGCGGATGACTATCGGCAGGCTTCGCTGGCGGACGGCAAGGTCGATCTGCCGGCGATGGAGCGGAGCGAGGCTTTGCGACGCATTTTTGCGAACGTGGCGATTTCGCAGGTGGATAACGGCCGGGGGATTTATCGGTTCGAAAACCGGATGCAATTCGCCGATTTGCAGGGTTTCCCGATCGAATACCGACTGATGGCGGACGGGAAGGTGTTGCGGACGGGGATTTTCCGGCTCTCTGCGGCGCCGGGGAAAGCGGTCGAGGCGGTGATCCCGGGGGTCGGCGGGGTGAACAAAGACCGTAAACTGATCATCACGGTCGGAAATATCGCCCGTGCCGAATTTTAATGTTTTGCACTTCTTTGCCTGTTCTTTGGCTACAGGCTGGAACTGCCGCTTTTTGTAAAAAGCGGCACCAAAAACTTTTAGTTAGCTAC
>NZ_CAJTMN010000013.1 GCF_910577125.1 uncultured Rikenella sp.
GCTTACCGCAGACGACCAGCTATAGCTGTCGTTGCCGACACCCACCGGACCGCCCAAGGGTGCGTAGCGGTAGCCCGGGGCGGGGTGAGCTCCCCTCCTATTGCGAAACCGCGACCAGCTTGAACACCTTGTCACCCCGGTGCACCTTCTCCGGCGTCCGGATCGAACACCGGCTCCCTTGCAAAGCGACCTCCACCGACTGCAAATCGACCCGAATCTCCTCCGGCGTGAACTCCAGCGCACCGGTCGTCGCCCCGAGAAACAGCAGCTTCTCGCCCAATGCCAGCGGAACCGCCTCGACCGACACCTCGGCCACCCCGATCCGGGCGAAATAGTTCGTCACCCGGCCTACCATCACCTTCTTCTCCGTCGCCGCCGAACCGTAGTGCTCCGACCACTCGCCTAACCGCTGGCCCAGGTAGTAGCCGTCCCAGAAGTCGCGGTTGAAGACCGTCCGAAGCCGCTCCTTCAGCTCCGCCCCCAACTCGCGCGTAAACCGCCCGTCGAGCACCGCCCGAACCCCCTCCTTATAGCACTCGCACACCCGCCGCACATACTCGCCCGACCGCGCCCGGCCCTCGATCTTCAGCACCCGCACCCCGGCGTCGATCATTCGATCCAGAAACTCGATCGTGCAGAGGTCTTTCGGCGACATGATATGCTCGTTCTCCACCACCAACTGCGTCCCCGTCTCGACATCCTCGACCCGGTACGACCGGCGGCACAGCTGACGGCACTCGCCCCGGTTGGCCGACTTCCACGCCTCGTGCAGACTCAGGTAGCACTTGCCCGAAACCGCCATGCACAAGGCGCCGTGCGCGAACATCTCGATCCGCACCCGGTCGCCTTTCGGCCCCCGGATGTCGCGCGCTTCGATCTGGTCATAGATATGTCGCACCTTGTCCAACGAGAGCTCTCGCGCCAGCACCACCACATCCGCGTATTGCGCATAGAACGCCACCGCTTCCGTATTCCCGACGTTGAGCTGGGTCGAGATATGCACCTCGACACCCTGCTGCCGCGCATAGTTCATCGCCGCCTGATCCGCCACGATCACCGCATCGACCCCCTCCCGTTTCGCTCGATCCACCACCTGGCGCATGTAGGGGATATCCTCGTCGAAGAGTACCGTATTGAGCGTCAGATAGGTTTTGATCCCCTGCTCGCGACAGGCCGCGACGATACGGGCCAGATCGTCGAGCGTGAAATTGACGCTCGATCCGGCCCGCATGTTCAGCCCCTGGACGCCGAAGTAGACGGAGTCGGCTCCGCCCTGTATCGCCCCCTGCAGCGACTCCCACGAGCCGACCGGGCACATGACTTCGATTTCACGCTGTTCCGCCATCTCGGTCTGCCGGTTAGAGGTCGATCTGTTCCACACGCCGCACATGCCGCCCGCCCTCGAACTCGGCCGCGAAAAAGGCGTCCAGAATCTCTGCCGCCTGCGCCTCGGTGACGAACCGGGCCGGAAGCGAGCAGACGTTGGCATCGTTGTGCTGCCGCGCGAGGGTGGCGATCTCGGGACACCAGCAGATGGCGGCCCGCACGTGCGGATGTTTGTTGAGGGTCATGCTGATCCCGTTGGCGCTGCCGCACAGCGCGACGCCGAGATCGCACCGCCGTTCGGCCACCTCGCGCCCCAGGGCGTGGGCGTAGACGGGATAATCGACGCTCTCGCCGCTGTGCGTACCGAGGTCTTTGACGGCGTATCCTTTGGCCAGCAGGTAGCCGGCGACGAACTCTTTCATCTCGTAGCCGGCGTGGTCGCTGGCGATGGCGACGTTAAAAGTCTTCATAAAAGGGTTTCTCCTGATTTTTCAACGCCGCCAAAGGTACGATTATTTTGCGGGATTGCCGATGCACTCGACAACGGGAACGGCATGCTCCTCCTGAAAACAGTAGGTGCCGGAGAGGTTTTCGTAGACGTACGGAACATATTGCAGCACCTGTAGGGCGACGAACTTGCCGTCCCGCGAGCGTCGGACATCGAGCCGCACGGGGCCGCTCTCCTTTCGCCGCACGGCGCGCAGGTCGTCGAACCTCCCCCGTTCGATCAGGTCGACGAGCTCCTGCCCGGAGACCCCTTCGAAATAGAGCGAATAGCCTTCGACGGGACTTTTGGTCGGTTGATATACGGTCTCTTTACCTCCGAAAAAGAGCTTCAGTATGCCGACGATCATGGCGGTAAAGGCGCCGACGGTGCACAGCATATAAATGGAAGAGCCGGTGTCGCGGACGGTGGTCGAGGCCAGATAAAGCAGGATTCCGCCGGCCACCAGTGCTGTTCCGACCAGCATCGCTTTGGTGCTTCTGCGTTTGACAATCAAGTTTTCCTGTGCTGAAATATTTTGTGCAGACATGATTTTCGTTTTTTAAAGTGTTTTTTGTTTTGTATCCCGCGGGGCGGGATCGTTTCGAATAGATGCGGTAGGCCGAACACCTTGCGGCCCCGCCCCGGGCTACCGCAATTCGAGCTTGGGAGTTCCCGTGTATGTCGGCAATCGTGGGTACAACTGGGCATCTTCTGTCAGCGAAACCCATGGTATGAGTCTGGATTTCAGCGTGACGTGGCTCGTTCCCAGCAGCACGGCATACCGTGCGGTCGGTCTTCCGTTGCGTTGCCTCTCGGAATAAACGGAAGGCTGACACGGCCAATTGCCCACCGCGGGCACGCGGGGCCTGCCCGGCCCGAGGGCAGTCGAAGCTCGAACCGCGCGCCACGTTTTAATGGGGAAATCGTCAAAATGCGGTTGCGCGTTTTGACAAGATTTCCCAAAGCGCGCAGAAAAACAAGGTCGAAACCCTGCGACCCGCAGGGTCGCGCGGGCCGGAGCCACCCCAGGCGTAGGCCTGCAACTTCGCGAAGCTCGTTTCCGGCCTCGCTGGCGCCGACCCGCTACTAACTCAACCCAGAAACGGTTCAAGCCGCCGCCCATTCGTCCTCGGCGCGCCCTCCCTCGCGCCGGTGCCTTCGGGCACCCCGAAATGGCAGCCTCTACCCCAAGACCGAGGCCGGCGACCCAAAGGGTCGCAAGAGTTCTGCTCAATCCTTTGCCATTTCGGGCTGCGCGCTCCCCGGGTGGGCCGAACGGCCCAGCGCGCAAGCCCGGCGATTCCTCGCGGAATCGCGCTACTCGCTCTCGGCCCAGTGTCAGCCCATGCGGCTCCGCTGTCGCTCCGCCGCCCCACTTTTCCGCGCGCCTTGGGCGATTCATTCTGTTTCGGCTCATCGCCGAAACAGTTGAATCGCCATCTAAGGCGTCGGCGCGCGATTGGTTTGAGGGTACTGTTCTTTCTGTGAACAGAAAGAACCAAAGAAACTTCAGAGCGCACCCCTACGGGATGCTCTGGCCGGGTCTACCCGAACCGTGCGGCAGTCCCTCCCTAAATTTGATAAAATAGATGGATTAGATCACGATACGGCGCAGGGCATAGACACACCCGTCGCCTGCCCGCGAAACAGCGACCGCCGCTCCGCAAGCGTTCCCGCACAACGACATCCGCCATGCGGCGAAAGCCCGGGCCGCAGAAGCCCGTCCCAAATAGGTCAGAAAAAGATCCGTCGATTGAAATATCGGACTCCACAACGCCCGGCGCATCCCCGTCAGCCAGAAACAACGCGCCTCGGGCATCCCCGTCCGGGCTCCGCCCAACCCTCTCGCAAAGACCTCGCTCTCCACCCCCGCAATCAGCACGACCCCCTCTTCCAGCGTCGAAGCAGCATCCGGCATCCGATACCCCTCGTCGGCCGCAACCGGGCTCCATATCCGCCCCTCGGCCGAAACGATACGAGCCGCCCCCGCCACAACCAGCAGAGCGGCACAGATCAATGAAATATAGATCGACAGACGACGCATCCGGACAAAAGTAGTGAAAAAATCGAATTCGAAATCCGATTTTTCGAACCTGTACCTCAAGCAAAAACAATACCAGAAACACGGCATTCGACCGGCAAATCCGCAGAAAAGGTTATCTTTGTTTCACTGTCGGCCCGGACGCCTCCGATGCCGGCACCGTTTTTTGAAACCAACCAAACTCTTTACTTTTTTATGAAAAACCTGTGGATGAGCCTGCTGGCAACCGTCTCCGCCGTCGGCTTCGGCGGCGCTGTCCGGGCCCAGAGCTTTACCGAATGGCAGGACCCGAAGGTGAATGCCGTGAACCGGGCCCCGATGCGGGCTTCGTTCTTCGCCTACGAAACGCCGGAAAAAGCGATGGCCGGCGAACCGGAAACCTCCGACCGCTACCTGTCGCTGAACGGCAAATGGAAATTCTTCTTCGTCGAGAACGCCGACCAGCGGCCGACGGATTTCTATAAGACCGACTACAACTCCACCGGCTGGGGAACGATCTCCGTGCCCGGCATCTGGCAAGTGAACGGCTACGGCGACCCGGTCTACATCAACCCCGGCTACCCGTGGAGCCACATCGAACGGCCGACCCCGCCGCGCATCCCCGCTCAGGACAACTATGTCGGCTCTTATATCCGCGAGGTGACCGTGCCGGCGGACTGGAAAGGCGACGCCATCTACATCCATTTCGGGAGCGTCACCTCGAACCTCTACCTGTGGGTGAACGGCAAATTTGTGGGGTATAGCGAGGACAGCAAGCTCGGCGCCAAGTTCGACCTCACGAAATACCTCGTCCCGGGGCGCGAGAACAAGATCGCCTTTCAGGTCTTCCGGTGGTGCGACGGCAGCTACCTCGAAGACCAGGACTTCTGGCGCCTCAGCGGGGTGGCCAGAGGGGTCTATATGTATGCCCGACCGCAGACCCGACTGGGGGATATCCGTGTGGTGACCGATCTTGACGGCCAATATAAGGATGCCACCTTGAAGGTGGATGCCGACGTGGTCAATGCCACGGGGGCGACCCGCATCGATGTGGAACTGGTCGATCCGGCGGGCCAAACCGTCGTCTCGAAACAGGGCATCAGGACGGGCAAGGGGGGAGCCGTTCGGCTGGATATTCCGGTCGAGAATCCGGCCAAGTGGAGTGCCGAGGCGCCGAACCTCTACAAGCTGCTCGTTACCGTGGACAACGGCAGCGGCAAGGCGGCTGCGCGGGAGTATATCCCGGTGAACGTCGGGTTCCGCAAAATCGAAATCAAAGATTCGCAGGTGCTGGTCAACGGGCAGCCGGTGCTCTTCAAGGGGGCAGACCGGCATGAGCTCGACCCGACCTACGGCTATCATGTGCCGCGCGAGACGATGCTCCGGGATATCGAGATTCTGAAACGCTTCAACTTCAACGCCGTCCGGACGTCGCACTATCCGAACGACCCGTACTGGTACGACCTGTGCGACCGGTACGGCATCTATCTGGTGGACGAGGCCAACGTCGAGGCGCACGGGATGGGCTACGGCAAGGAGAACCTCGGGGGCGACGCCCGGTTCGAACGGGCACACGTCGAACGGGGGTCGCGGATGGCGCTGCGGGACAAGAACCACCCGTCGGTGATCTTCTGGTCGCTGGGCAACGAGTCGGGCGACGGCGCCAATTTCCGCAAGGAGTACGAGTGGATCAAAAGCTACGACTCCACCCGTCCGGTGCAGTACGAGCGGGCGATCTGGGATGCCGGGGATACGACCGGCGCGCACTATAGCGACATCTGGTGCCCGATGTACACCCGGGTCGCCGAGATGGAGGGGCTGGGCAAGGATCCGCACCTCGGGCGGGTGGACGGCCGGCCGGTGATTCTGTGCGAGTATGCCCACGCCATGGGGAACTCCTTAGGCGGATTCGCCGACTACTGGGAGGTCATCCGCCGCTATCCGAACCTCCAGGGGGGATTCATCTGGGACTTCGTGGATCAGGCGCTGCGCGGGTACGACAAGGCGGGGAATATGATCTACACCTACGGCGGGGACTACGGGAAGTACACCGTCTCGGACAACAACTTCAACTGCAACGGGCTCATCAATCCGGATCGCGAACCGAATCCGCACATGTACGAGGCGGGGTATATCCAGCGGTCGATCCTGACGACGCCGGTCGACTTGCAGAAGGGGATCGTGGAGGTCTACAACGAGAATTTCTTCATCGACCTCTCGCGGTACTATATGGTGTGGCAGCTGCGCGACAACGGGACGGTCGTGCGGCAGGGAATTGTCAACGACCTGAACGTCGCGCCGCAACAGCGGGTGCAGGTGGCTCTGCCGGGCTACGCCGTACCGGCTTCGGCGGCGGGCGAACTGCTGCTGGATGTGGAATACGTGCTGAAGGCGCAGGACGGGATTCTGCCGGCGGGGACGGTCGTGGCTTACGACCAGATGGCGGTGCGGCCGTATGAGGGGTGGAACGCTTCGGTGGCGGCGACGAAAGTGGCCCCACGCATCGAGCCGAATACGCGGGCGATCGTCGTCGTGGCGGGCGACAACCGGCTCTACTTCAGCCGCCGGACGGGCCTCCTGACCGACTATACGATGGACGGCACGGAGCTGATCGAGACGGGCTGCGCGCTGCGGCCGATGTTCTGGCGCGCACCGACCGACAACGACTTCGGGGCGGGACAGCAGAAACGGTTCGAGCTGTGGAAAAATCCGGAGATGCGGCTCAAATCGCTGAAAGATTCGACCCTTGCGGACGGGAACATTCTGGTAAGCAGCGTATTCGAGCTGCCGAAACTGTTCGCGACCCTGACCGTCGACTACACGATCAACGGGGCGGGCGAGATCGCGGTTTCCCAGAAACTGACCACCGATCCGACGAAAGAGAAGATGCCGAATCTGTTCCGCTTCGGGATGGAGCTGACGCTGCCCGAGACGTTCCGCACGATCGACTTCTACGGACGCGGGCCGTGGGAGAACTACATCGACCGGCAGGGGGCGGCCCGGATCGGCCGCTACGCCCAGTCGGTGGACGATCAGTACTGGGGCTACATCCGGCCGCAGGAGAGCGGAAACAAGAGCGACCTGCGGTGGTGGCAGCTGACGAACCGCGACGGCGCGGGCATACGGATCGAATCGGACGCCCCGTTCGAAGCCTCGGCGCTGCCGTACGCGATGGAGGATCTGGACGACGGGCCGGGCAAAGACCAGCGCCACTCAGGGTCGCTCGTGAAGCGTGACTTCGTGACCCTCAACATCGCTTCGCGGCAGATGGGGCTCGGGTGCGAGGACAGCTGGGGGGCATGGCCGCTGGCCAAATACCTGATGCCGTACGGCGACTACGAATTCCGGTTCGTGTTGCGTCCGACGACCCGGAAATAGCGCTCTTCGCAACAAAACACGCACATCGGGCGGTGGAGAACAAGGTTGTTCTCCACCGCCCGATGTGTTTTCTCTCCCCTCCTACCCCACCAGCAGGACGATCACCACGCCCCAGATAATCAACAGCGTATTCCCGACGGCATACGTAATGGTATATCCCATCGCCGGGACGTTGCTGCCGAGGGTCTCCTCCACCGCGCCCAGCGCCGCCGTGGTCGTCCGCGCGCCGGAACAACACCCCAGTGTCAGCGCGTCGTTGAAGCGGAAGAGGTATTTCCCGATGAAAATCCCCGAAACCAGCGGAATCGATGTGGCCACCACCCCGACGAGCAGCACGCTCCAGCCCATCTCCTGCAGCCCCCGGATAAAGGTCGGCCCGGTCGAGATGCCGACGATGGCGATAAAGACGTTCAACCCGACGTTGTTCATAAACCAGACTGCCGGCTCGGGCACCCCTCCGAAATCGGGGCGCCGCGCTCGCAGCCAGCCGCACACCAGCCCGGCGATCAGCACGCCGCCGCTCACGGTCAGGCTCAGCGGGATCGACCCGATCCGGGTCACCAGCATCCACCCGAAAATCAACCCTCCGAGCACAATCCCGAGCCCCACGAAGGTCATGCTGCTCTTCGGCGTCTCCGGGTCGCTGAAACCGAGCTCTCCGGCCGCCCGCTCCACATCCTGACGCAGTCCCACCAGCTCCAGCCGGTCACCCGTATCCAGTCGGCCCTCGCCCAGCACCGGCACCCAGACGCCCGCCCGCGTGATGGAACGAATCATCACCCCGTGCATAAAGGGCGCTTTCAACAAGGCGCGAATCGACATCCGGGCCGTCTCTTTTCTGCGGTTGCGGCCGCCGACCACCACGGCCAGCGTCTCGACCCGAAAATTCACCAGATCGTTGTCCACTACTTCTTCACCGATCCACTCCTCTTCTTCGATGACGAACTCGCGCCGTCCGCTGACGACGATCTCGTCGCCCCGGAAAATCATCGTCCTCGGCGTGACTTCGCAGATCCGCCCCTGCTGCCGCAGCCGTTCGACGAAGAGCCGCTTACCCTGACGCTGCATCTCGCGTTCGAAATCGGCCACCGTACGCCCCGGATCGAACCACTCGTTGTCGGCCCGGAAAGCCCGGAACGTAATCTCCCGGACGGCGGGATTGAAGCCCGGCTGAGCGCTCATATCCTCGCCCATCTTGCTCTCCAGCTCGCGGGCGGCGGCTTTCACTTTGTCGACTCCGCCCAGCAGCCGGGGCCCCAGCGTCCCGAGCAGCCAGGCCGAACCGGCCGTCCCGTAGATATAGGTCACGGCATAGACGACCGGCATGATGTCGTATTTCAGCGTGGCCGAGTCGGGCATCTCGTGCATGGTGTCGGTGGCGACGCCCAGCACGGCGGACATGGTCTGCGAGCCGGCCATGAGTCCGGCCGCCTGGGCGGCGTCGTAGCCCATCACCCACGAGCAGAGCCAGACGGAGCCCAAACAGAGCAGACATAGCACGACGGCGAATCCGACCTGGGGCAGTCCGTCTTTGCGCAGCCCGCGGAAGAACTGCGGCCCGACGGCGTACCCGACGGCAAAGAGGAACATGAGGAAAAAGAGGGTTTTGGCGGGCTCGGGAATCTCGATTTTCATCTGTCCGACGGCTACGCCGACCAGCAGGACGCTGGTGACGGTACCCAACGAGAAACTCTTGTAGCGGAACTTGCCGATCCAAAAGCCGACCGCGACGGTCAGGAAAACGGCCAGCGCGGCGTTGTCTCGAAAAAACTGAACGATATCGATACCGGTAAACATAGCGACGATAAAATTGAGTTCGGTGTGTCTTACCGCAGCAATCCGCGTGCCGAAAGCGTCACCGGGCGGGAAGCCCGCAGAAAAAGCGTACATTTGGCGGCTCCGGCCTCCGAAATTTTTCGAACGGTTATCCTTCCCGGGCAATACCTCTCGACAGTGAGTGCTTGTTCGTGCGCGAAAATGTCCTATCTTTGTGGTGCTGAGTGCCTCCGGGCACGAGGCGGACATACGGAAAGTGTTTTCGCAGTCTTTACAACGAAATCTGACAGTTTCAACAAGAGAAAAGACAACGAACGACACTCACTTCTTGTTTAGCATATGGACAGGGAGCGCCTTCTGCGTATCCCCTTACCCCATATCTATTCAGGTGTGGGGTATTGCATCGTTTATTTTCTCTTAGGTTTTGTCAGAACCTCGTTGTGGATAAACGGATCGACTCCACACTTTCTGCTTTTTCTACCTGTTGAAATCCCGCCAGCCACCCGGAGTCGATGGCGACCATTTGTTTAACCATGCACCAAACAAGAGTGGTTATGAAACGACTATTTCCCATCTGGGCCCTGCTGGCCCTGTTGCTAGCCGGAGGCTGCAGCAAGAACGACGGCTATTTCAACGGAGAAGAACCAGAGCCAGAACCGAAGCCGGACGACGAACTGACAGAACAGGTTGAACAGCTCTGTAAGCAGGCGAATATGAATATCGCATCGTTGCAGGCATTGGTTGCGGCCATGCAGGAGGGCGATTATGTCAAGGCGGTCATCCCCATTATGCAGGAGGTTAAGGAAAAGAGTAAGGATAAGGAAATCGGCCATACGATAACCTTTGAAAACCGCGACTCGATTACCATCTTCCACGGCACCGAGAGCGACACGACGGGAAACGGAACGATGCCGGTTATCGGGCTGCGGATGGACGAAGACAGCGTCTATTATTGGACACTGAACGGCACTTGGCTGTTGGAAAAAGGGAATAAAGTTCAGATACGGTCTACTCTACCCCAGCTGAAGTTGCAGAGTGGATACTGGTACCTGTCCAATGACAGACAGCAAGCCGGACAACAATTCGGGAAAGCGACCGACGCCGACTGCGATAAAACGTTTCAAGGTGTGACCCAAGACGATTACAACGTTTATATTCTTTTGGCCAGCGGCGAGAAGATCACCCTGCGGAAGATGTCCGAGTTAGTAGTTCAGATTACAGAAAAGGATACCCTGTTACGATTCAGCGACAACGAGACGCAAACGATCCATTACACCATTACCGGCGACACCGTGAATTTGGAAGTCAAGGCCGAGATGCAGAACGACGACGGAGGTTACACCCTGCAAATCACCCCGACCTCCAAGACTGCCGGAACGGTCGAGATTCAGGCAAAAACTCCGACCGAAAACCACGTGATTATTTCGGTTTCCGACGGTCGCCAGACAGTTCAGACGAGTATTGCCGTATCGCCGTATCCGCCTTTCGACGGTCAGACCATCCGAGTAATAGCCCCGGGAACATTGAAACAGTCATTGGTCAATCACGACCAATCGACCCTCACAGAATTACGGGTTGTCGGTTCAATCAATGACGAGGATATTGCCACTTTGAAAGCCCTTCCCAATCTTTCGGTATTGGATATCGAGGATACCGACTTAATAAAGTTACCATCTGCGGCTTTCAAGAATAACAAAACACTGACTTCTATAAAATTACCTCAATCCTTAACGGAGATTGAGAACTCTGCATTTTATGGCTGCTCCGGTTTGACGGGAGATCTGACAATCCCAGAGGGGGTAACAACGATTGGAGAGTCTGCATTTGACTTCTGCTATGGCTTCACAGAGGTAGTGATTCCGGAGGGGGTCACGACAATAGAAAAATACGCCTTTAGGTTTTGTTCTGGCTTGACGGGGAATCTGACGATTCCGAATAGCCTAACGGAGATCAAAGAAGGTGTATTTGCTTATTGTAACGGTTTGACGGACGTAACGATCCCCAATAGCGTAACGATAATTGGACCTGGGGCATTTATGGATTGTACCGGTTTGGCGGGCCCCCTGACGATTCCGAATAGCGTAACAAGAATTGGATACGAGGCATTTGGGAGATGTTCTGGCTTGACGGGGAATCTGATTATTCCAGATGGAGTGACCACGATTGAATCCCGTGCATTTGATCGTTGTTCCGGTTTTACGGGAACCTTGAAGATTCCTGAGGGGGTGACAGAGATTGGAAGCTCTGCATTTTCTGGCTGTTCCGGTTTTACGGGAAACCTGGTGATTCCGGAGAGGGTAACAGAGATTGGAGAGTTTGCATTTGTAGGTTGTTCCGGTTTGACAGGAAACCTAACAATTCCGAGCAGTGTGAAGACGATTGGTGCCGGTGCATTTCAGGAATGTTCCGGTTTGACGAGTGTGACGATTCCGAATAGTGTGACAACGATTGAACGCTCTGCATTTCAAAGGTGTACCGGTTTGACGAGTGTGACGATTCCGAACAGTGTGACAGAGATTGGAAGCTCTGCATTTCAAGGTTGTACCGGTTTGACGAGTGTGACGATTCCGAACAGTGTGACCACGATTGAACGCTCTGCATTTCAAAGTTGTACCGGTTTGACGAGTGTGACGATTCCGGAAAGTGTAACGACGATTGGAGAGAGGGCATTTTATGGTTGTTCCGGATTGACAACTATTTATTGCAAACCCAATACACCTCCTTCTGTTTGGGATGATAACACGTTTGGGACAACATCAAATTGTGTGTTATACGTTCCAACCGGTTGTGCAGAAGCCTATCGTAATTATACTGTCAATACATTGAAAGCCTTCCCCTTCAAAAACATCATCGAAACCAATTTCTAACCTTTTAATTTCAATAAAACCATGGAAATTTTATTAGTAACTGGCGAACACGACACCGGAAAATCCGGAGTATTGCATGATCTGACTAAATGGTTTCAGGATGAAAAAGGATATACCATTAGTCATACGTTCCACGATCATCCGTTCGTTTTTCCGAAACCGGAGGAAGAATATGATTTTGAAGTGCTACTGTCCGGGAAAAAACGGATTCTGATACATTCTGCTACCGATGACTGTACATGTATTAGTAATTTGTGTGATAATCTGGCGACTCTAAAGCAAGAGGGAAACAGTCCGGATATCTTGATAACCACTTGCCGGCGTTTTGATGACGACACACGAAAATGCCAATGTTCACGAATGAATTGGAAACCGGACGACATCGAAAAATATAACGTACTTCACGCCGAGAACGGCGATCCTATTTTAGAGATTCCATTGATACGTATCAAACGTGAAAATGATAAAGACTCGGTGGCAAAATGGTATCATGAACAAATAAACCGACTCGTGCAACACATCTTACAACAAGGCCCATATAATATAAAATAACGATAAATCCCCCGCGGCAAAGGGAAACCTTTGCCGCAGGGGATTATCTTTCCTTTTTATCCGAAAAAAGAGGCTCTGTTTCTGCTGAAATCAGTAACCGTTGCCTTTTTCCGGCGGTTCCATGAAGAGCTGCTACCGGAACCAATCGCGCACCCGTTCGCGTACGGCATTCGACTCCTTCAACAGACGGATAAACTCCAGAGCCGAGTGTTTCCGATAACTGTCCCGAAGCATGTGGACACAACCGTCCATCTCGTTGGACGGCAGGTCGAGCGGAATGGCCTTCACTCCGGATTCGTTATAAACGGTGGCCTCGGCCAGAATCGTCAACAGATTGCTCTGCTTGATGAGTTTCAACAAAATATTGACCTCGTTCAACTCGATCCGGACATTCAGATGAACCGCATGCCTCGCCAAGTGGTATTCGAATGCATTCCGAGCCTGCAACCCACTGGCAGGCAACGCAATGTCGTATCGAGTCAGATCCGGCAGGCCGATCTTCGACTCGGCAGCGAGCACGTGCCCCTCCCGGACGATCACTGCCAGGTGGTTGTCGAACAGAACGTGCGACTCGATCCCCTCGTTCCTGACCGTGGGGCGGAAAGCCAGCACAAAATCGACCGCTCTCCGTTCGAGCATCTCCATCAGCTCCGCCATCGGTTTGTAAAAGATATTGAGCCGGACACGGGGATAACGTTTCATAAACTCCATCAGGGTCTCGCTCAGGATGGGACTGAACGAGTAAGTCACACCGATATTGAGTGTCCCGCCCAGCAACTCCCGCAAGTCCTGAAGCCGAGCCACACAGGTCTCGGCATCGCAGAGCGTACGGCGGGCCAGAGGCAGAAGTTCCGCTCCGGCCTCGGTCAGCCGGATGGAATGGCTGTTGCGCAGAAAAAGTTGCGCGTCCAACTCCTCTTCCAGCTGCCGGATCTGCTGGGAGAGGGTGCTCTGGACAATATTCAGAGCCCGGGCGGCATCCGAGAAATTCAGGGTCTCGGCCGCTTTAACGAAATATCTCAATTGTCTCAGTTCCATCATTTACTTTCCGTATGCGGGGGTCATCTCGTCGCCCGGAAGGCGACTTTTTTCAACATAAAAATAGGAATATTGGCGCCGACTACGATACCCAGCATAATAAAAGTGCACGTCAAGCCATTATAGGACAGCAGATAAAGATAATGGCCGAAGAGTTCCTCTTTCACATGGGCCAGACAGGCCAGCATCGCCTCGACCGTCCGATAGGCATACATGCCGGGAATCATCGGCAGCAGAGCCGGGTAGAGACAAACCTCGGCCGGGCATCTGACCCCGCGGGCGAACAAAACGTCGAGCAATCCGATGACGAAAGCGGCGACGAAACTGGCCAGAATAAGATTCATCCCGACCAGTTCCGGAGCGGCAAGCACATATCTGCCGGCATGCCCCACAGCTGCCGTCCAGGCACAAGTGAAATAGGCCCGGCGGGGCGTATGGCTGATACTCGAAAAACCTACGGCCGCTATGGCCGCGAACACGCCGTCCTCCAGGACAGCTCCCATCAGAGCAAGTTCCATCGCCTAAAACCAGTCGAGATCCAACAGATACATTCCTGCGCACAGGCCGATCGACAGACAAACCGTAAGGATGCAAGCATCGACCAGCCGGCTGAAGGCACACAAATAATGCCGATCGAGCATATCGCTCACGGCATTGATCCAGGGAACTCCCGGGATCAGGTACAACACGCTGGTACCGAGAGCGATCTCGGGCGTTTCGCCCCATCCGAAGAGGTGCCCTCCGGCGCTGATCGAGGCCGAGAAAAACGCCGCGCAAAGAAACGTCAGCCTGACGTCCCGTTTGTCAGCCAGCATGATCTGCTTCAGCCGATAACCGGCAAACGTGGCGACGAACACGATCGCCATAGCGGCAGGATCGCCGCCGAACAAGCGACAGAATGAAGCATTCGCCAGACTGGTCAGGACGAGCGACTCCCGATAATCGGCCGGAGAAGCCGCTATGATTGCGGCGAACTGCGAGACGGCTGCGGCATACCCCACCCTGCCGTCGGCGACGCCCCAACTCAGCCGGCTCAACCGGGTATTGATGTCGAAACGGATTCCGCACGACGGAATCCGGCGCTGTATCACCTGCGCCTCGTCCGAATCCTCTTTCCGAATCGACAACTGCACATGAGAGGGGGTAATCATCACATCGGCCTGCACACCGAACCGCTGCGCCATCCGGGAGAGATTCTTTTCGGTCCGAATGCAAGTCGCACCGGCTCCCAACAGCCACGAGGCGTACTCGGCCAGAAACACCCCCTGCTCCCGGAACGCTTGGTCGACAGAGCGACCGGGCGTTCCGGGCTTAAAAATTTTTCTCCTCGTCTTCATCGCCCGTCCAGTCACCCGGTATGTAAAACATCTCCCGCTCCTTCCCCCATTCAAAAAGAGGGAGATGCCCCGGCCGGCGGCTGTGTCCGCCGGCGCAAAGCCGCCTGAGGGTTCGGATGACAAATACAGAGAATAGCGTTCCGGTTATCACACACCAGACAATCATCGGTCGATCCATCATTTTATCGTTTTTGCGACAAAAGTATGGGGGGCTTTTCATCCTCCGAAAGGCCGGTCAAGGAATTTTTCGATAGATGCTATCGGTTTTACTGAAAGGCGACCGACCTCATGGACAAATCGGGGAAGTCCGGAAGATTTCGTCTGAGTCTGTTTCGCGAAATAAGAAAAAGGTCTTGCAAGATGTTGTCTTGCAAGACCTTTCCTTCCTTTCGCAGGTCGCGGAGAGATAGGGATTCGAACCCTAGGTACAGTTGCCCGTACACCGCATTTCGAGTGCGGCCCGATCGACCACTCCGGCATCTCTCCTTAATGATAGCGGCATCGAACGGCACAAAGATAACGTTTTATATCTTTCCTTGTTCGTCCGACGGCATAAAAACCGACGCTCTTCGTCCGAAACGCTGCCCTTCGGTTTTCACAAAGTCCCCCCGGCGGCTGGCGAAAAACCCCGGAACCCGGAAAACTTCTGTGCGGAGAGGGAGGGATTCGAACCCCCGGAGCCTCGCAGCTCAACGGTTTTCAAGACCGCCGCAATCGACCACTCTGCCACCTCTCCGGGCACAAAAGTAACGGTTTTTTCTTTCCCTGCAAAACCCGCCTCCCCTTCCCGCCAAAAAACGCATCCGGGGGTGCAAAAAAAACGATTAAATACTTGGCGGTTAAGTTTTATCCGTTATATTTGCAACATCCAACAAACGACATTACTAACTTTCTAAACACTAACGGTTATGAATAAATCTCAACTGATCGATGCCATCGCTGCAGGTGCCGGGCTGACCAAAGTACAGGCTAAAAAAGCGCTGGAAGCATTTATCGACGTGACGGGCAAAACGCTGAAAGCAGGCGACAAGATCGCGCTGGTAGGCTTCGGTTCGTTCAGCGTGACGAAAAAACCGGCCCGGACGGGACGCAACCCGCGGACGGGCGCTACGATCAAGATCGCAGCCAAGAAAGTGGTTAAATTCAAGGCTGGCGCTGAACTGAACTCGGTGGTGGGAAAATAACACCGGCTACAACGTCTGCGTATCGAACGCCCGAACGGGGCCTCACCGCCTGAAACAGGCACGGGGATTTTCGATATGCGGCAATATGTCATTTATTCAGGCCGATCGGTTTTCGGAATTACTTCGGGAATCGGTCGGCATTTTCGTATCTTTGCCGCCGTTATCCCGCAAAACTCCTATGAATCCGAGACACAAAAAGACCCTTCTGTTCCTCATCCTCTTCGTCGTCGCCCTGCTGACGCTCGACCAGACAGTCAAGGTGCTGGTCAAGACGCACATGACCTTGAACGAAGCCATTCCGGTGTTCGGACGCTGGTTCTACATCAACTTTATCGAGAACCGGGGGGCGGCTTACGGGATGGAGATCGGAGGGAGCTACGGGAAGCTGGCCCTGAGCCTGCTGCGCATCGCGGCCGTGGGGGCGATCGGATGGTACCTCGTCCGCCTCATCCGCCGGGAGGCACCCCGAGGGGTGATCGTCGGCGTGGCGGTCGTTCTGGCGGGAGCGATGGGCAATATCCTCGACGCATCGTTCTACGGGCTGATTTTCTCGGAGTCGACCCCGTATGCGGCGGCGCATTTCGTACCGTGGGGGACGGGATATGCACCGTTTCTGCACGGGAGCGTGGTGGATATGCTCTACTTCCCGATCATCGAGATCGAGCGGATGCCGTCGTGGGTACCGTTTATCGGGGGAGAGCCTTACACCTTTTTCAGCCCGGTTTTCAACATCGCGGATGCTTATGTGACGTGCGGATTCGCTTACCTGCTGATTTTCCAATACAAATATTTCAGGTAGACGCCGAAGAGAGGCGGGAACAGAAAACGCGCCGGCCGCTATTTCGATGTGCTTTCGAATAGCGGCCGGCGCGATGTCGTTCGGAAAGGGAGTTATCGTTCCAAAGCCTGTTCGATATCCGCGATAATATCCCCCGCATCCTCGATCCCCACCGAAAAGCGGATCAGATCCGGAGCCACCCCTGCCGCAATCAGCTGTTCGTCGGTCAGCTGGCGATGCGTATGACTCGCCGGATGCAACACCGACGTCCGGGCGTCCGCCACGTGGGTCACGATGGCGCCCAGCTCCAAGCTGTCCATAAAGCGTATGGACTCTTCCCGTCCCCCTTTGAGGCCGAATGTCACCACGCCGCACGTCCCGTCCGGCATATACTTCTGCGCCAATTCGTAATATTTGTTCCCCGGCAGCCCCGGATAGTTGACCCAAGCCACCTTGTCGGTCCGCGAAGCGAGGTACTCCGCCACCCGCAGCGCATTCTCGCAGTGGCGCGCCATCCGCAGATGGAGCGTCTCCAACCCGAGATTCAACAGGAAGGCGTTCTGCGGCGACTGGATGGAGCCGAGGTCGCGCATCAGCTGCGCCGTCGCCTTCGTGATATAGGCCCCCTTGCCGAACGCTTCGGTGTAGGTCAGGCCGTGGTACGACTCGTCCGGTGCCGTGAGTCCCGGAAACTTCGCGGCATGCGCCGTCCAGTCGAAATTCCCGCTGTCCACGATCGCTCCGCCCACGGCGGCCGCATGGCCGTCCATATATTTCGTGGTCGAGTGGATCACGATGTCCGCCCCCCACTCGAACGGCCGGCAGTTGATCGGGGTCGGGAAGGTGTTGTCCACGATCAGCGGCACCCCGTGCTCGTGCGCAACCTTCGCAAACTTCTCGATGTCCAGCACGTTCAGCCCCGGATTGGCGATCGTCTCGGCGAACAAGGCCTTGGTATTGGGCCGGAAAGCGCGCGCGATCTCCTCGGCCGGCGCATCCCCGTCCACGAAGGTGACCTCGATCCCCATCTTCTTCATCGTCACGGCGAAGAGGTTGAACGTCCCGCCGTAGATCGCCGACGCGCTCACGAAATGGTCGCCCGCCGAGCAGATATTGAACACGGAGTAGAACGAGGCCGCCTGTCCCGACGAGGTCAGCATGGCGGCCACCCCGCCCTCGAGGGCCGCAATCTTGGCCGCCACGGCGTCGTTGGTCGGATTTTGCAACCGGGTGTAAAAATAGCCGCTCTCCTCCAGGTCGAACAACCGCGCCATCTGATCGCTGGTCTCGTATTTGAAAGTCGTGCTCTGGTAGATGGGCAACACGCGCGGCTCGCCTTTTTTCGGTTGCCAGCCGCCCTGCACGCACAAGGTCTCGCGTTTGAATCGTTTTTCCATAAAATGGCCGGTTTTTAAGCTATTCCACGTAACTGCTGTTGTCCCAGCAATGGGTGCACAATTGCTCCTTGGGCAAACCGATGGCGTCCACCACGTCCTGCAGGCGCTGGAACTTCAATGAGGTGAGCTGCAGCTGCTGCCCCATCACTTCGACCATCTTGCGGTGTTTTTCGCTGGTATCGTCGGCATACTCCGCCAGCACCTCGTCCGAGAGTTTGTCGGTTCCCTCCAGGTCGCGGATCACGCGCCGGGCATAGAGGTCGAACGTCGACCGCGAGGTCGAAAAGTTCAGGAACCGGCACGGGAAGATCAACGGCGGACAGGCGATCCGCATGTGCACCTCCTTGACCCCCACCTCTTTGAGTTTCACGACATTGTCCTTGAGCTGCGTCCCCCGGACGATGGAGTCGTCCATGAAGACGATCTTCGAGCCGCGCGTAAAGGCTTCGTTCGGCAGCAGTTTCATCTTAGCCACCAGATCGCGCATCGCCTGGTTCTGGGGCATGAAACTGCGCGGCCAAGTCGGCGTGTACTTGACGAACGGCCGTTTGTAAGGAATCCGCCGGGCGTTGCTGTACCCGATGGCATGTCCCACCCCGGAATCCGGAATGCCGGCGGCAAAATCGGCCTCGACGTCTCCGTCCCGCGCCGCCATCGCCGCTCCGCAACGATACCGCGCATCCTCGACGTTGATCCCTTCGTAGTCCGACGAGGGGTAGCCGTAGTAGACCCACAGGAACGAACAGATCTGTTTCCGATCGCCCGGCGCAAGGATGTTCGTCACCCCGTCGCGCGTAAGCTGCACGGCCTCGCCCGGCCCCAAATCCTTCACATACTCGTACCCGAGATTGAGGAACGACGAGCTCTCGGAGGCCGCCACATACCCGAAGTCGTTCTTCCCGATAATGACCGGCGTCCGCCCGAAACGGTCGCGGGCGGCGTAAATGCCGTGTTCGGTCAGAATCAGCATCGAGCAGGAGCCTTTGACCGTCCGCTGAACGTTCTCGATCCCCTCCTTAAACGTTTTGCTCTGGCTGATGAGAATCGCCACCAGCTCGGTAGGGTTGATCTCCGAGCCGGAGAGTTCGGCGAAATGGACGTTCTCGGCCAGCAGGCGTTCGGTGATCTCGTCCATATTCTCGATTCGGGCGACGGTCACCACCGAGAAGCGCCCCAGATGGCTGGTGACGGTCACCGGCTGGGACTCGAAGTCGCTGATGACGCCTATCCCGAGGCAGGAGCCGGCGAATTTCGGCAGGTCGTCTTCGAACTTGTTCCGGAAGTAGCCGTTTTCGAGGCTGTGGATCGACCGGATGAACTTCTCGCCGTTGTAGAAGGCGAGCCCGGCCCGCTTGGTGCCGAGGTGCGAATGATAGTCCGTGCAGTAGAAGACGTCGTTGACGCATTCGCGCCGGGAGGCGCAGCCGAAAAATCCGCTCATAGGATGGTTGGATGTGAAAGGTGAGTTATCTGAGCTTGTGCGAGATGAGGTTCATGAACTCCTCGCGGGTCTGGATCTGGGTGAGAAAAGCCCCGGTAAACGCCGAAGTGGTAGTCGCCGAGTTCTGTTTCTCGACGCCGCGCATCTGCATGCACATGTGGCTCGCCTCGATAACGACAGCCACCCCCAGCGGATTCAAGGCCTCCTGAATACAGTCGCGGATCTGCACCGTGAGCCGCTCCTGCACCTGCAGCCGCCGGGCGAAGCAGTCCACCACCCTCGGTATCTTCGAGAGGCCGGTGATGAAGCCGTTCGGGATATAGGCCACGTGCGCCTTGCCGTAGAACGGCACGAGGTGGTGTTCGCACAGCGAGTAGAGTTCGATGTCCTTGACGACCACCATCTGTTTGTACTCTTCCCGGAACTTGGCGGAGAGGAGGATGTCGATGGGCTCCTGGTCGTAGCCCTGTGTCATGAACGACATGGCCTTAGCCACGCGTTCCGGCGTCTTGAGCAGCCCTTCGCGGGCGGGGTCTTCGCCGAGGAGTTCGAGGATGGCTTTATAGTGTTCGGCCAGCCGGGCGATTTTCTGTTCGTCGTATTCCATAAACCCGTCCGAGAGAGATTAAGCCGCCGCGAAGAGAATCAGCAGCTGGGCGGTCAAAATGCGCAGGAACATGGTCAGCGGGTAGACGGTGGCATAACCTACCGCCGGCAGGTCGTTGCCCGCCACGGCGTTGGAGTAGGCCAGCGCAGGCGGGTCGGTCATACTCCCGGCCAGCAGCCCCGCGAGGGTGAAGTAGTTGATCTTGTAGAACAAGCGACCGACGATTCCGACGATCAGCAGCGGCACCATGGTGATGATCACGCCGTATCCGACCCACTTGTATCCCCCGCCGTCGACGATGGTCTCCACGAACCCTTCCCCCGCACCGAGGCCGACCCCTGCCAGGAACAACGCGATACCGATCTCGCGCAGCATGAGGTTGGCGCTCATCGTGGTGTAGGTCACCACCTTATACTGCGGCCCGAAGCGGCTGATGAGAATCGAGACGATGAGCGGCCCACCCGCCAAACCGAGTTTGAGCGGTTGCGGAATGCCGGGCAGCATGATCGGAATGCTGCCGAGCAGCACCCCGAGGAAAATCCCGATGAAGATCGGAATCAGGTTCGGTTCGCGCAGCCGACGCATGGAGTTCCCGAGGACTTTGGTCGCCTCGGCCACCCCCGCCTCGGTACCGACCATGGTCACGCGGTCGCCCATCTGGAGATGGAGGTTCCGGTTGGCCACCAGATCGACCCCGGCCCGGTTGACCCGCGTGATGTTGATGCCGTAGGTGCTCCGCAGCCGCAGGTCGCCGAGCCGTTTGCCGTTGAGCTCCGATTTGGTGATCATCACGCGGCGCGAGACGAACTGGCTGTCGAGTTTCTCCCACTCGGAGAAGTCCATGTCGAGCTTATGCCCCAGAAAAGCCACGAGCGCCTCTTCGTCCTTATGCGCCGCAATGACGAACAGGCGGTCGCCGAGGTTCAGCTCGGTGTTGTTGCTGGCGATCTCCGTGCGCCCGTCCTTCTGGTGGCACACGCGCGAGATGACGAAGGTCCGGTCGATCAGCGACGAGATGTCGCCCACCGTCCGCCCCGCGATGGTCGGGTTCTCCAGCAGAATCGAGATGCGCTGCGCGCCGGCATCGTCCTGATCGCCGTGGTTGGCCGCCTCGGTCTCCTTGTCCAGCCGGACGCGGAAGATCATCCGCAGCATCATGATCGAGACGATGATCCCGATCACCCCCAGCGGATAAGCGACGGCATAGCCCAGCGGAATCGACGGGTCGCTGACGCCTTTCATATCGGTATAGGCCTGCTGCGCCGCCCCGAGCCCCGGAGTGTTGGTCACCGCCCCAGACAACACACCCACCATGGTGGTAATCGGAATCTCGGTCACCAGGTGAATGATATAAGCGATGGCCACCCCGATCAGCACAATAGCCGTGGCCAGCATATTCAGGGTAAATCCGCCCTTTTTGAGGGACGAGAAAAAGCTGGGCCCCACCTGCAGCCCGATGGAGTAGACGAAGAGGATCAGACCGAACTCCTTGACGAAATGCAAGGTGGTCGGATCGATCCGCATGCCGAAATGGCTCAATGCGATCCCGACGAACAGGATCCACGTGACGCCCAGCGAAATGCCGGCGATTTTGATCTTCCCGAGTGCGATCCCCGCGGCAACGACCAGCGCGATCAGCAGAATCGAGTGGGCCACGCCACCCCCGAAAAAGAGACTATGTATCCACTCCATAGGCTTTCCGAAAATTAGTTAGCGAAGGGACAAAGGTACGTTTTTTTTGATTCGGTGTGCCGATTTTTCGATCTGAAAACACGAAAGGCCGAATCCTGCCGCCCTGTTTCGAGAGCCGCAGCATCCGGCCTCCCGCCGAACGACTTGGTTTACGATCCGTTACCTGAGGTACTTCTCATACCAATCGACCTTCCGCCCCGTGCTCACCCGGCCGTTTTTCTGCATCTTGCCGACCTTGAGCTTGATCCCCGCCGTGACGGCTCCCGTAAAGCCGTATCCGCCCTCGACGAAGAAGCAGAAATTCCCTTTGCCCATCTCGACCCCCACCGGCGAGACCTGCCAGCCGAAGATCGCCTTCACGGACTGATCCTGGTCGACCGACACCCACCGATTCCCCACGCCGAACCCGATGCCCGCCCGGGTGTAGAGCGACAGCCAGTTGTTCCGCATCCAGTTGATCCGCAGGTTCGGCAGCAAAGTGAACCAGTCGTCCTTCTGGCTGCCCGAGATGTCCTCCGATCCGCGCACGCAGGGCTGCCACCCCTTGCTGTGCGAGTAGACGAACGGCACGTTGAGCTCCAGCCACGGCGTGATCTCGTAGTTGATCCCCACGCTCACCGTCCCGAAACAGCCGGTCACCTTCGAAGGCGGATCGACCACCGTCGGCGAGTTATTCTCCTTGAACGGGAACCGCTTGTTGGCATAGCTGGAATTGGCCGTAATCGGCGAATAGCCGTATCCGAAGGTGATCGCCAGCCGGCTCCGCCGCACCTCCTGAGGCTGCACGTAGACCTTTTTGCCCGTCGAATCGGTCACCCGCGGCGTGAACGGCGTCACGATCCGCTGTCCGTACGCCTCTCCGGCCGCCGCCAGCCCGACGGCCGAAAGGAAGAACGCCATCGATTTAAATCTCATGATATTTATAAGTTTGGGTTACGTTTTGAATATCTCAAAGATAGCATTAAATTTGAACTTTATTGACATCCGTCATCGATAAATACGGGATGCGAAATACGTCGCCGCTCGAAAAGTCGGGCTCGCTAAGGGTTGCAGAGCGGTCGAAAGGCGACGAATGAAACAGCAAAAAAATGGGAAAAATCATTCTGACCGGCGACCGGCCGACGGGACGCCTCCACCTGGGACACTACGTTGGGTCGCTGAAACGGCGTGTCGAACTGCAGAACTCGGGCGAGTTCGACCGGGTCTACATCATGATCGCCGACGCGCAGGCCCTCACCGACAATGCGGACAACCCCGAAAAGGTGCGCCGCAACATCGTCGAGGTGGCGCTGGACTACCTCTCGTGCGGGCTCGACCCGACGCGGAGCACCATCTTCATCCAGTCCCAGATTCCGGAGCTGTGCGAGCTGTCGTTCTACTACATGAACCTGGTGACCGTCTCGCGCCTGCAGCGCAATCCTACGGTGAAGACCGAAATCCAGATGCGCAACTTCGAGACGAGCATCCCGGTGGGTTTCTTCACCTATCCGATCAGCCAGGCAGCGGACATCACGGCATTCCGCGCCACGACCGTGCCGGTGGGCGAGGATCAGGAGCCGATGATCGAACAGACGCGCGAGATCGTACGGCGGTTCAACTCGATCTACGGGCCGGCGCTGGTGGAGCCGGAGATTCTGCTGCCGGAGAACGCCGCCTGCCTGCGGCTCCCGGGGACGGACGGCAAGGCGAAGATGAGCAAGTCGCTCGGCAACTGCATCTATCTGTCCGACAGCGCGGAGGAGGTGGCCAAACGGGTCAAGACCATGTTCACCGACCCGGGCCACCTGCGGGTCGAAGACCCGGGGAAGGTCGAGGGGAATACGGTGTTCACCTACCTCGACGCCTTCTGCCGGCCGGAGCACTTCGCGGCTTACCTGCCGGAATATGCCGGCCTCGACGAGCTCAAAGCGCACTACCGGCGGGGCGGACTGGGGGATGTCAAGGTCAAACGGCTGCTCAACGCAGTGCTGGAGGAGACGCTCGAACCGATCCGCGCCCGGCGCAAGGAGTACGAACAGGATATTCCGGAGGTCTACCGCATGCTGAAGCGGGGCAGCGAGGCGGCGCGCGAGGCGGCGGCGGCGACGCTGGCCGACGTGCGCCGCGCGATGCGCATCGACTACTTCGACGACGCGGCGCTGATTGCCGAGCAGGCGCAGAAATACCGCTAAATCTATGGGGAAAGACTCAATCCATCGTGTCATGATGATGAAACGCATACTCTCGATCTTCCTGCTGGGCTGTGCGACGGCGGCGGCCGGAGCCCAGGAGGCGGCGGTGACGCTGGATGCGTGCCGCCGCGCGGCGGTCGAACGGTCGCCGCTGAGCGCCCGCCAGGCGCTCGCAGGCGAGAAACGGAAGGCCGAAGACCGGGCGACCTCGTCGAGCCTGCTGCCGCAGCTCGAAATCCAGGCGCAGGGCAGCTACCAGAACGAGGTGCCGAAACTGCCGACGGATTTCCCCATACCGGTCACGATGGACTTGCCGAAAGACCAATACCGGGCCACCGTGGAGCTGAATCAGGTGATCTACGCCGGACACAGCGTACGGAACACCAAACGTCTCCACGCGGCGACGGCGGAGGTCGAGACGGCTTCGCTGGCCGTCCAGCTCGACCGGCTGCGCGACCGGATCAACCGGACGTACCTCGGGATTCTGCTTACGAACAAACGGCTGGAGGTCAACCGGTTGATGCGCGAGACGCTGGAGTCGAGCCTCCGGACGGTGACCGCCCGCGTCCAACAGGGGACGGCGACGGGGGCGCAACAGGCTTCGCTGGCTGCTCGGATGCTGGAGCTGAATCAGGAGCGGATCGAACTGAGCGGAGAGCGGGCCAAAAACATCACCGCACTGGCCGAATTGACCGGCATGGAGATCACGGAGGAGACGCTTTTCGCCATCCCGGCGGTACCCGACGAGCCGGCGGCAGCGGGCGGAGCGCATGCACCGTACCGGGATCGGTCGGAGCTCAAGCTGTACGCCGAACAGCGGAATCTGCTGGAGGCACAGAACCGGATGCTGAACAGTCGGTCGAATCCGCAGCTGTCGCTCTTCGCGAGCGGGGGATACGGCCGGCCGGGGTACGACTTTTTCGACCGGAATTTCTCTCCGATGGCGATCGGCGGCCTGCGGTTCCGGCTCCCGCTGACCAGCTGGGACGCCACGCAAAAGGAGAAGCGGGTCAACCGGGTGGCCGGCCGGGACATCGACCAGCAGCAGCGCGACTTCGAACGGAACGTCTCGATCGAAGCGGCGCAATATCTGGTACAAATCGAGCGGTTGCAGGAGGTGATCCGGCTCGATCCGACGCTCGTCGAAGCCTGGGCGGTGGTTCGCCAGCAGGCACAGGCGCAGTTCGAACAGGGAGTGATTACGGCGACGGACTACCTGACGGAATTCAACAACGAAGCCGCGGCGCGCGTCAACGCCGAGGTGAATGCCTTGCGACTGGTCGAGGCCTGGGTCGAATACCAGGCGGCTCGAGGAATCTATAACTGACACGAATTCAAGCAAAAGACTATGCAAAGCATCTTTTCGATCCGGATTTTGACGACCGCAGCCTTGTCGGCGGTCGTGGCGGGCGGCATACTGACGGCTTGTCAGCGCGGGCCTGCACCGGACGCGTATGGGAACTTCGAAACCGTGGAGGTGATTATCTCAGCCGACTGCAACGGCAAACTACTGGAATTCAACGTAGAAGAGGGCACCCGATTGCGTCGGGGCGAGATTGTCGGGTGGGTGGATACCACGCAGCTGGTTTTGCAGCGGAACCAGCTGCAGAGCGAGATCGCGGTGCTGCGGGCCCAGCTGCCGGAGCGGGAGAAACAGCTGGATGTGGTGCGCGAACAGCTGGCCAAAGTGCAGCGCGAACTGGCCCGCTACACGGCACTGGCCGAAGCGGACGCCTCGACCCGGCAGCAGGTGGACAACCTGCACTACGATGCGGAAATCCTTCAGAAACAATTGGATGCGGAGAGTTCGACGCTGGACATCCAGACCCGGACGCTGCTGGCCCGGATGGAGCCTCTCCGCCAGCAGATCCTTCAGGTGCAGGATCGGATCGACAACGCGTATGTGGTGAATCCGATCGCGGGGCGGGTGCTGGCGAAATATGCCGAGCAACACGAGCTGGCGACGATCGGAAAACCGCTCTACAAGGTGGCCAATCTGGACACGATGATCCTGCGGGCATACATCGAGGAGCCGCAGCTGGCTTCGATTCGGCTGGGACAGACGGTGACGGTGCAGGTGGACAGCGCTTACGTGAAAAGCGGGTCTCGGATGTCGGGCCGCATCGGCTGGATTGCGGATCAGGCGGAGTTTACGCCCAAAGTGATTCAGACGCGCAGCGAACGGGCCAATCTGGTCTATGCCGTGAAGATTTACGTGCCGAACCGGGAGGGGGTGCTGAAAATCGGCATGCCGGCCGAGGTCTATTTCGACAGCGAATCTCCGGCGCAGGAATAATGCGAGGGGGCGGTTGCGAGCGGCCGGATAAACGTAGAGCCGGTTATTGGGATATCCCCAGCCTTGGGGTAGAGGCTGTCAGTTGTGAGTGCGACACGCACCGTTTATTCCGAGAGGCAACGCAACTGAAAACCGTGGGCGCGGGGATTCGCACTGCTGGGGTTCAGGTTCGTTACAAAAAAGCCCATATGCAGGCCATTGGTGCTACTGACCGTTGCTGACCAGCTGTAGCCGCCGTCGCCGGCACGACTCAATAATCCCGAAACATAGACGCGGTTGCCCGGGGCGGGGCATTGGGCTTGGGTATTTTTCCGCGCGCCTTACGCGATTCATTCTATTTCGGCTTGCGCCAAAATAGTTGAATCGCCTCCTAAGGCGTGGCGCGCGGTGCCTTCGGGCACTCCGAAAGGGCCGCCTCTACCCTAACCGGATAGAACTGGCCTCGGGCCGGCCGGGCCCCGCTTAAATAAGGCAGTGATAACCCTAGTAAAAGCCCCTGTGGGGCCCCGCGGTGGGCGAATGGCCGCCTCTACCCCAACCGGACAAAACTGCCCTGCGCGGGCGGCGGCCGCCTAATAAGGCCAAGAGAGCCCCAATAAAACGCCCGGTGGGCGCCACGGCGGAACAGAGCGAAACTACGTTTCGCTGCGGGAGCCGCTACCCAATACCTAAGGGCAGCCGCTACCCCAAATTTTCCGAGGCGCGCTCGAATAGAAACAGAGCTCTGTCCCCCACACAACACGTCACAACAGCCGCACCGCTTTCGCATCCTCCCGCAGCCGCATCGCATCGAAATCCACACCCGTCAGCAGAATCGCCCCCGGATGCTTCCCCGGCTCGAAACTCCCGATCTCATCGCCGAGCCTCAACGCCTGCGCGCCGTTCAGCGTCGCCCACTGCAACACAGCAGCCAGCGGCAGCGACGGATTATGCCCGCACAGCCACTTCATCTCCTCGACCATCGACAACGAGGTGTTCGACGACAGGCTGTCCGTCCCCAGCGCCACCCGGGCCCCCGCCTCGTACAACATCTGCGCCGGCGGAAAGTCGGCATCTATGTAGTAGTTCGACCGCGGACAGAGCACGAAGGTCACATCTTCGAAATAATCCAAAATCAGTTCCATATCCTGCCGCCGCATCTGCGTGTTGTGGATCAGGATCAGGTGCGCCTCCCGCGGCAACGAACCGATGAGCCGTTCGGCATGCCCCCCGTACGCCAGAAAATCCGGTTCCCGACCCCCCGCCGCAGAGACCAGCTCGAAGATTCCTCCCTTGCGGTCGAAGAACTCGACCTCGGCCGGCGTCTCCATAAAGTGGATCGACATCAACGGAGAATCCGCCGCCAGTTTGAACAACCGATCCGACATGAAATAGGTGGAGTGCTGCGTCGGCGTCACCGGCAGCCCCGCCCGTTCGGCAGCCGCCACCACCGGATCGACCGAACGGCGATAGAAAGCCTCCGCCTCGTCGTCGGCCGGCATGCCGAAAAATTCGGCAAACGTATGGTAGCGCGTTCTCCCCTCCGCCCGGGCCCGGATTTTCGCCGGAAAAGAGGTCGTGTCGTTGCTGATATCCCCCACCGCCTGAATCCCCTCGCGCCACATCGACAAATCCTCTTCGATGGCCCGCGCCTCCTGCTCCTCGCGCGAGAAGTCGTCGCGCCGCGAAACCACGTTGCGGATAAACTCCACCATCCCCACCTGCGCCGGGATCGCCCCCCGGAAGCAGGAGAGCTCCAGATGACAATGGGCATTGGTCATGCCCGGAATCAGAATACCGTTATGATACTCCGTCTGCGGCAGCGAGTCGATCCGGTCGCACGACTCCACGCCGAGCACCGTCCCGTCCGCCGCGAAGCGAACCACTCCGTTCCGCAGCAGCGTTCCGTCAGAGCCGAGGAGGTACGGAGCCGCTACGCTTCGCCAAACTGTCGAGGTACTGTTTTTCATAGTATTTTTCCAAGTCGGACGAGAATCCGGTCAGCCGTTCGCGCCACGCAGCCCGCGCCTGAGCCACCGGCAGCACATAGGTCAGCCGAATTCCGGTCAAGTAACAAGTGTCGGGACGCTGATCTTTCCGAAAGGTCTCCGAGAGCGAGACGGTCAGCTGCCCGACCCCCGGCGCCACCCGGATCTCGCCCATGTACGGCACCGTATCTTTCGCTACCGGCAGCCAGAAGGTGCTCTCCGCCACATCCCCGTCCCGGGTGACCCGGCGCGAACGGACGGATTTCGTATAAGAACGGGCATGCGACCCCGTCGAATAGTCGAAACTCAGGCGATAAGTACCTGCCGGAACCACCGAATCTCCCTTCGGCGAGCGTCGGGCATAGACGAACCGATAGCCGTCGAGCCGGCCCCGCAAGACCGTATCGCTGCGGAAGACCGTGTCGGAAGTCATCTGCTGGGCGATCGAGTCCAGATGCAGTTGATGTTTGTAACGCGCCTCGGCCACCACACTGATGGCCTTGATATCGGCCGACACTTCGCCCAGAATATTGGTCAGCGGATTGCTCTTCCGCATGGCCATCTCGCGGACGGTAAACCGGAAGTCCTCCAGCGTATAGCCGTACTGCCCCAGCACCTCGCTGTACATGTCGAGCGAATCGAGCGGCCGGAAACGCCGTTCGTCCCGATCGAGCTGGACGATCGACTGCCCGATAAGGGTCTCCCGGATGATCTCCCGCATCTCTTTTTCGGGAATCGTCCGCGGCCCGCGGTGACAGGCCGCGGCGGCCAACAACGCCACTGCTATGAGAATATAGTGTTTCATTTTCGTCCGATAACGCCTGCGGCCGTCGCCGCACTGATCGTCGTTCCCAGCAGCAACACGCCGAAACCGACCGCCGCCAGATCCGCCGCCTCGATCCGCACGGGATAGGCCTCCATGAGGAACGCCTCGCCCGTCATCCGGATCAGCCCCCACCGCTGTTGCACGAGAGCGAATCCGACACCGAGCGCCAGCCCCAGCCCGACCCCCACGGCGGTAATCCACGCCCCCTCCCACGTAAACACCCGCCGCAACAGCCCCGGAGTTCCTCCCATGGCGAGCAGCATCTCCCGGTCGCGCTCCTTGTCGGCCGCCAGCATGACGATCGTCCCCACCAGGCTCAATGCCGCGATCAATACGACGAACATCAGCAGCAGATAGATAATCCACTTCTCCTGAGTCACCATGCGATAGACGGTTTCCTTCTGCTGGAAACGGGTTTTCACGTCGAATCCGTCTCCCGCCGCAGCCGCCACCGCCCGTTGTCCCCGCTCCGGCGAGATCCCCTCCGCCAACCGGATCTCCAGCGATGTCCCGCGCCCCTCGCCGAGGCCGGTCAACCGCCGTGCCAGAGCGATCGGCACGAAGATATAACGCGAATCGGTCTGCTCGTCCATGGCGTAAATACCGGCCGGCCGGAGCGCGGCGGTACGATAGAGCGACACCGGCAGAAACGAAGCGGTCGCACCGCCGCGTCCCGGCCGGATGGCATACACCCGTACCGGTTCGATAAGCCCTCCCGCCAAGCCCAACGCATAGGCCACCCCCTGCCCGAAAACTCCCTCGTCGAGGTCACCGTGCTGCAACCGGTATTTCCCCTGCACCAAGCGCCGTTCGATCGGTATCACCTCGTGGTAGAGGCTGTCCACACCGCGCATCGCGGCGATCCACTGCCGTCCGCCGTAGGTGAGCAGGACATTCTGCTCGACCGCGACACTGACGGCTGCGACTTCAGGCAAGAGCTCGATCCGCTCCCGCAACGCTTCGGCATCGAATCCGCTCCCCACACGCGGCGTGACGCGCAACTCGGCGTCGAACTCGCTGTACATCGCCCGGATAAAGTCGCTCAGGCCGTTGTGGAACGAGAGAATCACGATCAGCGCCATCACCGGTACGGTCACAGCCACGACGCTCACTCCGGCGATCAGGTTGATGACGGAGTGGGACTTTCGGCTGAGGAGATGCCGGCGGGCGATGAACGACGAGAGCATATGCAGCGCAAAGATAAAGGTATTTTCAGCCTTTCCGGCCGGTTAGTGGGCGTCGAGCCAGCTGACGCCCGCATCGGCTTCGACCAGCAGCGGCACGGCCAGTTCCGCCGCTCCCGCCATCGCCTCGACCAGCAAGGCCGTCACCGCCGTCACCTCGTTCTGAGGCACCTCCAGCACCAGTTCGTCGTGCACCTGAAGGACGATCCGCGCCCGGCTGTTCCGCTCCCGCAGCCGCCGGTCGACGTCGATCATCGCCATCTTCATGATGTCGGCCGCGCTCCCCTGAATCGGCGCATTGATGGCGTTTCGCTCCGCCAGTGCGCGGGTCACGGCATTCCCCGACCGGATGTCCGGCAGGTACCGCCTCCGGCCGAAGATCGTTTCGACATATCCCTGTTCGCGCGCCTGAGCCACCACGCGTTCCATATACTCCCTGACCCCCGGATAGTGGGTGAAATAGCCGTCGATCAATGTCTTGGCCTCGCCGCGCGGAATCCGCAGCCGCGTCGCCAGCCCGAAGGCCGAGATGCCGTAAATAATCCCGAAGTTGGCCGTCTTGGCGCGCCGGCGCTGTTCGCGGGTCACCTCCTCCGGCATCACGCCGAAGACCCGGGCCGCCGTGGCCGTATGAATGTCCTCGCCGTCGAGGAAGGCCTGCCGCAGGGCCGCATCGCCCGACAGATGGGCCATGATGCGCAGCTCGACCTGCGAATAGTCGGCCGAGACGATCACATGGTCGTGGTCGGGGGTGGTAAACGCCTTGCGGATCTCCCGTCCGGCGGCGTCGCGGATTGGAATGTTCTGGAGGTTGGGGTTCGTGGAGCTCAACCGCCCGGTGGCGGTCACCGCCTGGTTGAAGGAGGTGTGTATCCGCCCCGTCTGCGGGTCGATCAGCTGCGGCAGGGCCTCGATGTAGGTCGAGAGCAGCTTTTTCAATCCTCTGTATTCCAATATCTTCTCGATCACGGGATGGTTCCCCGAGAGCGACTGGAGGTACTCTTCGTCGGTCCGGTACTGCCCGGTCTTGGTGCGCTTCGGTTTGGGGTCGATCTTCAGCCCCTCGAACAAAGCGTCGCCGAGCTGTTTGGCGGAGTTGACGTTCAGATCCGGCACGCCGGTCATCTCGCGGATTCCGGCCTCCAACTGCGCCGCCTCGACGGTCAGAGCGGCACCCGATTCGTCCAAAATGTGCCGATCCACAAAAACGCCGGCCGCCTCCATCCGCGCGAGCACCGGGATGAGGGGCGCCTCGATGCGGCGGTACAGGCCGGTCTGTCCCGTCTCCTCCAGCAGCGGCCACAGCTTCCCGAAGAGCTGCCACGTGACGTCGGCATCCTCGGCCGCATACTCCGCCACCTGATCGGCATCGGCAAAGAGCATGGAGGTCTGTTTCGCTCCCTTGCCGATCAGGGTCTCGATCGGTACGGGGTCGTATCCGAGGAACCGCCGGGCAAGAAAATCCATCCCGTGCCGCGACTCGGGGTCGAGCAGGTAGTGGATAATCATCGTGTCGTACAGCTCGCCGCGCACTTCGATCCCGGCGGCGTGCATCAGGACGAGCATGTCGAACTTGATGTTCTGGCCGATTTTGCCTGTCCGGTCGTTTTCGAACACCGGTTTCAGAGCGGCCAGCACCTGCGCCCGCCGCCCGGCATCGGGCGTGGGCACCCAGAATGCCTCGTGCGCGGCGACCGAAAACGAAAGCCCGACGAGTTCCGACCGCAAGGGGTCGATGCCCGAGGTCTCGGTGTCGAAACAGAACTTTTCCGACCGACCGAGCAGAGCCACGAGTTCCGCCAGCTGTCCATCGGTCTCGACGATATGGTAGGTATGTTCGGTCGTGGCCAATGTCTGCAAGCCGCCGGAAGCGACCAGCGCGGCTTCGTCGGCATCGGACGGGGTCGGCGGGACGACCATCCCGGCCAAAGGCGGCGGCGCAGCAGCTGCTGCCTCGGTTTCGGGCACGGAATCGAAAAGGGACATCTGGCCGCCGAGCTGGGAATAGGGTTTCGGTTTGGCCGGCTTCTGTCTGCTGAGCGGCGGCAGGGTCTGGGCATGCAGGGCGCTGCTGTGGAAGAGCCGGCTGTCCACGTCGCGCAGCAGGAGGTTGAAGTTATGCTCGATATAGATGCTCCGCAGGGCGGCATAGTCGGGTTCTTCGAGGTACAAGGCGGTCGGGTCGAACTCGATCGGCACATCGAGCCGGATGGTCGCCAGCACTTTGGAGAGCCGCAGCTGTTCCTGATTCTCCAGCACGGAGGTCCGCAGTTTCGGGGTCAGTTCGTCGGCGTGCGCGATCAGGTTCTCGACATCGCCCCACTGGGCGACCAGTTTCCGGGCCCCTTTCTCCCCCACTCCCGGCACGCCGGGGATATTGTCGGAGGCGTCGCCCCACAGGGCCAGAATATCGATCACCTGTTTCGGATCGGCGATGCCGTAGTTCTCGCACACTTTGTCCAGCCCGACGATGTCGATTCCCTCGCCCCCCTTCGCCGGCTTGTACATGCTGACGTTCTGTCTGATAAGCTGTCCGTAGTCCTTGTCGGGGGTGACCATGAAGACGTCGTACTCGCCGCAGCAGGAGGCCTTGTGGGACAAGGTGCCGATCACGTCGTCGGCTTCGTAACCGGCCACCTCCAGGATGGGAATCCGCATGGCCTCCAGAATCGCCTTAATGTGCGGCACGGCGGCGATGATATCTTCCGGTGTGGCATCGCGGTTGGCCTTATAGAGGGGATAGAGGTCGCGCCGAAAAGAGCCTCCGGGCGGGTCGAATGCCACGCCGAGGTATTTCGGCTGCTCGCGGACGATCAGTTCGTTGAGGAACTTGGCGAAACCGAAGATGGCGGAGGTGTTCAGCCCCTGGGCGTTGCGCATGGGGCGGCTGATAAAGGCATAGTGGAAGCGGAAGATCAGGGCGTAGGCGTCGATCAGGAAGAGTTTCTCCATCGTTCCGGGTTACAGTTTACAAAGCATTATCCTCTGCCCGCCAGGTGGCATGCGATTTTTCGGTTTCGTAGAGCTGCAGCTCGACCAGCCGAATGCCGTCGGGCAGCTCGGCGGCAATCCGGCTGGCGAACCGGATGAGCATCTGCTCGCAGGTGGGCTGGTAGTCGACCAGCCAGACGCGCTCCCACTTCTCCCGCACTTGGTCGAGCAGCCGCAGGTTCCCGGGTGTCTGTCGCAGCACGAGGGCGTGGTCGCACCGGTCTACGACGAGGCGGTTCACGATGCGTTTCAGGTCGCCGAAGTCCATCACCATACCGTATTTCGGACTCTGCGGATCGTCGCAGGGGGTCCCTGCGACGGTGACGAAGAGTTTATAGGAGTGGCCGTGCAGGTGACGGCACATGCCGTCGTAACCTTCGAGGGCGTGGGCCATCTCGAACGAAAATTCCCGTGTCAGTCGTATCGTCGCCATATGTTCGTTTATTCGTCTTTGCCCGGGAGGGTACTGTTCTCTTTGTGAACAAAGAGAACCAGAAAAACT
>NZ_CAJTMN010000014.1 GCF_910577125.1 uncultured Rikenella sp.
GTCAACAGGAGGGTACTGCGCTCGGGCCGCGCGGGCCCCACGTCCCGTGGACGGGGAAATGCTTACGCATTTCCACTTTTCGCTCAGCCCAAGTTTTCGTTCAGTTCTCTGTCCGCGCGCCTTGGGAAATCTTGTCAAAATGTGCCGACACATTTTGACGATTTCCCTCTTAAGGCGGGGCGCGCGGTGCCTTCGGGCACTCCGACAGGGCTGCTTCTACCCTAACAGGATAGAACTGCCCTGCGCGGGCGGCGTCCGGGTGACCCCGGCAGGACAGAGCGATACTGCGTATCGCTTACTTATTCGCTTCGCCCTATTCTCTGGCCGCGCGCTTTGGAAATCTTGTCAAAATGTGCCGACACATTTTGACGATTTCCCTCTTTAGGCGTCGGCGCGCGGTTGGCTTGAGGGTACTGCCCTTCCGCCGGGCGGGCGGTGCGTGCCGCACTCCCAATTGGCCGCCTTTACCCTAACAGGATAGAACTGCCCTACGCGGGCGGCGGCCGGTCAATAAGGCAAAGAGAACCCCAATAAAACGCCCGATGGGCGCCCCGGCGGGACGGAGCGATACTACGTATCGCTAACCTGTTAGCTTCACCCTATGCTTTGTCCGCGCGCCGGAAGAGTGCTTTGTCAGAAGTTCCACGCCGGATTTTTCGACTCCGTGCGCGCTTTGTCCATAATGGCCGTCAACTCGATGACCTTGCCCGGATATTTCGAAGCCACGTCGCGCAGCTCTTTCGGGTCGCGCGAGAGGTTGTAAAGCTCATAGCGCACCTTCGTCGGGTCGTCGGACAACCGTTTGGCATTCAGACGGATCAGTTTCCAGTTGTCGCGGATCACCGCCTGTTTGCCCCCCTCTTCGTGGAACTCGAAATAGAGATAATCGTGCTTCGGCTGTTCGCCCTCGCCCGTCCATTCCGGGAGCATCGAGATGCCGTCCACGCCCCGCGGCACCTCTGCCCCCACGATGTCGCACACCGTCGGCAGAAAGTCCCAGAAAGCCGAAACATGGTAGCTTACGCTCCCCGGCGCGACGTGTCCCGGCCACACCACGATGAACGGCGTCCGGATACCCCCTTCGTAGAGGTCGCGCTTAGTGCCCCGGTATAAGGAGTTGCTGTTGAAGTAGTTCGGGTCGTGCCCCCCCTCGACGTGCGTGCCGTTGTCGGAGCTGAAGATGAAAATCGTGTTGTCGAGTTGCTCCGTCTCGCGCAGCTTGGCCGCCAGACGGCCCACATTGTCGTCGATCCGTTTGACCATCGCTGCGAAAGCCGCCCGCGGCTGCGGCTGAGCCCCGTACCAGTTCCCCTCGAACGGCGTTTCGAGAAACCGGCCTTCGAACGGTTTCATCTCTTCGGCCGGCAGAACCAGCTCGGCGTGAGGCAGCGTGGTGGCGAACTCCAGGAAGAACGGCCGGCCCGTCGCCACGCTCCGGTCGATGAACGACAAGGCCTGCCGAGTGGTCAATTCGTCGGAATATTGGGTGCCGTCCAATTCGATTTTGGTGCCGTTTTCGTAGAGCTTTTTCGGATAGTAGTGGTGTGCGTCGAGCTGGGCCTGATGGCCGAAAAAGTAGTCGAATCCCTGATTTCCCGCGCCCCCCTCTTCGGGATAGCCGCCGAGGCCCCACTTGCCGGTGATCCCCGTGGCGTAGCCTTTCGAACGCAGGATCTCGGCCACGGTCACCTCCTCGGCCGGCAGCGAATAGTCGTAGACCGTTCCGTCCTCCAGCGTCCGTTCGCCGTTGCCGCGGATGCCCGAGTGGCCGGTGTGTTTGCCGGTCAGCAGCACCGCGCGGCTCGGCGCCGAAACGGTCGAACCGGCGTAATGCTGCATGAACTGCATCCCGGCTCGGGCCAGCGAATCGATGTGCGGGGTCGGAATGGTGCGCTGTCCGTAGGCCCCGATGTCGCCGATCCCGAGGTCGTCGGTCAGGACGAAGACGATGTTCGGCAGGCGCCGTGCAGCGGTGTCGGCCGGTGCGGAGGACGTTTTGCCTCCTTTGGCGGATGCGGGGAGCGGCAGTGCGGCGGCAGCGGCCATCAACAGGCTCCATTCGGAGAGGTGTCTCACGTGATTTCGTTTTTTGAGAGGCGGCAATGTAGTAAATTTTCGTTAAATTCGCCTCGTCGAATCGAATCAGGACATGAAAATCATCTTCGCTACGGGCAATCGGAACAAGTTGAAAGAGATACAGGCGATGCTCGGTGACCGGGCCGAGGTGTCGATTCCGGCGGATCACGGGGTGACGGAGGAGATTCCGGAAAACCAGCCGACGCTGGAGGGGAATGCGCTCCAAAAGGCGCGCTATATCTACGAACGGACGGGGCTGGACTGCTTTGCCGACGATACGGGGCTGGAGGTCGAAGCGCTGGGCGGGGAGCCGGGTGTCTTCTCGGCGCGCTATGCGGCGGTGAACGGGGCGGGCGAAGGGCATGCCTCGGCGGATAATATGGCCTTGCTGCTCAGGCGGCTGAAGGGGCAGCAAAATCGACGGGCGCGTTTCCGGACGGTGATCGCGCTGATTCGGAACGGCGAGGAGCACCTCTTCGAGGGGATTGTGAACGGCGAGATCACGCTCGAAAAGAGCGGCACGGAGGGGTTCGGCTACGACCCGGTTTTCCGGCCGGAGGGGTATGCCGAGACTTTTGCCGAGATGGCGCCGGAGCTCAAAAACCGGATCAGCCATCGCGGACGGGCGACGGCGCGGCTCATCGAGTTCCTGGATGCGGAATGAGGTACGGGAGTAATTTAATCTTTTGGAAAAGATGGCGAAATATAAAAGGATATTGCTGAAACTCAGCGGCGAATCGCTTCAGGGAAAACAGGGGTACGGGCTGGATCCGGAGGTGCTGGCTTCGTATGCCGCTCAAATTCGGACGGTGGCCGAGGCGGGGGTGCAGATCGGGATCGTGATCGGAGGGGGGAATATTTTCCGCGGGATGACGGGGGTCGGGAAAGGCTTCGACCGGGTGCGGGGGGATCAGATGGGGATGCTGGCGACGGTCATCAACTCGCTGGCCTTGCAGTCGGCGATCGAGAATGCGGGGGGAAGGGCCTGTGTGCTGACCTCGATTCCGATGGGGCCGGTGGGGGCGGGCATCTACTCCAAGTTCCGGGCGCTGGAGCTGATGCGCGAGGGGTATGTGGTGATTATCGGCGGGGGGACGGGAAATCCGTTCTTTACGACCGATACGGCGTCGGCGCTGCGCGGGGTGGAGATCGAGGCGGATGTGCTGCTCAAGGGAACCAGGGTCGACGGGGTCTATACGGCTGACCCGGAGAAGGATCCCGCGGCGGTGAAGTACGACCGGATTACGTTCGCCGAGGTGATCGAAAAACGCCTGAAAGTGATGGACCTGACGGCCTTTACGATGTGCATGGAGAACCGCCTGCCGATCATCGTCTTCGACATGGATACGCCGGGCAACCTGGAACGGGTGCTGGCTGAGGAGGGCGCTTTGGCGGAGGTCGGGACGCTCGTGCACAATTAATCTCCGAAAATAAATAAGAACGACAAACATATGGGACAGAAAAGAGCAATCATCGATGCGGCGATGCCGCGTATGGACAAGGCTTTCGCGCATTTCGAATCGGAGATCGCGGCGATCAAGGCGGGCAAGGCGAGTCCGAACGTACTGAACGGGGTGATGGTGGAGTCGTACGGGGCGCAGATGCCGGTCAATCAGGTGGCCAGCGTGACGGTGCCGGATGCGCGGACGATTCTGATTCAGCCGTGGGACAAGAACCTGCTGGCGCCGATCGAGAAGGCGATCATCAACTCCAACCTGGGGATGACGCCGTCGAACAACGGGGAGACGATTCGGCTCAACGTGCCGCCGCTGACCGAGGAGCGGCGCAAGGAGCTCATGAAGCAGATCAAGGCGGAGGCGGAGACGTGCCGGGTGGCGTTGCGCGGGGTTCGTCGCGATGCGATCGAGGCGATCAAAAAGGCGGTCAAGGCGGACGGTCTGCCGGAAGACGTGGCGAAGGACGGCGAGGACGAGGTGCAGAAGATCGTGGACGGTTTCTCCAAACGGATTGACGAGGTGCTGACGGTGAAGGAAAAGGAGATTATGACAGTGTAGTCGGTACGGCTTTGTTAGCAGATGTCGAAGAGGACGGTTTCGCACCGTCCTCTTTCGTTTTCGGGATGTTCTGGTTTACAAGGATTCTGGGCGTAGACAAAGGGCGGGGTACAGCAACCAAGTAAGCGATACGTAGTATCGCTCCGTCCTGCCGGGGTCACCCGGCCGCCGCCCGCGTAGGGCAGTTCCGTCCGGTTCGGAGCTCAACCGCGCGCCGACGCCTAAGGAGGCGATTCAACTGTTTCGGCGATAAGCCGAAACAGAATGAATCGCCAAGGCGCGCGAACAGAGAACGGTGCGAAGCTTTGGGCCGATACAGCCGCAGCGATGCGTAAGCATCGCTCGTCCCCGCACCCGTTGGGTGTTTTGTTAGGGCTTTCTTCGCCTTATTATAAGTGGGGCCCGCGCGGCCGTTATTATGTTCTAATTATTCGTGTGCCACGCTTAAAGATGCGATTCAACTGTTTCGACGATGGGCCGAAAGAGAATGAATCGCCCAGGCGCGCAAATAGAGAACAGTTCGAAGATTTGGGCTGACACGGCCATCTGCCCACCGCAGGCCCCACGTCCCGTGGACGGGCGAAACTGCGTTTCGCTGCGGCTGTGTCGGTAAACTGGAGTAGAGGTTGCTTATTGGGGTAGAGGCTGCCAATTGTGAGTGCGACACGCACCGTTTATTCCGAGAGGCAACGCAACGAAAAACCGTAGCCGCGACTATAGGCATAACCGGGATTGAGCCACATTATGCCGAAATCCAAACGTATACCATAGGTGTCGCGGACCGTCGAAGACCAGTTATAACCACCATTGCCGCCATTACCGGATTCACCCGTGTTATTGTGGCGGTAGCCCGGGGCGGGGTACCAGGCAAGCGGGGTTCCCGCAGTGCCATCGCTGCTTACCTTGTACAACCGACCGTTGGTCGCCTTGTATTGACCTGCTCCATAAGATTCCCCGACAACTCCATCGGAATAATAAGGGAATGTTCCATTTAAAGGCGTGCGGGCTTTTTAAGTCACTTAAAGGCGTGCGGGCTTTTTAAGTCACCCGCCGGGATTTCTTCTCGATTTTGCTCACCGCAAAACGAGTGAAATCCCTCTTTGCGCGGGCGGGCGACTTTTTTACGGGAGTGAACCGTTCTCTTTAACTTCGCTGCGCTCGTTTTCCTCCTCGCCGCTCGGCAATTCGCAAACTACGTTCGCATTGCACTCGTTGGCAGTGTCGGTTGTGAACAAAGAGGACCGGAAAAACTTTATGATAGCTACGTTACGCCCCAGGCTCCGCAGGCCTCGCGTGCCGCGGTGGACAACAGGCTGAGGGAGCTGTGTCTCTGTCGCATGCCTTGGGGAAACCTCAGAACCTGTGCGAGGAGAAGAGGGTGTATCCGAAGTTGAAAGCCAGCTGCCAGTTCCTCCGCCCCGTGCTGTATTTGTTGAGCGTCAGCGATGCCGGCCCGATGAACGTCTGGTAGACCAGCGAACCCCCGAAGACGAATTCCGAACGGTGGCGCAGCCGGCTCCAGATCTCGCCTCCCGTCCATCCGTGGTCGTAGACCACCTCCTGCGGCACGAAGGCGTAGGCGTACGATTTGATATAGAGGTTGTTGACGATATTGAAGACCGGGATGATCCCTGCGCCGACATACGAACTCGAACGGTATTCCGGCATGAACATCGTCCGCATCAGCGGAATCGGCTGGAAGGCCGGCAACGAAAAGGCCGTCGCCAGAGGATTTTCGAACGACGGGTGGTTCGAAACCGTCGCCTCGCCCAGAAAACCGAACGTAAACCACTTTGCGACAGGAATATATTGCTCGTAGCGGTAGCGCACCTCGACCCAGTTCCGGTTGTGTTTCCGGTAGGGCGGCAGCGCATCGCCGAATACGCCCGAGCGGAAACTTTCCAGACCCTCCGTAAAGCGCAGCTGAAAGACGTGTTCTTTTCCGAGGTTCGGATAGAGCGTATGGTTCATCGAACGCTGCTGCACCTCTGCCGAGAGCGTCGCATAGGTGAACGTGCTTCGGTCCGGTTTCTCCATGTTGGTGAACTCCCGCTGGAAATAGTAGTCCTCTGTGCCCCCCAGGGCCAGATGGCCGCGGAAAGCCGCATTCTCGATCATCGGCATCGGAATGGCGATCGTCGTCACGAACGTATTGGCGTGCCGCGTCCGGTAGCGCCACTCCCGGTTGCGGTAGTAGCGGCTCATGTGGTTCGCCTGGTAGTCGAAATCCTCGTACGAGTAGCTGTAGTTGACGAAGAACGGGAAGTTGGTGTAGATGTCGTGCCGTCCGCCCACCATCACCGAGTTGTAGAACGTCCCGAAGAAGCCCTGGATGCCGTAGGTCGAGACATTGCGGCCCACCGTCTGGTAGTTCAGCGCCGCGAAACCCTGGTTCAGCGCCGTGGACGAGATGTTCCCGCCCAACGAGAACCGGAGGCTCGCCTGGGTGTGCATCCGGAGTCTGAGTTTGAAAAATCCGCTTTCCGGGTCGTAAGTCACCTCCGGGAAGTCGCCCGAAAAGATGCCTCCCGCCAGAATCTGCTTGTATTTGCGCTCGAAGTAAGCCAGGTCGAAGATCTGATTGGGTCGAACCCCTAACTGCCGGTAGACGTACTGCGTCTGTTTCGGTGTCAGCCCTTCGATCCGGATCTCGTCGAAGATCAGCGGTTTGAGTTTCGCCCGGAAGGCGGCGCGTTTGGCCGCGATCTCCTCGTCCGAAACCCGGCGTGCGATCCGTTCGCGGATCAGCGGCATCTGCCGCATGGCGTCCTCGTATCCCCGGGCGATGATGTAGCTCGCCTTGTCGTAGTCCAGCACCCCCACCTCCTTGAATTTGCGCCGGATCTCGATGTCGAGGCTGTCGCGCAGCGAGTAATCGGTCTTTCCTGTCGCCATGACGCTGACCTGCTCGACGATATTGTCGGCCGTCGGGGCTTCGTAGTTCGAGGCGCAGATGCCGCCGATCAGGATATCCGGATGGAAGGCCGAGTCGAGCGGCTGCCACGGATAGTTGTTGTACAGGCCCCCGTCGAAGAGCACGATGCTGTCCCGCGAGAGCGGCTTGAAGACCAGCGGAATGGTCATCGAAGCCCGGATGGCGAACGGCAGGCTGCCCCGGTCGAAGACCACCGTCTCCTTGTCGTACACGTCCGAGGCGTTGCACCGGAACGGCACCATCAGGCTGTCGAAATCGTTGCCCGCCGCGCCCGAAGCCGGGTAGAGCATCCGGATGAAGGCCAAGTCCAGCAGATAGGGCGAAACCAGATTGGTCGGCAGCTGAAGGGCCGCCTTTTTCGATGCCTTGGGGTCGAACCGCACCGTGATCATGGTCGGCGTCGGTTCGAACTTCTTGAAATAGTAGTTGTTGTCGAGGTCGGAGCTCTTGGCCGACAGCCATCGCTGGACGCTGTCGGTGATGAAGAAACGGATCATCTCGTCCGGCGAATAGCCCGCCGCATACATCCCCCCGACGATCGCCCCCATCGACGCCCCCGAGATGTAGTCGATCGGGATGTTGTTTTCCTCCAGTGCCTTGAGTATCCCCACGTGGTACAACCCCTTCGCGCCGCCGCCGCTCAGCACCACTCCCACACGCTGGCCGTGCGCGCCGGACCAGAGGGACAGAAAAAGGCAGAGGATAAGAAATCGTTTCATGATGGCCCGCATTTTACGGGAAATTAATACATTTGTCTGCGAAATTTCACTGCTCGACCGATGACAAAAACAAGGATAAAGTTAGTAAAAATTTTCGGACTGGGGTTGCTCACCCTCTTCGCGGGGTTCGGAACCGGTTCCGCCCTGGCGGCCCGTAATCTGGTGGCCGGGCAGGGGGCGCACTATGTCGTGAAGATGAAGACCTCGCGGGGGACGGTGCGGTTCCGCCTCTACAACGATACGCCGATCCACCGCGACAACTTCGTCCGGCTCGCGGAGCGGGGGTTCTACGACAACCTGCTGTTCCACCGCGTGATCCGCGATTTCATGATTCAGACGGGCGACCCGAAGAGCATCGAAGGGTCGCAGGTGACGGTCTACGGCGAGCACGACGCGGGGTATAAGCTCGATGCGGAGATCGTGCCGCGCCACTACCACCGCCGCGGAGCGATCGCCGCGGCGCGCGAGGGCGATGCGCTCAATCCGGAGCGGAGGTCGTCCGGCTCGCAGTTCTATATCGTCACGGGGCGGGTGCATAACGACAGTACGCTGACCGCTGCCCGGCGCCGGATCGCCGACGGTGCGGCCGATCCGGCGGGGGCGCAGATCACGCCGCAGCGGGAACGGATCTATCGTACGGTGGGCGGCGCGCCGCATCTGGACGGCAGCTATACCGTCTTCGGCGAGGTGATCGGCGGGATGGGGCACGTGACGAGGATCTCGAAACTGCCGACCGATTCGCAGGATCGGCCGAAAAACGAGGATGTCTATATCAAGAGCATGACCGTCAAGGTGGTCAAAGACCGGCGTCGGGATCGGTAAACGGAGGATTCAAAAGCGGAATTCGTATGCAAATAGAGGTACTGAAATCGAAAATTCATCGCGTGCGCGTGACCGAGGCCAACCTCGATTACGTCGGCAGCATCACCATCGACAAGGCGTTGATGGAGGCGGCCAACATCATTGCGGGCGAGAAGGTGCAGATCGTCGACAACCACAACGGCGAGCGGTTCGAGACCTACGTCATCGAGGGCGAGGCGGGGAGCGGCTGCATCTGCGTGAACGGCGCGGCGGCGCGGCGGGTGGCCGTGGGTGATGTGGTGATTATCATGTCCTACGGCATCATGGAGTTCGAGGAGGCGAAAACTTTCCGGCCGAGCGTCGTCTTTCCGGACACCGATACCAATCGGATCGTTAGATAATCCATTGAAAATCAACAGGTAGCGTTTTCGGTCGCTGGGGCGGACCGGAAACGCTTTTTTCGTGGAAAAATTTCGGGCCGACCGTTTCGAAAAAGGAGAAAAACGGATAAATTTGCTCTCCGAAAAACGAAACTGACACCATGAAAAAAATATTGATCGTAGGTGCGGGCGGACAGATCGGTTCGGAGCTGACCGAGCACCTGAGGGGCATTTACGGACAGCATCAGGTCATTGCGGCCGATATTCACGGCGATCGCGAGGATAACGACTTCGTCCACCTCGATGCGCTCGATATCGAGGCGGTGGCCCGGGTGGTGCGCGAGGACGGGATCGATACGATTTTCAACCTCGTGGCGCTGCTCTCGGCGACCGGCGAGGCCAATCCGCAAAAGGCCTGGCGGGTGAATATGGGGGCCCTGATAAATGCCCTGGAGGTGGCCCGGGAATATCATTGCGCGGTCTTTACCCCCAGCTCGATCGGCGCTTTCGGGCCCGATGCGCCGAAGGACGGGACGCCGCAGGACACGCCGATGCACCCGACGACGATCTACGGGGTCTGCAAGGTGGCGGGCGAGCTGCTCGGAAACTACTACCACCAGCGGTTCGGGGTCGACGCGCGCAGCGTGCGGCTGCCGGGGGTCATCTCGTCGCAGGCGCTGCCGGGCGGCGGGACGACGGACTATGCCGTCGAGATCTTTTACGCCGCTTTGCGGGGCGAGCGGTTCGTGTGCCCGGTGCCGCACGACCGCTTTATGGACATGATCTACATGCCGGACGTGCTGGATGCGATGGTGGGGCTGATGGAGGCCGACCCGGCGCGGCTGAAGCATCGGAACGGGTATAACGTGGCTGCGATGAGCTTCTCGCCGGAGATGATCTATGCCGAAATCAGGAAGCACCTGCCGGAGTTCGAGATGGTCTATGAGATCGACCCGGTGAAGGATGCGATTTCGGACGGGTGGCCCAACCGGATGGACGACAGCGTGGCGCGCGAGGAGTGGGGGTGGTCGCCCAAGTGGGGGCTGCCGGAGATGACGGCGGACATGCTCGAGGTGCTGGGGCGGCGTTTGAAAGGATAGGTATCGTTATCGGGAAAGGAGTTCTGTATGCCTCATATCAAGTGCGATCGCTGCGGGAAACTGGTCGAAATCCGTTCGGCCTATATGGTTTTTTGTCCGGCGTGTCGGCGCAAGATGGGCAACAGTTATCCGGAGTGGAGCAAACGCCATCCGGAAGAGGATTTCCAGGCCTATCTGAGCGAGATGGCGGTGAGCGACACGGCGATCCGGGGGGCGAGGGAGCAGCGGCGCATCGGACGCGCCATCGTGCGGGGGCGGGCTTTACGGCGGGCGGCGTGGGCGGTGGGCGCGGCGGTGGTGCTGACGGTCTTGGGATTCGTTGGGTATGGGATGTGGAACCGTTATCGGCGGAGTGCGTCGATCGACGCGCTGTTGAAGCAGGCGTGGCCGGTCGCCTATTACGAAGATTTGGGGGCGACGCTCAAATTTCCGTATCCGCTGGAGGCGGTTGCGGAGTTTTCGGTCGACTCGCTCCAGCGGCAGAACGACCGGCTGACGGCCGACACGACGGAGCGACAGGTGGTGCTGGGGGCGGTGAGCCGGCGCTGGGCCGAGGCCGGGACGGTGAGCGTGACGGCCAGCCGGATCGACTATCGACCCGATTTCGGGGTGGATCGCGACATCGCGACGCGGCAGATTCTGCTCGACATGTTGCAGGAGAACGGCCTGCAGGGGTTCGAGTTCTACCGGAACGACTACTCGGTGCCGAACGTGCGGGCGCGGAGCTTGTCGGGGAGCTATCTGTTAGGGGTGGAGGCGTTCGAGTTCCGGGCGCTGATGGCGCAGTACGGACATACGGTCTGGTATTTCATGGTCGCCTATCCGCGGTCGAAGCCGGAGGGGTTGCTCGTGGCCGAGCGGTTTTTTCAGGGGATTCTGATCGACCGGAGGCTGACCGGAGCGACGCTATAGTAGCGGGTAGAGCTTCTCTAACGTCATCCCGCGCGATCCTTTGACCAACACTTGTGCGTTCCGAATCGTTATTTCGCCGCTTTCGACAGCGGCCGTCAATTCTGTCGCGTTCGCGAACGCACGCATAATCAGTGACTTTTCGCTTTTCGAGGTGTTGGACGCGGCGAGGGCCGCCGAAAATTCCGGGCCGACCAGATAGCACGTCAGGCCGGCAGAAGAGGTTGCAGCAGTCCCGGCAATCCGGTCGATAATCGCCCGATGTTCTTCCCCTGCGAATGGGCCGAGCTCGCGCATATCGCCCAGAATCAGTACCTTCCCCCCCTCGAAACCTTTGTCCGGCAACGTCAGGAAGTTGTCCAGTGCGACCCGCATGCTCGACGGATTGGCGTTGTAGGCATCCTGATATAAAGTGTTCCCCGTCCCATGCTGCGACCGGGTCACCTGCGAGCGGTTGTTGTCCGGTTCGTACGTCGCCACCGCAGCCAAAGCGTCCGGCACGGCTATCCCGAAGTAATCTCCCGCCGCCACCGCGGCCGCCACGTTCGCCAGGTTGTACGTTCCCGTCAGGTGGGTCTGTACCTCGCCGTTCGGAGTACTCAGCGTCAGCGGATCGCTCCCGACCGCAGCGATGCCGAACGCTCCCGCCGAGTAGCCTACAGTCGCCCCATGGCCGGTATCTGCGGAAAAGCGTTCGGCCGCCATCTCCGCCAGTGTCGGATCGTCCGTCGGGTAGAGCGCCGTCCCGCCGTGCGCGGCCAGATAGTCGTACAGCTCCCCTTTCCCCAAGCGCACCCCCTCCGGTCCGCCGAATCCCTCTAAGTGCGCCCGCCCCACGTTGGTAATCAGTCCGATATTCGCTGCCGCAATCCCGCACAAGGCCGCAATCTCGCCCCGATGATTGGCTCCCATCTCCACGATCGCCACGTCGTCTTCGTCGGTTATGGAGAGCAGGGTCAGCGGCACGCCGATGTGATTGTTCAGATTCCCCAGCGTACACGCCACCCGATACTTCGTCCGCAGGACGCGGGCGATCAGCTCCTTGGTCGTCGTCTTGCCGTTGCTCCCCGTCAGGGCGATCACCGGAAGGCCCAGCATCTGCCGGTGGTAAGCCGCCAGCTCCTGCAGCGCCGCCAGCGTATCTTTCACCACGAAGTATTTAGCCGCCTCCGGCGATGCCGGTTTAATCCCCTTGGGTAACCGGTCGTGCACAACGGCGGCGCAAGCGCCATCCGCTATCGCCTGCATGGCGTAGTCGTTGCCGTCGAAGTTTTCGCCTTTCAGGGCGAAGAAAATCGGTGCGGACAACGCACCGACAGCCCTGCTGTCGGTGGTCACCGCACCGCCGTTCTCGCGGTAGAGCTCATAGAGCTCAGACAAACTCTTCCCCAAACCGGTATTTGACATCTTCCACGTAGTTTCGGATATTCTGTTCGTTTTCGCGGCGGCAGATCAGCAGGGCGTTGTCCTTCTCCACCACTAAGTAGTCCTTCAGCCCCTCGACCACCGCGATCTTGCCGGCCGGAATGTTCACCACCGTTCCCGTCGTCTCGTATCCCAGCACCTCGCCGCCTCCGCAGAAGGCGTTCCCCTGTTCGTCCCGTGCGGCGTGCTGGTAGAGCGAGCCCCATGTCCCGATGTCGCTCCAGCCGAAGTCGCCGCAGCGGACATAGACGTTCGGCGACTTTTCCATGATGCCGTAGTCGATCGAGATGTTTTCGCAGGCCGGGTAGATCGTGTCGATGAAGGCCTGTTCCTTTTCCGTCCCGAATCGTCCCGTCCCTCCGGCGAAGGTGGCGTTCATCTCCGGCAGCCACCGCTGGAAGGCGTCGAGAATGCCCCGTACCGACCAGATGAAAATGCCCGAGTTCCAGAAAAATTCGCCGCTCTCGACGAAAATCCGGGCCATCTCGGCATTGGGCTTCTCGGTGAAGGTCTTCACCTTGCGCACCTCCGTCCCGGCCGTCTCTTCATGCGGTTCGGTGTCGATCTGGATATAGCCGTACCCCGTCTCCGGCCGCGAGGGACGGATGCCGATGGTCATCAGGTTGTCGGTACCCGAGACGAAGTCGATTCCTTCGCGGACGATCGCCTGGAATTCCGCTTCGCCGGTGATGAGGTGGTCCGACGGGGCGACGATCATCGTGGCCTCCGGGTTCCGCGCCGCGATCCGGTAGGTGGCGTAGGCCACGCACGGGGCGGTGTTGCGCCGCACGGGTTCGGTGAGCACCTGTTCGGGGCGGAGCTCCGGCAGGTGCTCCAGCACGAGGTCGCGGTAGAGTCCGCTGGTCACGACCAGAAAATTTTCGACCGGAACCAGCGGCAGCAAACGTTCGAACGTGCAGCGGATGAAGCTCTTGCCGGTGCCGAGCACGTCGAGGAACTGTTTGGGCATCCGGTTTTTGCTGAGGGGCCAGAAACGGCTGCCGATGCCGCCGGCCATGATGACGCAGTAGGTATTCGATCGGATTTGGGTCTCCGGAGTCGGATTCATGAGGATAGGTTTATTGTGTGTGTCAGTCTGTCCGGGCCGTCCGTTACCAGACGATCGGGGTCTGTCCCGTCGAGACGAGGTATTCGTTCGCGCGGCTGAAGTGTTTGCAGCCGAAGAAGCCCCGGAAGGCGGACAGCGGCGACGGGTGCGGAGCGGTCAGGATGCAGTTCTCGGCCGGATCGACCACGGCCGCTTTCCGCTGGGCGTACGATCCCCAGAGCATATAGACGATGTGTCTCTTCTGTCGGGCGATCGTCCGCACCACGGCGTCCGTAAACTCTTCCCAGCCCTTCCCCGCATGCGAGGTGGGGGTGTGCGCCTGTACGGTCAGCACCGAGTTGAGCATCAGGACGCCCTGCTCGGCCCATCGGTCGAGTTCTCCCGTCTCGGGATAGGGCGCTCCGGTGTCGTCGCTCACCTCCTTGAGGATGTTCTGCAGCGACGGCGGGAACTGTGTCCCGGCGGCCACCGAGAAGCAGAGTCCGTTGGCCTGCCCCACGTTGTGGTACGGATCCTGGCCGATAATGACCACTTTCAGCCGGTCGGCTGGACAGCAGTCGAATGCCCGGAAAATGTTCGCCGCCGGCGGAAAAACCACGTGGGTCTGATACGCCTCCCGCACGAAAGCGGTCAGCTGCTCGAAGTAGGGCTGTTCGAACTCCTCGCTCAGCAGCGCCTGCCACGAGGGGTCTATTCTGACGCGGGCCATCTGCGAGCGGGTTTATTTGGCGGCGTAAAAGCAGCGTTTCGGCGACTCGGCCCGGCCTGCTTTGACCAGATTTTTGATGGCTTTGTCCACTTCGGCTTTCGGCAGACCGGTCGCTTCGGCGATCTCGGCCGATTTCATCGGCGCGCCGCTCTTTTTCAAGGCTTCGAATACTTTTTCTTCGTTCATGATTTCAGTGTTTTTGGGGCTCTTCCGCACGAAGAGCGAAAAAAGTTCGAGCGTAAAATTAGAAAAAAAAGTAATTTTAGGACGAATTTACCGGTGCATTAAAAACAAAACACATCCCTATGAATCTCAGGTTTCGAAATTTCGTGCGGTTTTTCGTTTCGGCGGCTGTCGCGGTCGGTACGGCCGGGGTGCATGCCCAGCGGCCTGCGGCCGGCGAGGCGGCGCCCGTGGACAGCAGCGTCCGGGTCGGCACACTGCCCAACGGCATCACCTATTACCTGAAACACAACGACAAACCGGCACAGCGGGCCGATTTCCACATCTATTATAAGGTGGGGGCGATTCAGGAGACCGACGCGCAGAACGGGCTGGCTCACTTCCTCGAACACATGGCTTTCAACGGGTCGGAACACTTTCCGGGCAACTCGATGATCGACTGGCTGTCGGGCATCGGCGTGCGGTTCGGCGAGAACCTCAATGCCGCCACCGGGCAGGAGTCCACGACCTATATGATCACCGACGTGCCGCTGACCCGCGACGGAATCGTCGACTCCGCCCTCCTGATTCTCCACGACTGGGCCGGGCGGATCACGCTCGACACCGCCGATATCGACAAGGAGCGCGGCGTGATCGAGGAAGAGTGGAGGCAGGGCAATTCGGCCGGTCGGCGGGTGTTCGAACGGCAGGCGCCCGTGCTGTTCAACGGATCGCTCTACGCCCGGCGCAACGTGATCGGCAATCGGGAGGTGATTCGGAGTTTTGCCTACGACGAGCTGCGGGATTTCTACCGGAAGTGGTACCGGCCCGACTTGCAGGCTTTCTTTATCGTGGGGGATTTCGACGTGGACAGCATGGAGCGGCGGTTGAGGCGGACGATGGCCGACCTGCCGGCCGCAGCCGTGCGGACGCCGAAGGCGGTGGTGACGGTCGAGGATAACGAACGGCCGCTCGTCTCGGTCGTCTCGGATCCCGAGCTGACCGGCACGTCGGTCGAACTGATCTTTCGCGAAGAGCCGCTTCAGGATCGGTACGACGGGATGGAGCGGCTGTGGCACCAGTATGTCCGTTCGCTGGCCACGCGGATGCTGAACATCCGGCTGGTCGATCAGTCGCGGCTGGAGGGGGCGCCCTTCCGGAGCGCCGGGTGCAGCTATTCCACCGTCGTGCGGCCGTTCGATGCCTTTTTCGTGGCGGGCTCGGCGCGCGACGGCGAGGCGCTGCGCACCCTCGAAGCCTTGTACACCGAGCTTTGCCGGATGCGGGCCAACGGTTTCGTCGCATCGGAGCTGGAGCGGGCCAAACTCGAAATCATGCGTCAGACCGAGAGCTACTTCGAGAACCGGAACGACCGGAAAAACGGCGAATTCGTTTCCGAATACATGCGCCATTTCGAGAGCGGGGAGCCGTATCTGACGCCGGAACAGGATATGGCGGTCACCCGGCGGATACTCGATGCCGTCTCGCTCGAGGATGTGAACCGCGTGGCGGCCGGATGGGTGCGGGAGCGCAACAGCGCGGTGCTGATCTCGATGCGCGAGGATGAGAAATATCCGCTTCCGACCGAAGCGGAGGTGCGGGAGGTGATCGACCGGGTGAACAGCCTGGCTTTCGATCCGGAGGAAGAGGCGGCGACGAGCGGCGAGTTGATGGACGCTTCGGGGCTGTCGGGGGCGCCGGTGGCGAAAACGACGGCCGGGAGGTTCGGCTCGACGGTCTGGATGCTGAAGAACGGCGTGCGGGTGATCGTGAAGCCGACGCAGCTGAAGGCCGACGAGGTGCAGATGAACGCCTTCCAGCGGGGCGGGACGACGACGGTCGCAGAGGTGGTCGACCTGTATAATCTCGGGATGCTGCCCTCTTATCTGGCGACGACGGGGGTGGGGAACCTCTCGCGTACGGAGCTGGATCGCTGTCTGGCGGGGCGTCGGGCCGGTGTGATGCCCTCCGTCGGATCGCTCTCGCAGGGCTTCGGCGGAAGCTGCTCGCCGCGCGATATCGAGACGATGCTGCAGCTCGTCTATCTCTATTATACGGCGCCGAGGTTCGAGCGTAGCGACTGGAACGTGATGATGGATCGCTACCGCTCGATGCTGCCCGGCGTGACGCAGAATCCGAACTACATCTTGCAGGACAGTCTGTTGCAGACGGTCTACGGGCATAATCCGCGCACCTTCATGCAGTTGAGCGCGAAGGTGCTGGACACCGTGTCGCTGGAGCGTACCGGGGAGCTCTACCGGCACTTCTTCTCCAATGCCGACGGGATGACCTTCGTCTTCGTGGGAAACATCGCTCCCGATTCGCTGCGGCCGCTGGCCGAGAAGTACCTCGGCTCGTTGCCTTCGAAGCGCGGCAAGGCGCCGCGGTGGGGACGGCATATCATAGTGCCGGTGCCGGGCATCGTCCAGAACATGTACAAGACGCCGATCCAGACACCGAAAGTGACTGCCGTCGAGCTCTACTCCGGCGAGCTGCCCTACACCCTGACGCGGAGCATCGAGCTGGAGGCGATCCGCTATATGCTGGAGATGCGCTATACCCGGAAGATTCGCGAGGAGCGGGGCGGGACCTACGGCGTGGGCGTGTCGCTCACTTATCAGAAAGAGCCCCTGCCCCGGTTCGCCTATCAGATTTTTTTCGAGACCGACACGGCCAAGATCGGCGAGCTGCTGCCGCTGGTCGGCGAGGAGATTCAGGCCCTGGTGGCCGACGGCGTCACGGCCGACGAGCTGACCCGGACGAAGGAGTTTTTCCTCAAGCGGCATCGCGACGGATTGATTCACAACGGGACGTGGATCGGCTACCTGACCAGCTGGTACCTGCACGACAACGACCGTTACGACGGGTACGAAGCGGCGGTGCAGGCTTTGACTCCGGAATCGGTGCGGGCCGCTGCCGCGGCGGCTTTCGGACAGGGGAATGTCTGCACCCTTGTGCAGCTGCCCGAGGAACCGTGCGGGAAGTAAATCGGGGGTTATGAAAGTCGAATTGCTGGCTCCGGCCGGGACGGCCGAAATCGGAAAAGCAGCGATCGATGCCGGAGCCGACGCCGTCTATATCGGTGCCGAGCGGTTCGGCGCGCGGGTGGCGGCCGGCAACGCCATGAGCGACATTGCGGCGCTGGCGGAGTATGCCCACGGGTTCGGTGCGCGGGTCTATCTGACGATGAACACCCTGCTGTTCGACGACGAGCTCCCTGCGGCGCGGGAGACCGCCTGGGCGGCGTACGAGGCCGGCGTCGACGCGCTGATCGTGCAGGACATGGCATTCCTGCGGATGGATCTGCCGCCGGTGGCGTTGCACGCCTCGACGCAGACCTTCAACCTGACGCCGGAACGGGCGCGCTTTCTCGCCGAGTCAGGCTTTTCGCGTATTGTGCTGGAGCGGGGCGCGTCGCTGGCGCAGATCCGGGCCATCCGGGCCGCTCTGCCCGACGAGGTCGAGCTGGAGGCCTTCGTGCACGGAGCCGTCTGCGTTTCGTACAGCGGACAGTGCTATCTGGGGCACGCCTTGTGCGGTCGGGGAGGCAACCGGGGCGGCTGTGCCCAACCGTGTCGCGCGCGATACGACTTGTATGACGATCGGGGCGAACGGCTCGTGCGCGACCGGGCGTTGCTCTCGGTGCGCGACCTGAACCTCGGCGGGCGGCTCGACGAACTGGTCGGAGCCGGCGTCTGTTCACTCAAAATCGAAGGGCGGCTCAAAGAGGCCGACTATGTGGTCAATAATACCGCTTATTACCACCGCCGGCTGGAGGCACTGGGGGTGGAGCGCGTGTCGGCGGGGTGCGTGACGTGCGATTTCGATCCCAATCCCGAAAAGAGCTTCTCGCGGGGATTCACCACTTGGTTTTTCGATGGCAAACGGGCTGGCGTAGCGGCTCCCGAGACCCGGTCGATGGGCGAGCCGGTCGGTGCGGTCTCCCGAAGCGACGGCGCCGTGCTGACCGTGAAGTTGAGGCCGGACGTGGCGATTCACAACGGAGACGGGCTCTGTTTCCGGACTCCTGTCGGGCTGTTGGAGGGGTGTTCGGTGAACCGGGCCGAGGGAAACCGGCTCGTGCTGAACAAGGCGGTCGCTCTGCCGCCGGGGACGGAGCTCTTCCGGAACCTCGACCGGTCGTTTCGTCCTTCGGCCGTGCGGCGGCTGGCGACTGTTGTCCGGTTCGCGCCTCCGGTGGTGTCGGCCCGGGACGAGACGGGAATTTCTGCGGCCGTTTCGCTGCCGGAAGGGTACGAGCCGGCAGCGAACCGGGAGCTGGCGGAGCGGAATATCCGGCAGGCCTTTTCGAAAGGGGGCGGGACGATCTTCGAAATCTCCGGCGTGGAGGTGGCGCGGGAGGGTGGGCTGCCGTTCGTTCCCGCCGCCGGGCTGAACGCCTTGCGGCGGGAGCTGCTCGCAGCGCTTCTGGCGGCCCGGACGGAGGCTTACCGGCGGCCGGAACCTTACGTGCGGCCTGCGACCCCGCCGGTCGTGCCGCCGGGGCTCGAACGGGATTTCCGGGCCAATATCGCCAACGCCGTGGCCGAGCGGTTCTATCGCGAGGCGGGATTCGAGGCGGTGGAAAAGGCGCTGGAGGCACAGTCGGAACCGGTGCTCGAGGGACGCGAAGTGATGCGGACGCCCTACTGCATCCGGCGCGAGCTGGGGCTCTGCCTGCGGGAGCATCCCGAGGAGCGGGGGCGGCGGCTCTTTCTGGAGAACAACGGCGTGCGGCTGGAACTCGAATTTCGGTGCGCCGTGTGCGAGATGGCCGTCATCTACCGCGGAAGGGGTGAAAAATAGTCCGCGGAAGAATCATCCGGAAACGAATCGCTCCCGTACCGGTATCCGGTACGGGAGCGATGCTGTCGGACGGTTGGGAACCGGCCTATTCCTTGGTGCCGAATGATCGGGTGGCGATCGTGCTGCCGTCGATCGAAGTCAATGCGTATTCGATAAATATAGGCTCGAAAGCGCTGATCCGTTCCGCGTCGATTTTTCCCATCTCCTGATTGAATCGCGCGACGGCCTCTGCGTCGGCCTCTTCCCGGCTTTCGCTCGTGACCGTGAAGTTTTCCGCAATGTTCAGCGAACTCAGGTAGGTCAGCGGTTCCAGCATTCCGGCTCCGGACCCGATGCTGGTATACTGGTACTGGTTGATGCCGATCGAGTAGAGATAATCCTGTTCTTTGTCGTCGGTGCAACCGGCGAATGTCAGGACAGAGAAGAGTCCCGTGCACAGGAGCAGGAACCACCGGCGAAAATCGAATTTTTTCATAAGATTTTGGATAAGGTGAGTTAAACAGCTGCAAAGCTACGGCTTTTTGTTGGTCGAAGCATTTTTTCGGACGGAATATGCCCGTTGCCGGACTCTTTTTCCCTGTCCGGAGGAACGGTCGTCCGAAAAATCTTGCGGGAAATCTCTAAGAAAGTATTGAAAATCAAAAAACAGTGCGTATCTTTGCAGACCGATTTTGTGTAATTTTTTAAAAAACAAAGAGAAACGACAAAATGCCAACTATCCAACAGTTAGTACGTAAAGGAAGGAAAGACGTGGCGTTCAAGAGCAAAGCTCCGGCTTTGGAAGCTTGTCCGCAGCGTCGCGGCGTGTGCGTGCGTGTCTACACCACCACGCCGAAGAAACCGAACTCGGCGATGCGTAAAGTCGCCCGTGTGCGGTTGACCAACGGGAAAGAGGTCAATGCCTACATCCCGGGCGAAGGACACAACCTGCAGGAACACTCCATCGTGCTCGTGCGCGGCGGTCGTGTGAAAGACCTGCCGGGGGTGCGTTATCACCTCGTCCGCGGTACGCTCGATGCGGCCGGCGTGGACGGGCGGAACCAGCGCCGTTCGAAATACGGAACCAAACGCCCGAAAGCGGGAGCGGCTAAGAAATAGTCCGTTCTCCGTTCAATAAGAACAGACACACACAACCAAACTAATTTCATCAGCCGCCGGTCTCCGGCCGGAATCCTCCGCGGAAACCGATCGCGCTGCGCGGCGAAACAAAAAGAAAAATGAGAAAAGCGAAGCCTAAAAAGCGAATTCTACTTCCTGACCCCAAGTTCGGCGACACCCAGGTAACGCGGTTCGTCAACAGCCTGATGTTAGACGGTAAGAAGAGTATTGCATACGGTATTTTCTATGACGCCATAGATATCGTAGGCGAGAAGATGAAGGACACGGAAAAGGCTCCTTTGGAAATTTGGAAAAAAGCGCTCGAAAACATCACCCCGCAGGTCGAAGTCAAATCTCGGCGTGTCGGCGGGGCTACCTTCCAGGTACCGATGGAAGTACGACCGGAACGCAAAGTGGCCATCAGTATCCGCCACATGCTGCAGTTCGCGCGCAAACGCGCCGGCCGGTCGATGGCAGAAAAACTCGCCGCTGAGATCATGGCGGCATATAATGAAGAAGGCGGCGCATTCAAACGCAAGGAAGAGATGCACCGGATGGCGGAAGCCAATAAGGCGTTCGCACACTTCAGATTCTAACCGGAACTATTACAGGGACAATAATTTATGGCAAGAGACCTTAAATTCACCAGGAATATCGGTATCATGGCCCACATCGACGCGGGCAAGACTACCACGACCGAACGGATCCTGTTCTACACCGGGAAAACACACAAAATCGGAGAAACGCACGAAGGGAGTGCGACCATGGACTGGATGGCGCAGGAGCAGGAACGCGGGATTACCATTACCTCGGCTGCTACCACCGCTTTCTGGAACTACAAAGACAATACCTACCAGATCAACATTATCGACACCCCGGGGCACGTGGACTTTACCGTCGAAGTGGAACGCTCGTTGCGCGTTCTCGACGGAGCGGTGGCCACGTTCTGCGCGGTGGGCGGCGTGGAGCCTCAGTCTGAGACCGTGTGGCGCCAGGCGGATAAATACGGAGTGCCGCGGATCGGTTACGTCAACAAGATGGACCGGACGGGCGCCGATTTCTCCAGCGTTTGCGCACAGGTGCACGAACGGCTCGGGGCGAATGCCGTGCCGGTAGTGCTGCCGATCGGTACCGAAGACAAGTTCGCGGGGGTGATCGACCTGGTATACAACCGGGCTTACGTCTACTTCGACGATAAGACCGTCCGGGACAACTACCACATCGAAGAGGTGCCGGACAATATGAAAGAAGAGGTCGCTGCGGCACGGGCCAAGTTGATCGAAGAGGTGGCTGCGTCGGACGATGCCTTGATGGAGAAATTCTTCGAGGATCCGGATGCCATTACGCCGGACGAAATCATCGTCGCGCTGCGGAAAGCTACCATCAATATGTCGGTGGTGCCGATGCTCTGCGGTTCGTCGTTCAAGAACAAGGGGGTGCAGCTCTTGCTGGACTCGATCGTCGCATACCTGCCGTCGCCGCTCGACGTGGAAGCGATCGTAGGTACCGACCCGCGGACGGACGAAGAGACCAAACGCCATCCGTCTGAATCGGACCCGTTCTGCGCCTTGGCCTTTAAGATTGCAACCGACCCGTTCGTGGGACGCCTCGGATTTATCCGCGTTTACTCGGGGAAACTGGATGCAGGCTCGTATACCTTCAACTCCCGTTCGGGGAAGAAGGAACGCATCTCGCGTATCTACCAGATGCACGCCAATAAGCAGAACCCGATCGAATTCGTCGGTGCCGGGGATATCGCTGCGGCTGTCGGGTTCAAGGACGTGCGTACCGGGGATACCTTGTGCGACGAAAATCATCCGATCGTGCTCGAATCCATGACCTTCCCGGAACCGGTGATCGGGCTCGCCATCGAACCGAAGACCCAGAAAGACCTCGATAAGCTCGGGGTAGGGCTCGGGAAACTGGCTGAAGAAGACCCGACCTTTACGGTTAAGACGGATGAAGACTCCGGACAGACCGTCATCTCGGGGATGGGTGAACTCCACCTCGAAATTATCGTCGACCGCTTGAAACGCGAATTCGGCGTCGAAATCAACCAGGGCGCACCGCAGGTGAACTACAAGGAAGCCTTGACCGGGACGTACGAACACCGCGAAGTGTTCAAGAAACAGACCGGGGGGCGCGGTAAGTTCGCCGACATCATCTTCGAAATCGGGCCGGCTTCGAGCAAGGAAACCACCGGGCTGGAATTCGAGGACGTGGTCAAAGGGGGGAACATTCCGAAGGAATTTATCCCGGCTGTACAGAAAGGGTTCGCTTCGGCGATGGAAAACGGCGCCTTGGCCGGCTATCCGATCGACGCCATGAAGGTGACCTTGAAAGACGGTTCGTTCCACCCGGTCGACTCGGATGCCCTGTCGTTCGAAATCTGCGCCCGGAACGGGTTCCGGCACGCAGCCATCAAAGCCAATCCGGTGATTATGGAGCCGATCATGGCCGTCGAAGTAGTGACCCCGGAAGAAAACATGGGGGACATCATCGGCGACCTCAATAAACGGCGCGGACAGATCTCCGGGATGGAGACGAAAGGGAATGCCCGCGTGGTCAAGGCGAAAGTGCCGCTGGCAGAGATGTTCGGCTATGTGACCGTGCTGCGTACCATTTCGTCGGGCCGGGCGACCAGCTCGATGGAATTCTCGCACTTCGAAGCCGTGCCGAACAACGTCTCCAAGGAGATCATCGAAAAAGCAAGTGGTAAATTCAAAAACGAAGACGAATAATGAGCCAGAAAATCAGAATAAAACTCAAATCGTACGATCACAATCTGGTGGACAAATCCGCCGAAAAGATCGTCAAGACGGTGAAATCGACCGGTGCTGTGGTCAGCGGCCCGATTCCGCTGCCGACCAACAAGAAGATCTTCACCATCAACCGGTCGACCTTCGTCAACAAGAAGTCGCGCGAACAGTTCCAGCTCTCCACCTTTAAGCGGATTCTGGACATCTACAGCTCGACCTCCAAGACCATCGACGCCTTGATGAAACTCGAACTCCCGAGCGGGGTAGAAGTTGAGATTAAAGTCTGAGGATTTTTCGCATCTATAAATTCGTCTACATGTTGTTCGGAAGCGTCTCTCCTTGCATTGCGCGAGGGGAGACGCTTCCGAGTTTTTTTGGGGGGGAGGGGAGAGGATAATTGTCTGAAAAATCGGTTAAATTTGTTATGGGAAACATTTGTTGCTATGAACAAAAATAGAATCGCTTTGGGCTGTGCGGTAGCTTTGCTGTGCGGTTTTGCCTCGTGCGGCGGAGGGACATCTTCTGCGGATCGGGAGGTGCCCGAGGTGGCCGTGCATGTGGATTCGTTGCCCGGCGACACCCTGATGCTCGGATACGTTGGTTCGATAACCGTGCGGGACTCCCTGCTCTTTCTGGTCGATTACGGGCACGCCAATCAGGCCGAGGCGCTTGTGCAGCTCTATAGTTATCCGGCATTGCGGCCGCTGTGTCGGTTCGTCAACCGGGGCAAGGGGCCTAACGAAACGCTCGGCATGTCCGGCTATGTCGTCGATGGCGACAGCGTGCGGGTGTTCGTGGGATGGCCGCCCCGAATGTTCGTCTATGGACTGGCCGATTTGGTGCGCGGCGAGCGGCTGCCGGCGCGGATAATTCCCTATCCGGAGGGGCCGTGTAGCTATGCCTCGGGTTTCCAGAAACTGGACTCCGGGTTTGTGCTCACCCGGTTTTATGGCGATCCGGCCGTTGGGCGGGTCATACGGATCGACAGTCTCGGGAATGTCACCGGAACCTATTATTCGATTCCGTATCGTCCTGAAGATCTGGAGCAAGTGGCCGATTACGGACGGGAAATGCTTGCGACGCTTTGGCAAGCAGTTGCAGCTGCATCCGGCGAGACGGTCGTGCTCGGGACTAAGTTGGGAGATGTGCTGGAGATATATAACCTGCGCGACTCCTCGCTGAACCGCATTGTCCGCGGGCCGGACGGGCCGCCGGAGGTGGAATGTGATGGAAATTCGATCGTTTTCGGTGTGAAGAGTGGATACCAGGCCTTGAAAATCGTAGGCGACCGGATTTATGCCATGTATCGGGCCGAACGATTCAAGGATTCGGACGAGCCCGACTCGTCCGGCGTCAAGGGGAGTACCCTGCGCGTCTTCGACTTGGACGGGAACTGGCTGAAGAGCTATATGCTGGATCGTCCGCTCCACAGTTTTGATATACTGTCCGACGGTCGGACGGTGGTTGCCGGCGATCCGACTGCGGAATACCAGCTTTGCACCTTCACCCTGCCGGAAGAGTGATGGGGTGTTCTGTATTATGATGATAAATGCTTGTATATTGGGCCGAATTGACAGAAATGAACTTTTGGAAACATCTTTTTTCGATGAGTGGTATAGGCTTGCTCTTGGTGGCATGTGGAGGTAAACAGACTGTTGTAGATCAAATTGAAACAGACAAAATTCAAGTCGATTCGCTTAAAACGCCGGAAAGTCTCTTTCTGGGGCATGTGCGCCAGGTACTTGTGCGGGATTCGGTTTTGTATATCTGGGATATAAAAAGTCCCTCGATGATGCTTGCCGTGAAATATCCTTCTTTGGAGCCGATTTGCGAGTTCATGCCCAAAGGAAAAGGGCCGGAAGAGTTGTTGGGACTCGGTGGCTTCGATTTGGACAATCGCTACTTGTATGTCATGGCCAGTCGCGAGCCGAAGATGGCGATATACGCGCTGGACAGTCTGAAACAAGGTGCGCGGCGGCCGTTGCGTATAGTGGAATATCCGAATGAAGTCTCACCGTCATTGGCATTTGCCAAAGCGAATGGAGATACCGTTGTATTGCAGAGTGCAGGGGTAGATCGAAGAGTGCAACTCTGTGATACATCCGGTCATATTTTACGCGTACAATACGCATTGCCGGAGGGTTCTAAAACGAATGAAACGGAGCCGGCATTGATGCCGTATCTTTGGCAGTCTCGGATAGCCTTTCGGGGTGGGTGGCTGGTTCTGGCCGCGCGTTTGGGCGAAGTGCTCGAAATCTGTCACCCTGCCGATACAGTGCAAAAGGTAGTGGTTGTCGGTTCGGATGGAGCACCGGTTATTAGTCCTGAGGGATTTGTGGGGGAGGTAAATGGTTTTATAGAAGTGCGGATTGCCGAAGATAAAATATATGCCATTTATTCCGGAGTCTCCATGAAAGAAGTCGATCGTATCTTTGAGGAAGGAGGTAATGCGCCGTCCGGGGGTCGTTATTTTCGGGTTTATGATCTGAATACAGGTCAACTGGAACGTATTTACGAGCTCGAACGTTATATCTCGACCTTCGACGTGCTGCCGGATGGGCGGACGGTCATTGCAGCCGACCCGAATTCGGAACATCAGCTCTGCACCTTCACCCTGCCCGATTGATTCCGCCGCGATTCAACCCATACGACAGAGAACCCCGCCCCGAATGAAAAAGGGCGGGGTTCTTTGTTCCCTCTTTGCCCCCTTCTCCGTTGAAAATGAACGCTCCGCAGCCGAAAAAATCCACAGAAAAATTTGATAATCAACCGAAAACCCCTATCTTTGCAGTCGCCTTTGCTCTCTTTATGCAGGTAAGCGATTGATTTCGAGACTCCTGCCGCTGGAGCGAGTTGAAAAGGCACAGACCATTTTACAAACCATTACCAAACAAAATGTCAGGACTAATTGGGAAAAAAATCGGAATGACATCCGTTTTCAGTGCCGAGGGGAAAAATATCCCATGCACTGTGATCGAAGCTGGTCCGTGTGTGGTTACGCAAGTCAAGACCGTCGAAAAGGACGGCTATGCCGCAGTGCAGCTTGCCTATGACGACAAAAAGGAAAAGCACACCAGCAAACCGATGATGGGCCACTTCGCCAAGGCAGGGACGACCCCGAAGCGGAAAATCGCCGAATTCAAATCGTTCGAAACGATGCCGAATCTGGGCGACACCGTGGGCGTGGACGTGATTGTCGAAGGCGAATGGGTCGATGTGACCGGAATCTCCAAAGGGAAAGGCTTCCAGGGGGTTGTTAAACGGCACGGCTTCGGCGGTGTCGGCGGACAGACCCACGGTCAGCACAACCGGCAGCGGCACGTGGGGTCGCTGGGTGCATCGTCCTATCCGTCGCGGGTCTTCAAGGGCAAACGCATGCCGGGGCGGACTGGCGGCGAGCAGGTCAAAGTGCTCAATCTGAAAGTGCTCAAAGTGATTCCGGAAAACAACCTCATCCTTGTGAAAGGTTCCATTCCGGGGGCTAAAGGCTCTTATTTGTTAATCGAAGGCTAACCATTCAAGGGGAGGAGATTTAAGTTATGGAACTCAACATACTCGATATCGCCGGTAAAGAGACCGGGAAGAAAGTGACCTTGAACGACGCCGTATTCGCGCTCGAACAGCCCAACGATCACGCCATCTACCTCGATGTGAAGCAGTACCTCGCCGACCAGCGTCAGGGAACTCACAAATCGAAACAACGGAACGAAGTGGCCGGCTCTACCCGGAAACTCAAGAAACAGAAAGGGACGGGCGGAGCTCGGAGCGGGTCGATCCTGTCGCCGCTGTTTGTCGGAGGCGGTCGTGTATTCGGGCCTGTGCCGCGCGACTACCGCTTCAAACTCAACAAGAAACTCAAACAGCTCGCCCGGCGCAGCGCGCTGACCTACAAAGCGAAGAACGCGGCCATCACCGTGGTCGACAGCTTCGAAATGCAGCCCAAAACCAAGGAATTCATCGCAGCGGCCAAGAACCTGGGCGTTGCCGACAAGAAGACCCTGGTTATTCTGTGCGGCGATATGGACAACGCCGGCGTGATCCTCGCCGCGCGGAACCTGCCGAACGTAAAGGTGATTCAGGCGCAGAACCTCAATACCTACGACGTGATGAACGCAGCGCACCTGCTCATCGGCGGGGAGGGAGCTGTGGCTGCCATGCAGCAGGTTTGTGGAATCCAGTAACGAAGAGACCATCTTTTAAAGAAAGATCATGGAAATTTTGATTAAGCCGATATTGACCGAGAAAATGACGGCTCAGGGCGAAAAACTGAACCGCTACGGTTTTATTGTGGATCCGCGGGCCAACAAGCTCCAGATCAAGGCTGCGGTGGAAGCTATGTACGGCGTCGTGGTGACCGATGTCAACACCTGTAACTACGACGGCAAACGCAAGAGCCGCTACACCAAGGCAGGAATGCTCGAAGGGCGTCAGAACCGCTACAAAAAGGCGATCGTCACCCTCGGGGGAGAAGACAAAATCGATTTTTACAGTAATATCTAAAAGACGATGGCAGTTAGAAAATTCAAACCGATGACCCCGGGTCAGAGACATAAAGTTATCGGCACCTTTGACGATATTACGACTTCGACCCCGGAAAAATCACTGGTAACCCCCCTCAAATCCTCAGGAGGGCGGAACAACACCGGGAAAATGACCATGCGCTACATCGGTGGTGGACACAAACGTCAGTACCGCATCATCGACTTCATGCGCAACAAAGATGGCATGACCGCTACGGTCAAAACCATCGAATACGACCCGAACCGCAGCGCGCGGATTGCCCTCGTGGTCTATGCCGACGGCGAAAAACGATACATCGTTGCGCCGGTGGGCCTGACCGTCGGGCAGAAGATCGCCAGCGGAGCGGGCGTCGCACCTGAAGTGGGCAACACACTATTCCTTTCGGAAATTCCTCTTGGTACCGTTGTGCACTGCATCGAACTCACACCCGGCAGGGGCGCTGCGATGGCGCGGTCTGCAGGGACTTACGCTCAGCTGCTTGCCCGCGAGGGGAAGTACGCTATTATTAAACTTCCTTCAGGGGAAACCCGTATGGTGCTCACCACCTGCCGGGCTACGATCGGGACCGTGTCCAATCCGGACCACAGCCTCGAACAGAGCGGCAAGGCAGGGCGCAAGCGCTGGCTCGGGCGGCGTCCGCGCAACCGCGGCGTCGTGATGAACCCCGTCGACCACCCGATGGGTGGGGGTGAAGGACGTGCTTCCGGGGGACACCCGCGCTCGCGTACGGGCGTGCTGGCCAAGGGCTACAAAACCCGCAACCCCAAGAAGACGACTTCCAAGTTCATCGTTTCACGGAGGAATAAATAATCTAATCAAGACAGCGTAAATGAGCCGTTCACTGAAAAAAGGACCGTATATCGAACCGAAACTCGAAGGCAAGATCCTTGCCATGAACGATAGCGGCAAAAAATCGGTTATCAAGACCTGGTCGCGCGCGAGCATGATCTCGCCGGATTTCGTGGGACACACCCTGGCGGTGCACAACGGGAATAAGTTTATTCCCGTGTATGTGACCGAAAACATGGTGGGACACAAATTGGGCGAATTCGCCCCGACCCGCAGCTTCCGCGGTCACGGAGGCAACAAGAAAAAATAGTGTTAAAAAGTAATTCCGTATACCTGTTATGGGTGCAAGAAAAAGATTAAGAGCCGAAAAGCTCAAAGCGGAAAAACGCTCGACCGCAATCGCCTCGCTGCGCGAATGCCCGACCTCTCCGCGCAAAATGAGACTCGTGGCCGATATGATCCGCGGCGTGGAAATCAATCGCGCCTTGGGGATGCTGCGGTATTCCAAGAAAGAGGCATCGGTACGTCTCGAAAAACTCCTCCGGTCGGCCATCGCCAACTGGGAAGCCAAGAACCAGGGCGTTTCACTGGAAGAGACCCCGCTGTGCGTCAAGACCATCTTCGTCGACGGCGGACGGCAGCTCAAACGGATTCAGCCGGCTCCGCAGGGGCGTGCACACCGGATCCGGAAACGCTCCAACCACGTGACCATCATCGTCGATCGGATGGAAATCACCGCTCCTGCCGTTAAGGAAGCGGCTGCGCCTGCTGCGCCGGCGACCGAAACCAAACCGGCTGCTAAGAAAACGACCGCCGCTGACACCAAAAAAGCGACGACTACGGCCAAGAAAACGACCGCTGCCAAAACCACTGCCAAGGCGGCTGCCGATGTGAAACCTGAAAACGCAGCAAACTAAGATGGGACAGAAAGTAAATCCGATCGCCAATCGGCTGGGCATCATTCGGGGTTGGGACTCGTCATGGTATGGCGGCAAGGAATTCCCGGCAAAACTCGTCGAAGACGCCAAAATTCGTAAATACCTCGGAGCGCGGTTGGCCAAGGCCAGCGTCTCGAAAATCGTGATCGAACGGACCTTGAAGCTGGTGACCGTTACCATCAGCACCTCGCGGCCCGGGATCATCATCGGGAAAGGCGGTGCCGAAGTGGACAAGTTGAAGGAAGAACTGCGCAAACTGACCGGCAAGGACGTGCAGATCAATATCTTCGAAGTGAAACGGCCGGAGCTGGATGCGGTGATTGTATCGAACAATATCGCACGTCAGGTCGAAGGGCGTATCTCGTATCGGAGAGCGATCAAGACCACCATTGCATCGACCATGCGGATGGGCGCAGAGGGGATTAAGATCCAGATCTCGGGGCGTGTCGGTGGTGCTGAAATGGCACGCAGCGAATCGTACAAGGAAGGACGAATTCCGCTGCATACTTTCCGCGCAGATATCGACTACAACCTCGCAGAAGCTTTGACCAAGGTCGGCTTGCTGGGGGTTAAAGTATGGATCTGCAACGGCGAAGTGTATGCCAAACGCGATTTGTCTCCGATCGTAGGGATGAGCGCATCGGCAGCAGGACGCGGCGGCGACGACCGTCGTGGCGGACGCGACGACCGCAGAGGAGGACGTGACGACCGTCGCGGGGCACGCCGCGGGGGACGCGACGACCGCAGAGGAGGACGCAACTCCAATAATCAGTAAATCTGTCGTCAGACGTAATAAAAGGAACCAACCATGTTACAACCGAAAAAGACGAAATTTCGCAGAATGCAGAAAGGCCGCATGAAAGGTCTGGCACAGAGAGGAGCTGAACTGTCATTCGGATCGTTCGGGATCAAGGCCCTGGAATCGGCCTGGATCACCGGACGTCAGATCGAGGCCGCTCGTCAGGCTATCGTGCGACAAATGAAACGTGAAGGACAGGTGTGGATTCGGATCTTCCCGGACAAACCCATTACCAAAAAACCCGCCGAAGTGCGTATGGGTAAGGGGAAAGGTTCGCCCGAAGGATTCGTGGCGCCGGTTACTCCGGGCCGCATCTTGTTCGAAGCCGAAGGGGTGCCTTTGGAAGTAGCCCAGGAAGCGTTGCGCCTCGGGGCTCAGAAACTCCCCATCACCACCAAGTTCATCATCCGTCGCGACTATACCGAAACCTCTATCTAACACGAAGACATGAAAACATCTGAAATACGTGAACTGACAGCGGGCGAAATCGTCGAACGGGTAGAGACCGAAAAGGCCAACTTGCTGCGTGCCAAAATGAACCACGCCGTTTCGCCGGCCGAAAACTCGACCACCATCAAAAATATGCGCCGCGATATCGCACGTCTGCTGACCATCCTGCGCGAAAAACAAACCACCACTATTAACAAGTAGAGGCCATGGAAGAAAGAAACCTTAGAAAAGAGAGAACCGGGGTGGTCGTCAGCAACAAAATGGACAAATCGATCGTTGTTGCTGTCAAACGGAAAGTGAAACACCCGATCTACGGTAAATTCGTCAATAAAACCACCAAATTCGTGGCACACGACGAAACCAACGACTGCGGCGAGGGAGATACCGTCCGGATTATGGAGACCCGCCCCCTCAGCAAAAGCAAACGGTGGAGATTAGTAGAAATCATCGAAAGAGCTAAGTAACCATGATACAACAAGAAAGCCGGCTCTCCGTAGCCGATAACAGCGGAGCCAAGGAAGTCCTCTGTATCCGGGTACTTGGCGGTACCGGACGGCGCTACGCGTCGATCGGGGACAAAATCGTCGTCAGCGTCAAAAGCGCCACCCCGGGTGGGGACATCAAGAAAGGCGCCGTTTCGAAAGCCGTTGTGGTGAGAACCAAAAAGGAGATCAGACGGCCCGACGGATCGTACATCCGGTTCGACGACAACGCCGTCGTGCTGCTCAACAACGCCGGCGAAATGCGCGGTACCCGTATCTTCGGGCCGGTTGCCAGAGAGCTCCGCGATGCCAACATGAAAATCATCTCCCTGGCGCCGGAAGTGCTGTAACTTTAACAAACTAACCGAAATGTCTACGAAACTCCATATCAAAAAAGGGGACACGGTGTACGTCAATGCCGGCGACAACAAAGGGCAGCAGGGTAAAGTGCTCGAAGTGCTCGTCGAAAAGCAGCGCGCCATCGTCGAAGGCGTCAACCTGGTGAGCAAACACACCAAACCCAACGCCGCAAATCCTCAGGGCGGGATCGTGAAACGGGAAGCCCCGATCCACATCAGCAACCTGCAACCGCTCGACCCGAAATCAGGGAAACCGACCCGGGTGGGCCGAAAACTCAACGATAAAGGCAAACTGGTCCGCGTGGCCGTCAAATCAGGCGAGGAGATCAAATAATGGCATACGTACCTTCACTCAAAACCAAATACAAAGAGGAGATCGCTCCCGCTTTGATGAAAGAGTTCGGCTACAAAAGCATCATGCAGGTGCCGAAACTCGAAAAGATCGTCATCAACCAGGGGATCGGAGCGGCCGTTGCAGACAAAAAGCTCGTCGAAGTCGCTCAGAACGAACTCTCGACGATTGCCGGACAGCACGCCGTACAGACCCGTTCGAAGAAGGACATCTCGAACTTCAAACTCCGTAAGCAGATGCCGATCGGGGTGCGCGTTACCTTGCGCCGGGAACGGATGTACGAATTCTTGGAACGGTTGATCGCAGTCTCTTTGCCGCGTATCCGCGACTTCAAAGGGATCAACGACAAATTCGACGGTCAGGGGAACTATACCCTGGGCGTGCAGGAACACATCATTTTCCCGGAAATCGACATCGACAAAATCACCAAGATTTTCGGCGTCGAAATCACCTTCGTGACCACGGCGGGAAATGATACGGAGGCTTATGCGCTGCTCAAACAGTTCGGCCTTCCTTTTAAAAACGCAAAAAAGAACTAAGCCATGGCAAAAGAATCGATGAAAGCCCGCGAAGTGAAACGGGCCAAGCTCGTGGCACGATATGCCGCCAAGCGCACCGCACTGAAAGAAGCGGGAGATTATGCAGGGCTGGCCAAATTGCCGAAAAATTCCAACCCGATCCGGCTGCACAACCGTTGTCAGCTCACGGGGCGGCCGAAGGGGTACATGCGGCAGTTTGGGATTAGCCGAATCCAGTTCCGCGAAATGGCATCCGCAGGCCTGCTGCCGGGCGTGAAGAAAGCGAGCTGGTAGATTTTCGATGCAGTTTTGATGCAACGTCGAAATGATCTGATCATTCATCGGGGCTCTGGAGATTCCGGAGCCCCGATGCTCATTTTAGAGGGATATTGTGATAGTCTGGTTATGTCAGCGCGCGGACAGCGAACATTGGGCCGACTCAGCCAATTGCCCACCGCAGGCACGCGGGGCCCGGCCGGCCCGAGGCCAGTCGAAGCTCGACGCGCGCCGCTGCCAAAAGAGGCGATTCAACTGTTTCGGCGTGAGCCGAAATGGAATGAATCGCCCCGGCGCGCGGACAAAACTCGTTTCCGTCGCCCGCCCGCGTAAAAAGGGATTTCACTCGTTTTGCGACGAGCAAAATCGAGATGAAATCCCAGCGGGCGACGGGAAAATGTGGCGGAGCGATAGCGGAGCCGCAGTGGGGCGGACACGGGGCGGAGAGCGAGTAGCCCGAACCCAACAGATGGTTTGGGTTGTATTTGGGTTGACCGGAAGCGGGCCGGTGCCCGGGAGTGACCGCAATTTTCGACGCGTGAGCGGCGTGTTGCGGGCCTCCCGATGGGGAGGCGT
>NZ_CAJTMN010000015.1 GCF_910577125.1 uncultured Rikenella sp.
AGCCCCATTCTCCACCTAATCCTCTACCCCATTCGGCCTGTCGCCCATTCCCCCGAAGCCGCTACGCGGCTTGGGTGACAAGGCCGGCGACCTCAAAGGGTCGCAAAAGTTCAGTCCAACCTATTGTAAATTCGGGCTGCGCGCTCCGGGGGTGGGCCGAAGGCCCAGCGCGCAAGCCCGGCGATTCCTCGCGGAATCGCGCTATTCATTCTCAAAATACATTTCGTAACGCCCGTAGCAGTCCGGCGCCAGCGGAGGGCGCAACGAGCTCCAACGAGTTGCACTCCTCCGCCTGCCGGGGCGGCGGACTGCGCGACCCTGCGGGTCGCAAGAGCTCGACCAAATTCTCGGCCCCGTGTCCGCCTCACTGCGGCTCCGCTGTCGCTCCGCCGCATTTGCCGTCGCCCGCGGGGATTTCATCTCGATTTTGCTCACCGCCAAACGAGCAAAATCCCTCTTTAAGCGGGCGGGCGACGGGAACAAATTTTTCCGCGCGCCTTGAGCGATTCATTCTGTTTCGGCGATGAGCCGAAACAGAATGAATCGCCTTCTAAGGCGTCGGCGCGCGGTGCCTTCGGGCACTCCGACAGGGCCGCCTCTACCCCAACTGGATAGAACTGCGCTCAGGCCGCGCGGGCCCCACGTCCCGTGGACGGGCGATGCTCACGCATCGCTAAGGCAGCCTCTACCCTATTCTGTCACCCGTTCGCTGTCCGCGCACCGTAGGCTCCGCAGGACTCAGTCTTTTCCGCCCGACATAAAATAACGTCCATCCTCCCCGCCGGCCATCCGGAGAACGGAGAATATTGTTAATTTTGTCTCCGATGAACACGCAGGAAATTTCAGTACCGCGACCGGGACGACCCGATGCCCCGTCGCGCATCGTGATCGGAGACGCACTGCCGCTGCTCGACACGCTGCTCGCCGGGAAACGCCCCGTAATCATTACGGATCCGAATCTGGCCGCAGCCTATCCGGAACTGATCGGGCGTTATCCCCACATCCTGATCGGGCTCGGCGAAACGCAAAAAACGCTGGCCACCGTGGAATCCATCTGCCGCCAGCTGTTGGAAGCCGGCGCCGACCGGGGCTCGTACATCGTGGGTATCGGCGGAGGCATCGTAACGGACATCACCGGATTCGCCGCCTCGGTTTATATGCGGGGCGTGAGCGGTTTCGGGTTCGTGGCCACCTCGCTGCTGGCCCAGGTCGATGCCAGCGTCGGCGGAAAAAACGGCGTCAATCTGGACGGATACAAAAACCAGATCGGGGTTTTCAACCAGCCGGACTTCGTGCTGTGCGACCAGACGATGTTAGCCACGCTGCCCGCCCGAGAATTAAAAGCCGGACTGGCCGAGGCCCTCAAATGCGGACTGATCGGCGACGCCGCCCTGTTCGAGGCATTCGAAGGAGAGACCTTCGAGACCCTGACCGGCCATCCGGAACTGCTGCACCGCATCATCGTAGCGGCCGTGGAGCTGAAAGCCCGCGTCGTGACGGCGGACGAGCGGGAACACGGCGAGCGGAAACTGCTGAACTTAGGCCATACGTTCGGCCACGCGATCGAAAAACGCACCCGCCACTACCTGCACGGCGAAGCGGTAGCCATCGGGCTCTGCCTCGCAGCCGGCGCAGCAGTTAAATCCGGATTGCTGACAGCGGACGAAGCGGAGCGGATCGTGCGGACGGTTCGAGCGATCGGGCTGCCGACAACGATCGACCCGGCACTCGGGATTACCGCAGCCCAGCTAATCGAAGCGATAAAAGCAGATAAAAAACGGGAAGCGCAAGAGATCGATTTCGTTCTGCCGTCAGGCATCGGCCGGTCGGTTCGCCGCCGGATGCCGCTCGCGGAACTGGACGCGATGATTCAGGATATGCTATAGATGAGACTGCAACCGGGAAACAGGCCCGCCCCGGGCTTCCGCGACGCAGGCAACTATGGGCGATTGGGTGATCCGGTGCACGTCGGCCTCAGCGGGTATAGTTGGTCGTCCGCTGTCAGCGGTACTAATGGCATGCACTTGGGTTTCAACGTGGGGTGGCTCGGTCCCAGCAGCGCGGGCAGACGCGCCTACGGTTTTCAGTTGCGTTGCCTCTCGGAATAAACGGGGCCGACGGGCACGCCGAAATAGCAGACTCTACCCCAATAGACCCGACCCTAAAAACGGTAAACCACATATGAAACTCAGTGAACACCGCGGAAATATGTTGCACGGCGTACTGCTGATCGCCCTGTTCAGCTGCGCCGCGTTCTGGATCGCCGAGACCCGCTGGGTCAGCAGCCTCTCGATCAGTCCGCTGATCGTCGGCATCGTGCTCGGCATGCTCTACGCCAACAGCCTCCGCAACCGGCTGCCCGCCACGTGGGTGCCCGGCATCCTGTTCTGCTCCAAACGACTGCTGCGGATCGGCATCATCCTCTACGGTTTCAACCTCACCTTCCAGGACGTCGTGCGGGTCGGATGGGCCGCCCTGGCGATCGACGCCATTATCGTCACCGTGACCATCTACGGCGGGATCTGGATCGGACGGCTGCTGAAGATGGATCGCGGAATCGCCCTGCTGACCTCCGTCGGGAGCGGCATCTGCGGCGCCGCGGCCGTGCTCGGAGCCGAAGCCACGATCCACAGCAAACCGTACAAGACTGCCGTGGCGGTCTCGACCGTCGTAATATTCGGGACGATCGCCATGTTCCTCTACCCCGCTCTGTACCGGAACGGCGTTCTGGAGCTCGACCCAGCGCAAATGGGACTCTACGCCGGAGCGACGCTGCACGAAGTGGCCCACGCGGTGGGCGCCGGGAACGCCATGGGCGACGAAGTGGCCGGAGTCGCCGTCATCGTCAAGATGATCCGCGTGATGCTGCTCGTGCCGGTGCTGCTGATCCTCGGATTCGCCATCGCCCGCACCCGGGCACGAAAATTGCAGAGACGGGGCGGCACGGCCGCAACCCCGGACAACGGGAGCGGAAAGGTGGCGGTTCCGTGGTTCGCCGTGGGATTTCTGGGGGTGATCGCCTTCAACTCGTTCGGTTGGCTGCCCGAAGCGGTGATCACGTTCCTCAAACAGCTGGACATTTTCCTGCTGACCATGGCCATGACGGCGCTCGGAGCGGAGACCAGCATCGAAAAGTTCCGCAAGGCAGGGATCAAACCGTTCATCCTGGCCGCCATCCTCTTCGTGTGGCTGATGGGCGGCGGGTATCTGCTGGCGCGGTACCTCGCACCGGCCCTGATGTAAGTCCGGACGCAAAAAACGACACAAACAATTAAAAAACATACGCTTATGAACTTCCTGACAGACGAAAAGCTCACCATCGTCGGCGCCGCCGGCATGATCGGCTCGAACATGGTACAGACCGCCATCATGATGGGGCTCACGCCGAACATCTGCGCCTACGACCCGTTCGCCCCGGCGCTCGAAGGGATGGCCGAAGAGATGTACCACTGCGGCTTCGAGGGGATCAACCTCACCTGGACCAACGACATCGCCGAAGCGCTCAAAGGCGCGAAATACATCATCTCGTCGGGCGGAGCGGCCCGCAAGGCCGGCATGACCCGCGAAGACCTCCTCAAGGGGAACGCCGAAATCGCCGCCCAGTTCGGGAAAGACATCCGCACCTACTGCCCGGACGTGAAGCATGTGGTGGTGATCTTCAATCCGGCGGATATTACGGGACTCATTACCCTGCTCTACTCAGGACTCAAACCGTCGCAGGTGAGCACCCTCGCGGCGCTGGACAGCACCCGTCTGCGCACGGCGCTGGCCCAGCACTTCGGCATCGCCCACGACCGGGTGACCGACGCCCGGACGTACGGCGGACACGGCGAACAGATGGCCGTCTTCGCCTCGACCGTCAAGGTGGACGGCAAACCGCTCACCGAACTGATCGGCACGCCGGCTCTGACCGACGAACAGTGGGCTGCCATCCGGCAGCACGTGATTCAGGGCGGGAAACGGATCATCGACCTCCGCGGCCGGTCGTCGTTCCAGAGCCCGGCCTACGTGTCGGTCGAAATGATCCGCGCGGCGATGGGCGGCGCTCCGTTCCGCTGGCCGGCAGGCGTTTACGTTTCGGAAGGGGGCTTCGACCACATCATGATGGCGATGGAAACCACGATCGACCGGGACGGGGTACATTATAAGGTACCGTCCGGGACGGCTCAGGAGACCGAATCGCTGCAACAGAGCTACGGCCACCTGTGCAAATTGCGGGACGAAGTGATCGGAATGGGGATCATTCCGGCCATCCCGGAATGGGCGGGGTTGAATCCTAACTTGAAATAGTCGGGGTTATTTTGAATTGACAGCAGGGTCGGATCTTTGTTCCAAAGATCCGACCCTGTTACGTTTCTTCTGTGTCGAGAATCAGTCTCGCAATGTCCTCTCATCCGCCGCCCCGGGCTTCCGCAGCAACAGCAGTAAGGGTGCACTACTGAGCATCGGAAGTGAGGGTTCCATCTGGTCGGCTTCAAACGATAATACGCGGGGCTACTATTTACGTTTCCTGCCGAATGCGACTCAGCCGAGCAATTCCGATATCCGTGGCCTCGCTCTTCAGTTGCGTTGCCTCTCGGAATAAACGGAGGAATGCTTGCGAATCTGCGAATCGCAAAAGCACAGCCCAACCCACGGCCCAAAGCACTGCCCCGTGTCCGCCTCACTGCGGCTCCGCTTTCGCTCCGCCGCTTTTTCGCGCGCCTGCGCGATTCATTCTATTTCGGCTCACCGCCGAAATAGTTGAATCGCTCCTTTAGGCGGGGCGCGCGTCTGTCCTACAGGAGAGTACTGCCCTTACGCCGGGCAGGCGGTGCCTCCCGGCACTCGGAATGGGCTACCTCTACCCCAAGCAATACGCGAAACAATACCTTGGCCCCTTACCAACACGACGACGCCAGCAACGCCTCGATACGCTCCCTGAGGGCCGCCTTGGTCAGCGCGCCGACATGCACCCCCTCGTCCCGCGAGGTCCCGTCCGGCGACAGAAAGGCCAGGGCCGGCACGTTCCGCACCCGAAACCGAACGGCAATCCGCCGCTCGCGGTCGATGTCGGTTTTATAAAAATCGACCCGCCCGGCGTACTCTTCCGCGACCTCTTCGAGCACGGGCAGCATCGTCCGGCACGGCTGGCACCACGGGACATAAAAATCCAGCACGACAGGTCTCCCGCCTGCCGGACGGTACGTACCGTCGTCCGATATCCGGACAACGCGTTCCAGAGCGGCTTCTTTCAACTCGATCAATTCCATTGCGTTTCGGTTTACCCCTTTTCTCGCACTTCCTGCAAAAAGCGTACACTTTTTCCTCCCCCGGCCGGAAGAACCGGCACAAAAACAAAAAGGAGCGCCTCTTCCCTTTGATGTCAGGGAAGAGGCGCTCTCGAAATGTTCCGGCACACTCGTTCTGTCGAACGCACCGGATATAGATGTTCCGAACGGAATCCGCCGAACTAATCGGCAATCGTCTTTCCGGTACGTTTTTCCTTGCGGGTCATCATGTCGTACGCCACCGGCGTCGCCACGAAAACCGACGAGAAGGTACCGATCACCACCCCGAACATCAAGGCGAAGACGAAGCCGCGGATCACCTCGCCGCCGAAGATGAAGATGGCGAGCAACACCACGAAGGTCGAACCGGCGGTATTGACCGTACGCGCCAACGTGCTGTTGATGGCGTGGTTGATGTTTTCGCGCCGCGACCGACGCGGATAGAGGTGCTGGTTCTCACGAATCCGGTCGAAGATCACCACCGTGTCGTTGATCGAGTACCCGATGATGGTCAGGATGGCCGCGATGAACGACTGGTCGACCGTCAGGTTGAACGGCAGCAGGCCGTACAGCAGCGAGAAGATACCGATCGTGAGGATCGAGTCGTGGAACAGGGAGACGATCCCGCCCATCCCGTACTGCCAGTTCTTGAACCGGATGGCGATGTAGATCCCGATGGCAATCAGCGAGAAGATCACGGCAATGAACGAATTGACTTTGATGTCATGCGCGATACTCGGCCCCACCTTTTCCGCGCTGATAATTCCGTACGGGTTGTTCACCGTGGTCGTAAAGTCTTCGAACGAGATATTCTGTTTGTAGAGCGGTTTCAAGGCACTGTAGATCATCCCGTTGATTTCGTCCGTCACCCCGTCCGCATCGTCCGCGTACTTGTACTGGGTCACGATGCGCATCTGCTTCTGGTCTTTGTTCCCGTACTGTTTCACTTCGAGACCGTCGGTAAAGACTTTGTCCAGTTCAGCCCGCACTTCGTTGGCGGTCACCTGCTGATCGAAGCGCACCACATAGGCCCGTCCCCCCGAGAAGTCGACGCCGTAGCTCAGCCCCTTGGTCGCCAGCGAGACGATCATCACGAGAATCAGCGTTCCGGAGATGATATAGGTGTATTTCCGGCAAGCGATAAAGTCGATTTTGGTATTCCCGAGGAAGTGTTCGGTCCATCGGTTCCAGAAGCGGATGTTCCACCCCTTGTCGAGCATCGCCACGAAAATCAGCCGGGTGATGAAGATCGCACAGAAGAGCGAGGTCAGAATCCCGATGATCAGCGTCGTGGCAAAGCCCTGCACCGGCCCCGTCCCGAAGATGAAGAGGACAATCCCCGTAATCAGGGTAGTCGCCTGACCGTCGATAATCGCCGAGTAAGCGTTCTTGAACCCGTCGGCGATCGAGAGGCTGAGCCCCTTGCCCGAGTGGAGCTCCTCTTTGATCCGTTCGTAGATAATCACGTTGGCATCGACGGCCATCCCCATGGTGAGGACGATCCCGGCAATCCCGGGCAAGGTCAGAACCGCTCCGAACGAAACCAGCACCCCGAACAGGAAGAAGAGGTTGGCGATCAGGGCGATATTGGCGACCATCCCCGCCGTCTTGTAGAAGAAGAACATGTAGACGAGCACGAGCACGAATGCCAGTACGAAGGAGATCATCCCGGCGTCGATCGACTCCTGGCCGAGCGACGGCCCTACGACCGCTTCCTGTACGATCTGTGCCGGAGCCGGCAGACGGCCCGACTGCAGGATATTGGCCAGGTCTTTCGCTTCGGCGATCGTAAAGTCGCCGGTAATCTGCGAGTGCCCCCCGGTAATTTCGCCGTTCACGATCGGGCAGGAGTAGACATACCCGTCCAGCACCACGGCAATATAGCGTCCGACGTTATCCGCGGTCAGCCGCGCCCAGGTCTTCGCCCCGGCGGAGTTCATGCTCATCGAGACTTCGGCCGACGAACCGATCTGTCCGTACTGTCCGACCGCGTCGGTAATCACGCTCCCGTCCAATGCGGGGCGCCCGTCGTTGCTCCCCTTGATGGCATAGAGTTCGAAGACCGTCGGATTCCCCTTGATCCCCTTGATGCCCCACATGAAGCGCACGTCGCGCGGGAACATCGACCGCACCTGCGGCATATTGAGATAGGTGTTGACCTTCGCCGTGTCATACGACTGCGCCAGCCCGATCACGCCCCCTTCCTGGAAAGGCTGCAAAACGCTGAACAGCGACGAGGCCTCGTTCCCAGCCGCCTGAGCGGTCGCATCCTCGCCCTGAGCCGCGCCCAGAGCCGCCAGCACGTCGGTCGAGTCTTTCGCCACTGTCGTATCCGGAGTATCCACTGTCTTTTCCGCAGCCAGCAGACCTGCCACTTCCCGGTCGGCCTGAGCCATCATCGGGAAGAGCTCCTTAGCCGTATAGGTCGTCCAGAATTCCAGGCTGGCCGTCCCCTGCAGGAGTTTCCGCACCCGTTCCGGATCCTTGATCCCCGGCAGTTCGACGAGAATCCGGCCGGTGTTCCCGATCCGCTGGATGTTGGGCTGAATCACGCCGAAACGGTCGATACGGGTCGAGAGGACGTTGAACGAGTTGGAGATCGCCGCGTCGCTCGATTCGCGCAGCACGCGGATCACCTGTTCATTCGTGGACTCCGGCGTAATCTTCCCCCGCAGTTCGTAGGTTCCGAAAATCGCCGCCAGCCGTCCCTCCGGCGCAATCCGCCGATAGGCGTCCGCAAACAGGGTGATGAAGTCGTCGGTGCTGCTCCGCATAGCCGTTTTGGCCTCCGCCATGGCCTGCAGGAACTGCGGGTCGGTGCTGTGGTTGGAGAGCGCCTTGAGCACATCTTCGACAGCGATTTCGAGGGTGATGTTCATCCCCCCCTGCAGGTCGAGCCCGAGGTTGATCTCCTTTTCCTGACACTCGGCGTAGGTGTATTTCACCAGTCCGAGGTTGTACACGACCTGCGACTTCATGGAGTCGAGGTAGGCCTGTTCGACAGCCGAGTTCCCGCCGGAGACTTTGGCCGCCTCCTTGCGCACGCTCCGCGTCACGAACGAGAACGAAAGCTGGAACGCGCAGGCGATGGCCAGCATGATGGCCAAGAACTTGAGTGCGCCTTTATTCTGCATGGATTGTAAAGAGTTTTATTTTGTTTTTCGTTTTTTCGGGTGGTATGAAGTTGCAAATATATACTTTTTTCCCGACTCGCCGCGATTTTTCGCCCCGGAAGGGTTCCGCGCGGCATTATTCGACCGCCGAGCGAGGCCGGTCGGCCGGATCGGCACCGAACGCCTCGTTGGGCCGGGGCCCCATCACCAGCCGCAGTTCGCCGCCGTTCATGATGTCCCGATAGGTGATATAGGCCTTGGTGTACGGCTTCCCGTTCAGGGTGGCAGACTGAATATAGAGGTTCTCCGGCCCGTTGTTTTCGGCCACGACGGTAAAGCTCCGGTTCCCCGAGACCGGGAAGGTCACCCGATCGAAGACCGGACTGCCCAGCACGAACGCGCCGTTGGCCGGATTGGCCGGGTAGAAGCCCAAGGCATTGAAGACATACCAGGCGGACATCTGGCCGCAGTCTTCGTTCCCGCACAGCCCCTCGGCGGTGTCGTCGAAAAACTCGTCGAGGATCCGCCGCGCCAGCCGGGCGGTCTTCCACTGCTTGCCGAGGTAGGCGTAGGCATAGATGGTCGAGTGGTTGGGTTCGTTGCCCTGGGCGTACTGGCCGATAAGGCCCGAGATATCGGGCGAAGCATTCGGCCCCCCGTTGTACGGCACGGTGAAGGTGCTGTCCAACTTCGCTTCCGCAGCCTCCGGCGTGGGGAACAAGGCGAAGAGGCCTTCGAAGTCGTGCGGAACGAGCCACGTATATTGCCAGGCATTCCCCTCGCAGAAATCGTCGCCCCGGTGGGTCGAGTAGTCCGGATTGAACGGTGTCCGGAACGAGCCGTCGGCCAGCCGCCCTTTCATGAAACAGTCCGCCGAGTCGAAATAGTGGCGGTAGTTTTTCGACCGCTCCATAAAATAGTCGTAATCTTTCTCTTTCCCCAATTTGCGGGCGGCCTGCGCCACGCTCCAGTCGCTGATGCAGTACTCCAGCGCCTTGGCGACGGATTCGCCCTCTTCGTCGGCCGGGATGTAGCCGCGCTCACGCACCTGCCGCAATCCCCGCTCGTCGAGCTGCGCATAAGCCCGAATCGCTTCATACGCCTTTTCGCGGTCGAAGCCGGGGATATCCTTGAGGATCGCGTCCGCCACGACCTGCACCGACGGGAAACCGACCATGCAGTTCGTCTCGTTCCCCGCCAGGTGCCACACGGGTACCTTCCCCTGCTGTTCATAAATCCGGATGAAGGAGTTCACGAAATCGCCCACGCGCTCCGGCGCGATCACCGTATAGAGCGGATGGGCGGCCCGATAGGTGTCCCACAGCGAGAAAATCGTGTAGACATCGGCACTCGAGTCCGCATAAATCCGTCCGTCGGCCCCCCGATATTCCCCCGTCACGTCGTTGAAAACGGCCGGGAAGATCGAGGCGTGATAGAGCGCGGTGTAAAACGTCCGCAGCCGGGCGGTATCGGTCGTCTCGACAGCCATATGCCCCAACAGGTCGTTCCACGCCTTGCGCGCCCGGGTACGGGTTTCGTCGAATCCCCGGCCCCGCGCCTCGGCCAATAAATTGGCCTTAGCGCCCTCAACGCTCACGCCCGAAACCGCCACACGAGCCTCCACCGTCTCCCCGTCGGCCAGCGGCCCGAAGTCAAGCACGGCATAAGCCTCCGGCGTCACGATCGTCCGTGCGGCCCGATTCGCATGGGCAGGCAACGTAGTGGTGTCGGCATACACGGCGATGTTTTTGAACGGTTTCGAGAACTCGGCGACAAAATAGACCCGATCGTCCTCAGCCCACCCCCGCGAAAGGCGATACCCTTCGATCGTAGAGTCGTTCACGGCCCGAATCGCGAGCTCTTTGGGCGAGTCCCACCCGATGCCGTTGAAGAGATTGACGAGCACCCGCGCCGAATCGGTCGCCGGATAGGTGTACCGATGCCAGCCCACGCGCGGCGTAGCGGTCAGCTCAGCGTCAATATGATAGCGGTTCAAATGGGTACGGTAATACCCCGCCTGCGCCTCTTCCCGGTCGTGAGAATAGGTCGAGAGGTAGTTCCTCGCTTTTACAGGAGCAGTCAAAGTCCCCGTCAGCGGCATCAGCAACACATCGCCCTTATCACCGATCCCGGTGCCGCTCAGGTGGGTGTGGGCGAAACCGACAACAGTGGTGTCGCTGGCGTGGTAGCCGGAACACCAGTCCCACCCTTCACTGATATTGGTGGGCCCGAGCTGAACGGCTCCGAAGGGCACATTGGCGCCGACAAAGACGTGTCCGTGTCCGCCGGATCCGATCCGGGGATCGACGAACTGTGCAAGATCGCGCTCCTGATCGTTCGCAGCAGTCCGGCAGCCGGCCAGCAAGGCGGCTCCCAAAACGAGGCTCCATAATCCATGGATCGAAGTTCTCATATTTTCAGTCGTTTTTTGAATATATCTCAATCATTCACAACGGCCGGCTGTCGATGGCCCCGCCCCGGGCTTCCGCGACTTTAGCCGGGCTGGCCAAGAGGGAGTAGCAAGAGACATCGGCCGTGACGGATACAGTTGGTCTTCCGTTATCAGCGAAACTTCCTGCATATTCTTGTATTTCGGCACGCAGAATCTCAATCCCAGCCTCGCAACCAGCCGTGCCTACGGTCTTCCGTTGCGTTGCCTCTCGGAATAAACGGGGGCAGAGGCGGCTTTAGCGAAACGTAGTTTCGCTCCGTCCCGCCGGGGTCACCCGGACGCCGCCCGCGCAGGGCAGTTCCGTCCGGTTCGAAGCTCGAAAGTCGCCCGCCCCGCTTAAAGCGGAATTTCACTCGTTTTGCGGTAAGCAAAACCGAGATGAAATTCCTGCGGGCGACTGAAAAGGTTTGCCGAGCCCGCGCGCCACACCTTAAAGGGGAAATCGGCAAAATGCCCTTGTGCGTTTTGACTGGATTTCCCAAGGCGCGCGGAAAAAAACAAGGCCGAAACTCTGCGACCCGCAAGGGTCGCGCGGGCCGAAAGCCTTCCCCAGCGGGAGACCCGCAATTCGCTACGCTCGTTTGGGCACCCGCAGGCTTCGGCCCGCAACAGACACCACCCAACTCTTCGCACTGTTCGTCGTTCGCGCACCTTAGGTGGCGCACGGAATTCTTAATACGTTTCAGTCGCCCGCGGCAATTCTCGTGGGTTGGCTGGGTGCCAACCCACAGAATTTCCCTTTTAAGGCGTCGGCGCGCGGTCGAGCTTCGACTGGCCTCGGGCCGGCCGGGCCCCACGTCCCGTGGACGGGCGAAACTTGCGTTTCGCTGCGGCAGCCTCTACCCCATTCTCTGTCCGCGCGCCTCACGCTCCGCAAGACTTATCTTGCGTGCACCGGCACGCCGCTACCCAGAGGAGCCCTACTCCTCTTTCCGGACAATGTCGCGGAGCGGAATCGCCTGAAAAGCCATCTGGGCCACACTGCTCTCGTAAAGAATCCCCACCGTCCGCGGGTCGATCATCGTCAGGCACGAATAACCCCACCCCGGCTCCTCGTCCAACAACAGCTGATTTTCCGGCAGCCACGTCGCACCGCCGTCCAAGCTCGCCTTGATCGTAATCCGGGAGCGTGTCTGGGTCGTATCCGGATTCGAGAAGAGCAGCAAGTCCCGCCCCAGCTCGTTTTCCGCCGCCGGCACCCGGATCAGGCTCGCCATGCAGACCGGCTCACGCAACGCACTGCGCGACGTCGCATGCTCTTCCCACGTCCGTCCCATGTCGCGCGTCACACAGATCGCCCGGCTGTCGCCCCCGTTCCGACGCATGTTCAGCATCAGCACCCCCGGTTCGATTTCCACCACTTGCGCTTCGGTGGTATTGGTGAAAGCCGGTGCGCCGATCGTCCACGTCCGGCCGTTGTCGCGGCTCCAGATCACCGACGCGAACGGCATGTGAGTCGAGTCCGTCCACTGAATCGGGAAGACCAGCGTACTGTCCTGCATCACGATCCCGCGGCCCGGCCCCTGAAGAATCAGGTGCCACGTCGGATCCTTGATCTGCGCCGTGATGTTGGCCGGTTCCGACCACGTCCGCCCGTCGTCGTCGCTGTGCACCAGGAGCACCTGCCCCGTCTGTTCCTCCGGCGTCATCGCATGGTTGTGCGACGCCCACCAGCCGCGTCCACCGCCCATCCCGTGGTTCCACAGCGCCATCACCCACGTCCGCCCCCGCAGATGGTCGGCCAGAATCGACGGGTCGCCCACTCCGTTTTGCGACCGGGGCAACGAGCCGTAAGCCGTCCGATCCATCACCAGCCGCATCGGCTCCCACGTCTGCCCGCCGTCCGTACTCCGGCTCAGCCCCACCTGCACATCCTCCTGCAGGTCGATATTGTTGTGGTTCCGCACGTCGTAGACGCCGAGCAGCGTCCCCTCCGCCGTGGTCGTGAGCCCCGGAATCCGATAGCTGTGTACGCCGTCGTCTCCCGCCGTCCGCACCGCGACGGCCGGCCGGTGTCCGTCTGCCTGCCGCCCCCGATTGAGCTGCGCAAAACGACCGCCGTCGAAAGCCACTTTCGTGATCGACGGAGTAAACTTATGGGTCAACGGCGTGTCGCCCGCCACCGACAAACTGACATAAAAATAGTTCGTCCACGGGAAGAGCCGCTGGTCGAACTGCAAGGTCACCGTCCGTTCCCCTCTCGCCGCCACCGCGGTGTCCTGAGCCAGCAGGACAGCATAGGCCGGATGGTCGAAAATGCGTTGTCCCCCGCCGTACTCCGCCATGCCGTGCGCCAGTCCCGACGAGGCGGTACGCGAGCCGAGCATCGAAGTGGTTCCGGTATAAAACACCCGTACAGCCTTGACGAAAGGCAGGTCGCGAGCCGGGAAATCGATCGTAATACTGGTCATCCGCTCGCCCGCCAAAGTAGGCGTTACCCGGAAGTCGAAAATGATGTTATTGGGCCGTCCGACCACCACCGGAATGGTCGGTTCGTGAACGAAAACGACTTGTGCACCGACAGTCGAAACGGCGCTCCCGACCACGGCGAGCAGCGAAAGGGGTAACGAAAAAAATTTTTTCATGATGGAAGAGTATGGGTGTCAAAAAAGTGGTTTTCAGTCTTTCAAATCGAATTCGAACATCCCCTGCGCCCGCAGCACATCGAGATAAGCACGCGAAAAACGGAGGTTGTCCGCCGTCGTATACCGCCGTTCGGTGAAGATCCGCGCCAGGTTCGGCAGGTCATTGGCTTTCAGCAAGTCGGCCGTCTCTTCCGACGCCTCCCGCGCGGCCCACACCTCGTCGATCCACTCCGGCGTATAGTCCTGATAGACTTCCCTGTGCACGACCGCCTCCAGCGGCAGCCGGTCGGTCAGCTCCGGCAGCGGCTCCGCCGGATACCCCACCGCCACGGTCGTCACCGGCACCACCCCGCGCGGCAGTCGCAGAATCCGCACGATATCCGCCGCATTGTAAGTCGTCGTCCCGAGATAACAAATCCCCAGCCCATTGGCCTCGGCCTCCAGCGAGAAGTTCTGCGACGCCAGCAGCGCGTCGATCGCGCCGTTCACGAACCACTGCAGGTTGTCGTACCCCGGCTCCGCCCCGCGCTGCCGGCACCACATCGAAAAACGGTGCACGTCGGCGCAGAAAGTCACCAGCGCCGCCGCTCCGGTCGCCGCCGGCTGGTTGAAATGACACGGCCCGAGCTCGCCGAAAACCGGGCTGCCGGCACCGGTCACCACGATGCTGTAAAGCTGCATATTCCCGACTGTCGACGCCCGCGCCGCAGCAGCGAGCAACTCGGTCATCAACGCATCCGGAATCGGCCGTCCGGGCTGGAATTTCCGCACACTGCGGTGGTTCGCTATCTCTGGTATCATACGCTGTCTCGAAAATTTTAAGTCTCCGGCACCGGAACGGCCATCCGCTCCGCTGTGCCCATTGTACAAATATAGCGTTTAAATGGATATCTGCCAAGCACGCCCCGAAACGACCCTCTCCACTCCCACGAAACGCATAAAAAGCTATATTTGCCGACATGAAACGCGTGCGATTCACCAAATACCAGGGCGCCGGAAACGACTTCATTCTGCTCGACGTCCGGCACGACGACCCCGGGCTGACCCGTCCGGAGATACGGGCCCTCTGCGACCGCCGGTTCGGCATCGGCGCCGACGGCCTGATGACCCTCGAAACGAGCACGGTCTCCGGCTGCGACTTCCGGATGCGCTACTGCAATGCCGACGGCGGCGAGTCGACCATGTGCGGCAACGGCGGACGGTGCATCGCCCGCTTCGCCGACCACCTCGGCGTCGGCGGCCGCGTCAAACGGTTCGACAGCAGCGACGGCATCCACACGGCCGAACTGCTCGACGACCGCCTCGTCCGATTGCAAATGATCGACACCGGGGCCCCCGAACCCTTAGCCGACGGCCGTTCGTGGCTCCTCTTCACCGGCTCGCCGCACTACGTCGAATTCACCGACCGGCTGGAGGCGCTCGACGTGGAGCGGCTCGGCGCGGCGATCCGGCAGCGAGCCGATTTCGAAGCCATCGGCGGCACGAATGTCAATTTCGTGGAGGTGGCGGGCGAGGGGCGGATCCGGGTGCGGACTTTCGAGCGGGGGGTGGAGGCCGAGACGTGGGCCTGCGGCACGGGGGTGACGGCGGCGGCGCTGGTGACGCACGCTGTCCGCCAGCCGGAGTGCTTCGACTTCACGGTCGAGACACGCGGCGGAGTGCTGGGGGTGACCTTCGCCGCGACCGAGGCCGGAACTTTCGCCGACATCCGGCTGACCGGGCCGGCGGAACGGGTTTTCGCCGGAGAAATCAATATCTAACCGATTCAAAACCGAACAGAAATGGAAAAATTCGTCATCGCCGACGGCACGCCGGTTCGCTACGCCGACGCCGGAAAAGGAACGCAGGCGGTCGTGCTGCTGCACGGTTACCTGGAGTCGATCGAGGTCTGGGAGGATTTCGCGGGCGAGCTGGGCAAGGAGTACCGCGTGATCCGGGTCGACCTGCCGGGCCACGGCTTCTCGGAGTGGGGCGGCCGCGAGGTGATCGGCATCGACTACATGGCCGACACGGTGTCGGCGGTACTGAAGCTCGCCGGGGTGGAGAGATGCACGGTGGTGGGCCATTCGATGGGGGGCTATGTGGCGCTGGCGCTCGCGGTAAACCACCCGGAGCAGGTGGAGGGGCTGGTGCTGTTCCACTCCTCGCCGAACGCCGACACGCCGGAAAAGGCGGCCAACCGGCAGCGCGAGATCGAGCTGATCGAGGCGGGCAAAAAAGAGATGCTGGCCCGTGTCAATCCGGGTAAAGGCTTTGCGGAGGCCAATCTGAAACGGTGCTCCGAGGTGATCGAAGAGCTCTCGGAACAGGTGATGATGACGGAAGACGAGGCGATCGTGGCCGTTCTCAAGGGGATGTCTCAACGGCAGGACCGCAACGAGGCGATGCGCCGGTTCGGCATTCCGGAACTGATGATTTTCGGCCGGGGCGACAACTACATCCCGGTGGTGGCGGCCGAAGCGATGGCGGCAACGCAGCCTCAGGCACGCACAGCGTGGCTGGATCGGTCGGGACATATGGGGTTCGTCGAACAGCCGGCCGAATCGCTCGCGATTCTGAAAGAGTTTCTAACGGCCGTCGCGGCACAAGACAAATAACGGGCCGGCCATACCCCGCCCCGGGCTACCGCGACTTCGGTTATACGGTCGCCGCAGGTGAGCTTGCCTATACCGGCGACCTCGGATTCAGTTGGTCCGCCACGGCAAGCGACATCAACGGAATATACCTGCATTTCGGTACGCAGGCCATTCTCTCCAGCTATGCAAACGGTCGCAGCCACGGTTTTCAGTTGCGTTGCCTCTCGGAAGTGCGTGTCGCACTCCCAATTGGCAGCCTCTACCCCTCTCATGCGGCTCGCAGAGCCGCGCGGGCCGGACGCCTCCCCCCTCGGGAGGCCCGCAACACGCCGCTCGCGCGTCGAAAATTGCGGTCTCTCCCGGGCGCCGACCCGCAGCAGACACAGTCAAATTTTCCACCCCTATTCGGCCTGTCGCCCATCCCCCCGAAGCCGCTATGCGGCTTGGGCGACGAGGCCGGTGACCTAAAGGTCGCAAAAGTTCTGCCCAAACTACGGCCCAAAGCCCCGCCCAATTCTCCGCCCGTTCGTCCTCGGCGCGCCGCAGTGCGGCGCCAGCGGAGGGCGCAACGAGCTCCGACGAGTTGCACTCCTCCGCCTGCCGGGGCGTCGGACTGCGCGACCCTGCGGGTCGCAAGAGCTCGACCAAATTCTCGGCCCCGTGTCCGCCTCACTGCGGCTCCGCTGTCGCTCCGCCGCATTTGCCGTCGCCCGCGGGGATTTCATCTCGATTTTGCTCACCGCCAAACGAGCAAAATCCCTCTTTAAGCGGGCGGGCGACGGGAACAAATTTTTCCGCGCGCCTTGAGCGATTCATTCTGTTTCGGCGATGAGCCGAAACAGAATGAATCGCCTTCTAAGGCGTCGGCGCGCGGTGCCTTCGGGCACTCCGACAGGGCCGCCTCTACCCCAACTGGATAGAACTGCGCTCAGGCCGCGCGGGCCCCACGTCCCGTGGACGGGCGATGCTCACGCATCGCTAAGGCAGCCTCTACCCGATTCTGTCACCCGTTCGCTGTCCGCGCACCACGTCCCGTGGACGGACAAAACTGCGTTTTGCTGCGGCAGCCGCGGCAACCACACCTCGACATAATAACCGCATTTTTGAGTATCTTTGCACACTGAGAACAAACCATTACTCCTCAGACGCATGAAAAATCGCATCGCACAGGCAGCGCTCCTCGCAGCGGCCGTCGCAGGAAGCTGGATGACCGCCTGCGGCTCCAAAACAGCACACACCGAAACCATAAACGGCCGGGTACTGGACGCCTCGATGAACACCGTCACCGTGCTGACCGACGCCGGAGAGACCCTGAGCATCAGCACTCTGAACGCCGATCCGACCAAAGTACAGAGCGTGCTGATCGACGATTCCGTCCGCCTGACCTGCCGGGCCGTCGAAACCGACGGACGTAGCGTACTCGAAGCTCAGGAACTGAACATTACGGCTCACTCGCCCTATTTCTACATTCAGGGCCAGTGGGTGGAACCGAATCCGATCGACTCGACCGCCGTACAGGGCTTCGCACTGAACGAAGACGGGACAGCCGCCTCGATCGGGATGGAGACCCTGCGGTTCGCAGGCTGGAGCCTCGCGACGCCGAAGACCCTGATCCTGACCGGCGAAAGCATCGGCAACCGCCAGACCCTTCCGGTGTGCGACACCCTGACCGTCATCCGGCTCGACGCCGACTCGCTCGTACTGGGACACGGGAACGGACATGTCGCCTGGCGGCTCGGACGGCAGAAATAGCCCGTCTCCAGCCCGACACCCCTTCCCCGCATCGGTCTCGCCGGATCCCCTCCGGCGAGACCGATCCGTTTTTACCCCCTCCGCCCCGGATCGCCGAAAAATCGCTATCTTTACCCCGATTATGGACGACTATTTTCAAGGGATCGCATTTCTCCCGTTCGACCCGCAACTGTTTTGGATTCTCGCCGCGCTCATCGGTCTGCTGATCGTTTCGGCCCTGGTATCGGGTTCCGAGACCGCTTTTTTTTCGCTCTCGCCGAACGACATCCACGAACTCGAAGAGAACGACGGCCCGCAGGCACAGGCGGCCCTCCGACTGCTCGGCGACAAAGACCGGCTGCTCTCCACCATTCTCATTACCAATAATCTGGTCAACATCGGCGCCATCCTCGCCGCCAACGCCCTAATCGACGGCATGGTGGCATTCGGACAGGCCGCCGCGCTGGAATTCATCGTCAAGGTGATCGTCGTCACCTTCCTGCTGCTGCTCTTCGGCGAAATCATGCCCAAGATCTTCGCCGCCTACAACAGCCTCTCGTTCGCCCAGCGGATGAGCGTGCCGCTCCTGTCGCTCCAGCGGCTGTTCCAGCCCCTCTCGGCCATCCTGATCCGCACCGGCAGCGTCATTACCCGGGGACTGGCCCGGAAGCAGAGCAACCTCTCGGTGACCGACCTGACCGACGCCATCGAGATCGCCGAGACCGACTCCGAAGGCGACAAAAAGATGCTCACCGGCATCGTCCGATTCTCGGCCACCGAAGTCGACCAGATCATGAAACCGCGCATCGACGTCAGGGCGCTGGAGATCGGCGCGACCTTCGCCGACGTGAAACAGACGGTCGTCGAGAGCGGCTTCTCGCGCATCCCCGTCTACCACGAAAATCTGGACGACATCCGGGGAATTCTCTACGTCAAAGACCTGCTGCCCCATCTGGGCGCCGACGCCGACTTCAACTGGCAGCAGCTGCTCCGGCCGGCCTACTTCGTTCCCGAACACAAGAAAATCAACGACCTGCTCGAAGATTTCCAGAAACGCAAGATCCACATCGCAGTCGTCGTGGACGAGTACGGCGGGACACTCGGAATCGCCTCTCTGGAAGACATTCTGGAAGAGATCGTCGGTGAGATCGCCGACGAATCGGATATCGAAAACGCCTTCTACCGGCAGATCGACGACAACCGATACATTTTCGAAGGGCGAACCCATCTGGGCGACTTTCTCCGCGTACTGGAGCTGCCCGACGGACTGCTGGACGAAGCGCGCGGCGATGCGGACACGCTGGCGGGACTGATGCTGGAGATCCGCGGCGAATTCTTCGGCGAAGGGGAGAGCGTGCGGGAGGGAGATATCGAATTCAAAGCCCTGCGGGTCGAAAACCGGCGCATCACCGAAGTCGAAGTCACCTTTCTGAAACCCGCGGCAGACGGGAACCATGACCACACCGGCGAACATCATAAAGACTAACCGCGCGATTCCGGTTCCGATCGACGGCATGGAGCTGTCCGTGTGGCTGCTCTCCTTGTCCGCCTTCACGGAGGCGGAACTTCTGACCCGGGCCCGGTTGACGGCTGCGGAACAGGCCGTGTTCGCAGCCTTTCCGAAGACAGCCGGACAACGGCGCCGCGAGTGGCTCGGGACGCGGATGCTGGTCTGCGAAGAGCTGGGCGGCCGAATCTCATACACGCCGCCCCAAGGGCGGCCCCGACTGGTGTCGCCATCGACAAAACTGGACATCTCCATCTCACACACGACAGACTGGGCGGCCGTGGCCGCTTCGACCGCAGGACGGTGCGGCATCGACATCGAACGGCTCGACCGGGACGCACGACGGGCTGCGGAACGCATTGCCGGCCCGGGCGAATCGGCCGCTGCGGAACGGATCTTTCCCGCTCAGCCGGCTCTTTGGCTCTGGTGCGCCAAAGAGGCCGCCTACAAGGCGGCAGGAGCGCCCGAAACCGACTTCGCACGCGACATCCGGCTCGAGCTGTCGACTATGGCACAACCTTTGATAATGACTGTGGGAACAGTTCGCGTGACTCTTGCCTCTTTCGTTTACGAAGAGCTGCTGGGCGTCTGCGGACTGGTTTCCGAGGGATAATTTCGATTGTAAACCTATAAAAATCTCACAGTCATGAAAAAGTCCGCTATTCTCTCTCTGGCAGCCGCCATGGCGATGATCGCAGGCGTATCGACCGCTTCGGCACAAAAAACATTCACCTGGGGGCCTAAGGTGGGGATGAACGTATCGAGCATGAGCCACACGAACATGCACGCTAAAGTCGGCTTCACGGCCGGCGTGTTCGCCGAATGCCGTCCGATCGACTGGATGGGCGTCTCGGTCGAACTGCTCTACTCGCGTCAGGGCGAGAACGACAAAGAGACCATCGACGGCACAAAAATCAAAACGCGCCTCAAGAGCCACTACCTCAATGTGCCGGTATTGGCGAACTTCTATGTGACCGAGAACCTCGCTCTGAAGACGGGGGTTCAGGCCGGTTTCTGCCTCGGCGCCCGCTCGATCACCAAGATTGACGGGAATAAGGCGAAAGAGGGGGTCGGCGACGCTTTCCACACGGCAGAAATCGCCATTCCGGTGGGCGTTTCCTACGATTTCGGGCCGCTCGTATTGGATGCCCGGTACAATTTCGGGGTGAGCCACGCGCTGAAGGCCGGCAACTCGCGGAACAATGTCTTCCAGCTGACTGCGGGGATCCGGTTCTAAAATCCTCGGACAAGTCTTAGACCGCAAAACGGAGTGCTCTGTTTTTCAGCGCACTCCGTTTTTCTATTTTCCCAACCCCCTGCAACAGCCCTCCTCCTCAAAAGACCCCGCCCCGGGCTTCCGTGGTGCCAGCTCGGGCTCTTTGGTGAATGTCGGCGGCAGCGGATACATCTGGTCGTCTGCCACAAACGATGACTGTGGCGTGAACTTGAGCATCCACACAACGGGTGTTAGTCCAAATTACTCAAACTACCGCGCCTACGGTTTTCAGTTGCGTTGCCTCTCGGAAGTGCGTGCCGCACTCCCAATTACCAGCCTCTACCTAAAGCAGCCTCTACCACCCACAGATTGGGCTGACACAGCCGCAGAAATGCGAAGCATTTCCCGTCCACGGGACGTGGGGCCCGCGCGGCCCGAGCGCAGTTCCGTCCGGTTGGGGTAGAGGCTGCCAATAAAACACCCTGTGGGTGCGCCCGCCTAAGAGGGCATATTCTGCCGATTGGCTCACCGCCAATCGGCAAGAATTGCCGCGGGCGACTCAAAAATACTAAAAACGCGCGCCGACGCCTTAAGAAGCGATTCAATTATTTTGGCTGCCGCCAAAATAAAATGAATCGCGTAAGGCGCGCGGATAAAACACGTTTATCCGATAAGCGTCGGGCAGCTGTCCGGTTGGATTCTATATCAATCTCTTTTCTTTGTCCCGCTTAGGCCGCGGAGGCCCCTACTTTCTACTATGTGGTAGAAAGTAGGCAAAGAGCACATTCAAGGGGAACTCACATCCCCCTTGAAAATCCCCCGACTCTTGTTTGAAAGAATCGCGACCCTCTTACTCCGTGCCATAATCCTGCGCCCTGCAGAGGCGCGCGGGCCGGAGCCACCCCAGGCGTAGGCCGGCAACTCGGCAAAGCTCGTTCCCGACTACGCTGGCACCGGCCCGCTCCAATCCCGCCGCTTTAGGTACTTTTCCCGCGCGCTGACGGAAATCTTATCCAAACGCGAAATGCGCGTTTGGATGATTTCCTACTTCAGCAGTCGCGCGCAGAGCGAGCATTGTTTCCACTTTTTCCGCGCGCCGGGCGATTCATTCTCTTTCGGCTCATCGCCGAAACAGTTGAATCGCCTCTTTAAGCGTCGGCGCGCGGTTGGTTTGAGGGTACTGCGCTCGGGCCGCGCGGGCCCCACGTCCCGTGGACGGGCGAAACTGCGTTTTGCTGCGGCAGCCTCGGCCCTACTCGTTACTCATACGCGCCGCGGGCCTCTATTTTAGCCGCAAACGAACACGTTCCCAAGCTTCCGGTTTCGCCTCCGGCCGCAGCACACGGGCCGTACCGTCCGCCTCGGCAGACCACGCCTCCGAATACGCCAGCCCCTCGCCCACCAGCTCGCCCCGTTCGTCCACATAACCGTATCGCCTCTCACGCCACACCACCGCAAAACCGTGATCGAACTCCCCCATCCCGTCATATTCCAACGGCACGACCGTCCGTCCCGTGCGATCCAGACACCCGTGCAGTCCGCCCCGATCGACATAAGCATACCGCGAACCGTCCCACGACAAATCATCGTACTCCGCCTCGATCACCAGCCGCCCCTCCCGGTCGATCAGCCCCATCGCCATCCCTTCGCCCACCGCGGCACGGATCGCCACCGGAGCCCGCCCCTCGCTGAAATCATCGGCCCAAAGATAACGCGCCTCCACCACCGTCCGCCCCTCCTCATCCTCGAACCCGAACCGCCCCTGCCGCACCACCAGCCGAAGCCCTTCGCACAACTCTCCCGACGTGCAGCGCCCGCCAGCCATTCCGCATGCCGCACAAGCCTCTCCCGCCTCCGGTTCGGACTGCGGCCGCCAGGCCACCGGGTAATAAGCTCCCCGCCCGTCATGCCGGAAGACATAGATCTCCTGCTCCAGCACCTCGCCATACCGGCCCGCTCCGGCCCAACCCGCCGCCGTCGTAAAACAGGTCAACTCACCGGGAGCTCCCTCCCGCGTCACCCGAAAAGTCACCCGCCCCGAACCCGCCGTATATTGCGGCTCCCCCTCACGATCCGTCACCGCCGCGATCCCCGTCAGCGTCGCCAGACGGCCCTCCGGATTGACCACCGCTTCGAGATAGTCGGTCACCGAAGGAAATAGATTCGTCCTGTCCATACTCATATCAACAAATCGGAAGTCGCCGTGCCGATATTCATCATCCGCACGAGGTCAGTCATATTGGCCCGGTAGGCCATGCCGCGCACCGCCCCGACAGCCGATCCCGAAGGGCGGCCCGTCAGCCACGCGATCTCGTCGCGATACAAATCCGGCATCGGGCTCGAAATGTCGAACAACAGCCGCGCATACCGCTCCTCGGGCAACTCCTCCGCCGCGGCCGGAAAGAGCACCGGTTCCGCCTCGGTCGCCGAGATATGCACGTTCATCAGCAACACGTTACCATCCATCGTCCCCAGCGAACACAACCGTTCGGCCGCCGCTTTCACCTCGTGCAGCGTCCCGTCGGTCGCTTCGCCGTCGGTGATGTGGATAACGGTGGGCGGATAGCACGGTTTCCCTTTATATTCGGCGCACCACGTCCGCAACAATTTCCAGACCTCGCCGAAAGCCGCCACCATCGGTGTGTTCCACTCCGCCGCCGGTTGCACCCACACCCGTTCGCGCACCACCGTAGCCACCCGGCGCCCGTCAGGCAGCGTCCGCAATCGCTGCACGTCGCACATCGCGACCGGATTGTCGGCCAGCTCCTCAGGCCGCAAAAAGTATCGGTCGCCCACCTTCGGAAGCAGCGACCGCACTTCGGAACCGGAATATCCCAGCACGGCCATGTCGTAATAGGGCTGATAGCCTCCGTCACGACGCGTGCGGGCAATCAGCTCCGCCAACAAAGCATTGATAGCCGCCGCCACCGCTTCGGCCTTGGTGGCCGCCCGACCGTTCCACCGGGTGGGTTCGGACATCGAACCGGACTGATCGACCAACAGGACGACAGCCGTCGGACACTCTTGCGTGATGCGCGCCAGATAACTCATCGCATGAAAAAAGATAAGAGACGAATGGTCGCGACAAATATACTCTTTTTTGTCGTCAACCACCGTCTCTCAAGCTCGCAAAACCGACTGATTAAGTGAAGATTAGAATCTTATCCGGCCTTAATTATATTGATTTTTATCACTAATCCATATTCCGTTTCATCTCCATAATCCGCTCATAAGCTTCCGCGATTCTCGCCCGGGGAATACGCCCTTCGCAGACCGCTCTAAAAATCAAATCGATGGTCCGAGGCGTCAAATCCGACTCGAAGACCGGCCCGTTATTGCCGACAATTATCATATCCACTCCCGCATTGATCGCCCGCTCGACCGCTCCACCCAAAGAATAGTGCTCCGCAATCGCCCCCATATTCAGGTCGTCGGTAATGACCACACCCCGAAAGCCCAGCTCGCCGCGCAGCACATCCGTCACCCACCGCCGCGACAACGAGGCCGGCAGGGTATCCACTCCGCGATGCACCAGATGGCCGACCATGACGAAATCGGCATACCCCTCGCCGATCAAGGCGCGATAGGGGGCCAATTCACGCTCCCGCTCCCACGTCCGGGTGATGTCGGTCAGCCCCAGATGGCTGTCGGCGCGCGAGCTGCCGTGGCCCGGAAAGTGTTTGAGCGACGTCCGCACCCCCTGTCGGTGCAAAGCGTCGACCCAGATCCGCGCATGCGCGACGACCTTCTCCGGGTCGGCAGAAAAGCTCCGCCCCAAAGCCCCGATAATCGGACAGGCCGGATTCACATTCACATCCACGCAGGGTGCGAAATCGACGTTGATTCCCGCCTGCCGGCAACTTTCGGCCGTCCGTTCGGCCCACATCCGGGTCGTATCGGGCCGGTCGATGCGCCCCTGATCTGCAGCCGAGACGCTCGCCGGAAACCCGTACGCCGGTTTGAGACGATTCACCCGGCCGCCTTCCTGATCAACGGCGATAAAGAGTGCGGGATGCCCCGCCTCGGCCGCCAGCCGCTGCAGGCCGGCGCTCAGCTGTTCCAGCTGTTCCGGAGAGCGCACGTTGCGCCGATTGACCGCCGACGGAACGTCGCGGTCGAAATAGATCACTCCGCCGATTCCCATCCGCTGCACGGCATCGGCCACTTTGTCGGTGACGGAAAAACCTCGGAAACCGGCGATAACCATCTGACCGATCTGCCGTCTCAACAAACTGTCGTCCGCTTGGAGCGCCCGGGCTTCGCGCGCCCCGCAGCACAATGACAACACACTGAAAAACAGGATAATTACTCTTCTCATTCCGTGAGTTTAAATCGTATGCGAAGCCGGCCGTTCCCGGCATCATAATCGGTGGAGATAATGCGCAGGGGGCTGATTTCAGCCGTATTGGAGACGTGTTCGCCGATGCAGAGGCAGCGGTCGTAATCTCCGACCCGGACGACGCGCAGCTCTGCCGCCCCGATCGCCTCGGCAGGCAGACGCGACAGGTCGAACTCGGCGGCTGCCGCAGCATACGGAATCGACTCGAAGGTCACCTCCAGCCGTCTGGCAATCTGCTCGTTGACAGTCTGTTCAATCCGATCGGTCTCCTCTGCGGTCAGGTTGCGCCCGACGTTCCGAAAGTCGAAATCGACTTTCGATTTTTTCCGTTCCAGATGGGTGGTGACGGGCCGGCCGCACCGGAACATCCGCCCGACAGTACCGCTCAGCAGGTGCTCGGCGGTGTGCATCTCACGGGGATATACTTTTTCACTCATATACCGGAAAAATGGTTTAGCGGTGAATCCGAACCGGGGCAGTTGCCCGTGTCTGTCTCGCCCCGCCCCGGGCTTCCGCGACAACGATAGACAATTCGGTTTACTATGGCGCTGCGGCAGTGTCGGGTATATCTGGTCGGCTTCGACCGAAGGTACACAGGGTATCACTTTGGGCTTTTACGTGACGTACCTCAATCCGGCCAATGCCGATCATCGCAGCCGCGGTCTTCAGTTGCGTTGCCTCTCGGAATAAACGGACGCAGAGACAACCTTAGCGATGCGCAAGCATCGCTCCGTCCCGCCGGGGTCACCCGGACGCCGCCCGCGCAGGGCAGTCCCGTCCGGTTCGCAGCTCGACAGTCGCCCGCACGCCTAAGAAGGCATATTCTGTGGGTTGGCACCCAGCCAACCCACGAGAATTGCCGCGGGCGACTCAAATTGGGGTAAACACGGCCGGCCTTCGAGTGCCGAGCGGCACCGCACCGACGCCTTAAAAGGGAAATCGTCAAAATGCACCTGTGCGTTTTGACAAGATTTCCCATAGGCGCGCGGACAAGAACCACGGACAAGAACAAGGTCGAGCCCCTGCGGTTCACAGAGCCGCGCGGGCCGGACGCCTCCCCCTCGGGAGGCCCGCAACACGCCGCTCATGCATCGAGAATTGCGGTCTCTCCCGGGCGCCGGCCCGCTCCTGCTCTGCCCGATTCTCCGCCCGTTCGTCCTCGGCACGCCCCCTCGCGCCGCTTTTGCGTCGCTCTCGCCGAAGACGGCGATTCCGCAGGAATCGCGCTACTCGCTCTCCGCCCCGTGTCCGTCTCACTGCGGATCCGCTGTCGCTCCGCCGGTGCCGACGGGCACTCCGAAATAAGCCGCCTCTACCCTAAGCGCGCTGGCGGAAATCTTATTCAAAAGCGAACAACGCTTTTGAATGATTTCCTACTCCAGCAATCGCGCGCGAAGCGAGCTTTATGCACGCCGGGGCAATTCAACCGTCGCCCGCTGGGATTTCATCTCGATTTTGCTGTCGCAAAATGAGCGAAATCCCTCTTCAGGCGGGCGGGCGACGGATTTTTCGTGCGCCTCCTAAGGCGTGACACGCGGAGCTCTCTTTGTTCGCGCGCCGGGCGATTCATTCTCTTTCGGCTAACCGCCGAAAGAGTTGAATCGCTTCTCCAGGAGGCGGCGCGCAGTGGTTTGAGGGGACTGCGCTCGGGCCGCGCGGGCCCCACGTCCCGTGGACGGGCAAAACTGTGTTTTGCAGCGGCAGCCTCTACCCCAACCGGATGGAACTGCCCTCGGGCCGGGCAGGCCCCACGTCCCGTGGACGGGAAATGCTTCGCATTTCCACTTTTCTGCTCTGCCCAATTCTTCGCACCGTTCTCTATCCGCGCCCCCTCACGCGCCGCAAGACTTATTATGTGGGAGCCGCAACTACTTAAAGATCAACTTAAGAATATCGTTGCCGTTGGCGAGAATAATGATACCGAAGACGATGATCATCCCGACCACCTGAGCACGTTCCATAAACTTGTCGCTCGGCGCACGACCGGTGATCATCTCGTAGAGGATAAAGACCATATGCCCCCCGTCCAGCATCGGAATCGGCAGGATGTTCAGCACCGCCAGCATGATCGAAATCAGAGCCGTAATCTGCCAGAACGCAGCCCAGTCCCAATACCCCGGGAAGATATTCCCCATCGCGATAATCCCCCCCACCGACTTATAAGCCTCCGTATCCGGCGAGGCGATGAGTTTCAGCTGTTTGAGGTAGCTTCCGATCGACGTGAACGCCCTCCCCGTACCGACCGGGATCGACTCCCAGAACGAGTACCGCCGCGTGCTCACGGTATAGAGATCGGTCACCGAGACCACCCCCAGCCCCACGCCGATCTGCCCCGCATCGCTGACCGGCACCGCCGCCGTCATCGGCTCGCCGCCGCGCACGAAAGCGACCTGAAGCGTATCCCCCTTGTGCTGCATGAAGGTATCGCGGAACTGGTCGAACCACCGCATCGGAACCCCGCCGACCGCCACCAGCGAGTCTCCCGCCATCAGCCCCGCCGCCTCGGCTCCGCCGCCCTCCGCCACACGTCCCACCACGAACGGAACCCGCAGCATGATGAACTCCTTGTCCTTAAGCATCGCCTTGATGTGCTTCGGATCGATCACCACCCGCACCGGCGCGCCGTCGCGTTCGACCGTCACCTCGCGCACGTCGTCCAGCAGAATCTTCGCCGGCACCTGCATGTAGTTGTCCACATACTCGCCCCCCACCGAAAGTATCTTGTCCCCGTTACGGAAGCCGACCTCCTGCGCCACCTCGCTGAAGGCGAAACCGTCGGTCACGTCTTTCGTCTTGATATAAGAGTCCCCCCAGGCATACGTGATCCCGATATAGATCCCGATGGCCAGCACGATGTTCATCAAGACCCCGCCCACGATGATCAACAGCCGCTGCCAAGCCGGTTTCGAGCGGTATTCCCACGGCTGCGGTTCGCTTTTGAGCTGGTCGGTGTCCATCGACTCGTCCACCATCCCCGCGATCTTGCAGTAGCCGCCGAACGGCACCCATCCCATCCCGTACTCCGTCTCGCCGATCCGGAACTTGAAAATCGAGAACCACGGATTGAAAAAGAGGTAGAATTTATCGACCCGGGCGTGAAAAATTTTGGCAAAAAGAAAGTGACCGAACTCATGCACCAGCACCAGCAGCGAAAAGCAGACGATCACCTGACATACCTTGATGAAAACCTCCATGCGTATAGAACCTTATTTTTTCGATTATCCTTCGATGACCAACTCCGGCAGCAACTCCCGCCGGACATACTCCCTCACCCGGGCGTCGTACGCCTCGTAATCTTCCAGCGTCCGCACGGCCCTCTCCGTGCACAATCCCCCGCCCGGAAGCGAAGCCTCCAGCGCCCGACGCACCACTTTATATATATCGGTAAACCGGATGTGTCCCTCCAGAAACTCCGCCACAGCCACCTCGTTGGCCGCATTCATCGCACAGCCGCCCCCCTCGCCGTAGCGTCCCTCCAGCACCTCGTAAGCCAACCCTAAGGCCGGATACTTCGCCTCGTCCGGCGCCTCGAACGTCAGACTGCCGCACAAGGCCGGTTCGAAAGCCGCCGCCCCTTTGACAGGCAGCCGGTACGGGAAAGTCAGCGCGTATTGGATCGGCAGCCGCATGTCCGGCATCCCCAGCTGGGCCTTGAACGCCCCGTCCTCGAATTCGACGAACGAGTGCACCACCGACTGCGGATGCACCGCCACGCCGATCCGGTCGGCCGGCAGGTCGAACAGCCACCGGGCTTCGATCACCTCGAACCCCTTGTTCATCATCGTGGCGCAGTCCACCGTAATTTTCCGCCCCATCTCCCACGAAGGATGCCGCAAGGCATCCGCCGCCGTCATCCGGCACAACTCCGACAACGGCGTATCCCGAAAAGCCCCGCCCGAAGCGGTCAGCACCAGCCGCCGCACCGACGATGCGTGTTCGCCCACCAGACACTGGAAAATGGCCGAGTGTTCCGAGTCCACCGGAATGATCGGCGCCTGACACCGCCTCGCCTCCTCCATGACCAGTCCGCCCGCCACCACCAGAGTCTCCTTATTGGCCAGCGCAATCTTCTTCCCGGCCCGGATCGCCGCCAGCGTCGGGGCCAGCCCCGCAAATCCGACCATCGCCGAAACGACGGTGTCCACTCCCGACGAGACCACCGAAGCCGCCGCCGCATCCGCCCCCGCATACACCTTGACGGGCAGGTGCGCCAAAGCGGCCGAAAGCGGTTCATAATAGCGCTCGTCGGCAATCACCACGGCGTCAGGCTCGAACTCCTCCGCCTGCCGGGCAAGCAGCTCCCAGTTCCGATGGGCGGCCAACATCTCGACCTCGAAGAGCTCCGGATAAGCCCGCACCACATCCAGCGTCTGCGTCCCGATCGACCCGGTCGAACCGAGCACGGCCAGCCGCTGGCGCCGCTTGTCGTTCGTATGTTCCCCTGTGCCTGCCACTTAGAATACGATATAATTCTCCGGATCGACCGGCGTCCCGTTGTACCAGAGTTCGAAAGTCAGGTGCGGTATCTTGTTGTCGATCAGCCGGTCGGTCACCGCCACCGGCTCGCCCGCCCGGATATGTTCGCCGGTGGACTTCATCGCCTTGGCGACCTGTTTGTAGACCGAGACCATGTTCCCGCCGTGCTGCACCACGACGATATTTCCGGTCTCCGGATTCCAGGCATCCAGGATGACCGCGCCGTCCAGCACCGCCAGCACGACCTGATTGGGCGCCGGAGCGATCTCCACGCCGAACATGCCGTTCTTGGGCGAAAAGGGCCGGGTGATCACCCCCTTGACCGGCGGCAGCATCTCGAAGGTCACCTCCGACCGGGAGCGGTCTTCGTCTCCCTCGCGCAACCGGTAGGGCGACTCCTCGCCGGTCATCTCGGCCCGCAGCACCGAGTCCAGTCCGATCCGGGCCGAGACGGTCCCCTTCACGCCCTGTCGCCGCAGGGTGTCGGCCGCGTCGGGCGACAGCACCTGTCCGTCCAGAATCTTGGCCAGCCGGGCACGATAGCCCTCCCACCGTCCGACTTCGGCCGACAGGGAGTCGAGTTTCATGATGTTGGCGATCAGCGCCTCGCGGGACTTGCTGCCGGGGTAGCCCGGGATCAGGTCGAGCACGGGCGTATAGGCCACGGTGGCCAGCACGACGAAAAACAGAACGAGCAGCAGCGCCAACCCGGCCAGCACCAGACTGATCCGGCTGATGAAAACATGCCATATTTCCCGCCCGGTGCGGACATTCCGCAGCGACAGCTTGTTCCGCTCGCGCAGGTAACCGACGATATCCTTAAGTTTCATAAACGAGTTTAAGTTATGCAAAGATAGGTTTTTTCCGCCGATTCCGGGCGTCCGGTTTTTCGTTTGTTCTGTACTTTATGGACACGCGGACGGCCATTCCCGCCCCGGGCTACCGCGATGCGGGCAACAACAAATTGTTCGGTGCACTGGGCAATACCGGCGGCGAAGGCTCCGTCTGGTCATCCACCACGCTCAACGCCTACAGCATATACCTGGGCTTACACGCATCATGGCTCCGACCCTGCAACGCATACAGCCACGCTTTCGGTTTTCAGTTGCGTTGCCTCTCGGAATAAACGGAAAAACGACACGCCCGTCCGACGCTTTTTCCGGCGAGGGGGGTGGGATAATTCGGAGGAAATAGTATATTTGTAGGGTCAACCCGAAAGAACAAAACTTACAAAAAGATATGAAACCCACTCTTTTAGTACTTGCAGCCGGGATGGGCTCCCGATACGGATCGCTCAAACAGATGGACGGCATCGGGCCGAACCGGGAGGCGATCATCGACTACTCCGTGTACGACGCCATCCGGGCGGGATTCGGGAAGGTCGTTTTCGTCATCCGCAGCAGCTTCGGCACCGAATTCAAAGAAGTTTTCAACCCGGATCGGTTCGGACACCGGATCGCGGTGGAATATGTCTTCCAGGAGCTGAACTCGGGCCTGCCGGTGGGATACGCCGTACCGGAGGAACGCGAAAAACCGTGGGGAACGAACCATGCCCTGATGATGGGCGGGACGGTGATCGGCGAACCGTTCGCGGTGATCAATGCGGACGACTTCTACGGTCAGGACGCGATTGCCCGGATGGGGGCTTATCTGGCGGCGCTGCCGGAGGGCTCGGAGGGGGAATACGCGATGGTGGGATACGAGGTCTGCAAGACGCTGTCGGAGAACGGAACGGTATCGCGCGGAGTATGCACGATCGACGGGGATGGATATCTGGAATCGATCGTCGAACGGACGAAAATCGAGCGACAGAATGGTCAGATCGTCTACATCGAAGCGGACGGAACGCATCCGCTGGCCGAAAACACGCCGGTGTCGATGAATCTGTTCGGCTTCACGCCGGACTATTTCCGCCACTCGACGGAGTTCTTCCGCCGGTTCCTCGATGACGCGTTGCAGTCGGGAAATCTGAAGGCGGAGTTCTTCATCCCGCTGCTGGTGAACAAACTGGTGTCGGAACATGTGGCGAAACTGAAGGTGCTGCACACCACGAGCGACTGGTTCGGGGTGACTTACAAGGAGGATCGGCCGGCAACGGTACAGCGGGTCTTGGACTTGATCGAGGCGGGGGTCTATCCGCGAAACTTGTGGGGTAAATAATCGTTTCGCTCTTTGCATCAGGAGGGTACTGTTCTCTTTGTGAACAAAGAGAACCAGAAAAACTTTAGAGGAT
>NZ_CAJTMN010000016.1 GCF_910577125.1 uncultured Rikenella sp.
CTGTTTCGGCTCATCGCCGAAACAGTTGAATCGCCTCCTAAGGCGTGGCGCGCGGTTTTAGCACTTTTTGAGTCGCCCGCGGCAATTCTCGTTGGTTGGCCGAGTGCCAACCAACAGAATATGCCCTTTTACGCGGGCGGGCGACGGGCGAGCTTTGTGCTGGCTGGAACTGCCGCTTTTTGGAAAAAGCGGCACCAAAAACTTTTGTGATAGCTACGCTACTCCTTACGCTCCGCAGTCCTTAGTTTTTGTTCGCGCGCCGGGGCGACCCGGCTGAATATCTCCGCGCGGAGGTCGAAAAAAGACGAAAAATTCCTGCCTTCTCCCCCTTCCGGACAGGACGACTAACAAATAAATGTCGTATCTTTGTACCTTAAAACAAACAACAACGTTACGACAGTGAAAAAAATCAAAGGCGCGCTGATTTCCGTCTTCTATAAGGACGGGTTGGCAGAGATCGTTCGCGAGTTAGATAAGCACGGCGTGAAGATATATTCGACCGGCGGGACACAGACTTTTATCGAAGAATTGGGTGTCAAAGCCCATGCCGTCGAGCACTTGACCGGCTATCCGTCGATACTCGGCGGGCGGGTGAAGACCCTGCATCCGAAGGTGTTCGGCGGGATTCTCGCGCGGCGGGACAACGAAACCGACCGGCAGCAAACCGAACAGTATGAAATTCCCGAAATCGACCTCGTGATCGTCGACCTCTATCCGTTCGAGCAGACCGTGGCGACCCCGGGGGCGACCGAACAGCAGATTATCGAGAAGATCGACATCGGCGGGATCTCGCTGATCCGCGCCGCCGCCAAGAACTTCAAGGACGTCGCCATCGTGCCGAGCGTGGCGCAGTACGGCTATATCCTCGACCTGCTCAAGACGCAGGACGGGGTGACTACGCTGGAACAGCGGAGGCACCTGGCGGCAGAGGCGTTCAACGTGAGTTCGCACTACGACACCGCCATCTTCAACTACTTCAACCGCGAAGAGGGGATTCCGGCCTTCAAACAGAGCTTTACGGAGCAGAAGGCGACCCACCTGCGGTACGGCGAGAACCCGCATCAGGCGGCGACATTCTACGGGGATCTGTCCGCGCGGTTCGAACAGCTGCACGGCAAGGAGATCTCCTATAACAACATGCTCGACATGGATGCCGCGGTGAACCTCATCTCCGAATTCGGCGACGGCGATCCGGCGTTCGTGATCATGAAGCACAACAACGCCTGCGGGGTGGCGGTGCGGCCCACGTTGGTCGAAGCGTGGACGGATGCGCTGGCGGGCGACCCGGTGTCGGCGTTCGGCGGCGTGCTGATTACCAACCGGGTGGTCGACAAAGCTACGGCTGAAAAAATCAACGAAATCTTCTTCGAAGTCATTATGGCGCCGGGGTATGACGAAGAGGCGCTGGCCATTCTCGAAACCAAGAAAAACCGGATTATCCTCAAAACCAAGGCTGAGGTCAGGGCAGGCGGCTGTTGCGGCAGCGGACGGCAGTTCCGGTCGCTGCTCGGCGGGGTGGCCGTGCAGGAGCGGGATGCGAAAGTGGGGGGGCTGGATTCCGAAGCCAAACAGGTGACGGCCAAAGGGATTACCGAAGCGGAATTGAAAGATCTGATCTTCGCCAACAAGATCGTGAAACATTCGAAATCCAATGCGATCGTCCTGGCCAAGGGCGGGATGCTGCTCGCCAGCGGCATCGGGCAGACCTCGCGGGTCGATGCCTTGAAACAGGCCATCGCCAAGGCGAAGTCGTTCGGATTCGACCTGCGGGGAGCGGTGCTCGCTTCGGACGCCTTCTTCCCGTTCGCCGACTGCGCCGAGATTGCGCATGCGGAGGGGATCGACACCCTGATCCAGCCCGGCGGATCGGTGCGCGACCAGGAGACCATCGACTACTGCAACGCTAACGGGATGGCCATGGTATTCACCGGCTTGCGCCACTTCAAACACTAAACCGCGTCATGGGACTCTTTTCATTCCTCACTCAGGAGTTGGCCATGGACCTCGGGACGGCCAACACCATTATTATCTACAACGACAAGATCGTCGTCGACGAGCCCTCGATCGTCGCGCTCGACCAGCACGCCAACCAGCCGGTGGCCATCGGGAACCAGGCCCGGCAGATGCACGGGAAGACGCACCAGGACATCAGGACCATCCGGCCGTTGCGGGACGGGGTGATCGCCGACTTTACGGCAGCCGAGATGATGATCCGCGGGATGATCAAGATGATCAAATCGCGGAACAAAATGTTCAGTCCGTCATTGCGGATGGTGATTTGTATACCAAGCGGATCTACGAATGTGGAGATCCGTGCCGTGCGCGATTCGGCAGAACATGCGGGGGGGCGCGAAGTCTATATGATCTACGAACCGATGGCCGCGGCTTTGGGGATGGGGCTCGACGTGGAGGCGCCGGAGGGACACATGGTGGTCGATATCGGCGGGGGGACGGCCGAGGTGGCTGTGATTTCGCTCGGCGGGATCGTCTGCAACGAGTCGATCAACGTGGCCGGGGACGTGTTTACGGAAGATATACAGACCTACATGCGCCAGCAGCACAACATCAAGATTGGCGAGCGGACGGCTGAGGAGATCAAGATCGCCGTGGGGGCTGCGATCGATAATCTGGATAATCCGCCGGACGACCACATCGTTCGGGGGCCGAACATCATCACCTCGCTGCCGCTGGAGATACCGGTTTCGTACAAGGAGGTGGCGCACGCGCTGGACAAGTCGCTGATGAAGGTCGATACGGCGATTATGAAGGTGCTCGAAAAAATTCCGCCGGAACTGTATTCGGATATCGTGAAGAACGGCATCTATCTGGCCGGCGGGGGGGCTTTGCTGCGGGGGCTGGACAAGCGGCTGTTCCAAAAGACGCGGATACCGTTCCACGTATCGGAAGACCCGTTGCGTGCGGTGGCGCGTGGGACGGGGATCGCGCTGAAGAACATCGGCCGGTTCTCCTTCCTGATGCGGTAAGGCGGACAGATGTTTGGGCAGAGGCTGCTGCAGCGATGCGTAAGCATCGCCCGTCCACGCACCCGTTGGGTGTTTTGTTAGGGTTCTCTCTGCCTTACTAAGTGGGGCCCGCGCGGCCCGAGGGCAGTTCTATCCGGTTGGGGTAGAGGCGGCCATTTCGGAGTGCCCGAAGGCACCGCGCGCCGTTGCCTTAAGAGGGAAATCGTCAAAATGTGCTGGCACATTTTGACTGGATTTCCCAAAGGCGCGCGGACAGAGAACGGGGCAAAGAATTGGGTTGACACGGCCAATTGGGAGTGCGGCACGCACCGCCTGCCCGGCGCGAGGGCAGTTCCGTCCGGGACAAAGCTCGACAGAGGACGGTGCGAGGAGTTGGGCCAACACAGCCATTTGCCCACCGTGGGGCCCCACAAGGGCTTTTACAGGAGTTATCACTGCCTTACTTAAGCGGGGACTGCGCGGCCCGAGCGCAGTTCCGTCCGGTTGGGGTAGAGGCTGCCAATAAAACACCCTGTGGGTGCGCCCGCCTAAGAGGGCATATTCTGCCGATTGGCGGTGAGCCAATCCGGCAAGAATTGCCACGGACGACTTAAAAACGCATTAACAAGTCCGTGCGCCACGCCTAAAAAGGGAAATCGTTCAAACACGCAGTCGTGTTTAAACAAGATTTCCCCCAGGCGCACGAAACGTGGCGGAGCGACAGCGGAGCCGCAATGAAGCGGACACGGGGCCGAGAGCGAGTAGCGCGATTCTGAAAGGAATCGCCGGGCCTGCGCGCAGCCCGAAACAGCAAAGAATTGAGCAGAGCTTTTGCGACCCGCAGGGTCGCGCGGGCCGGACGCCTCCCCCTCGGGAGGCCCGCAATACGCCGCTTACGCGTCGAAAATTGCGGTTCCTCCCGGGCGCCCGGACGCAACGATATAAATGAGGCTCCCACTTCGGAATGTCCGTGGGCCCCGTTTATTCCGAGAGGCAACGCAACTGAATACCGTATGCCCGGTACGTCGGATTGCTGGGATTGAGTCCCGTCGTGTAGAAGTACAAGTGCAAGCTACGGTAGTGGTCGCCAAAATCACAGGACGCGGCCGACCAGACCGTACCCTCGCTGCCGACGTTACGCTGCACGCCATCCGCGCGATGGCGATAGCCCGGAGCGGGCATTCTTGAAAACCTTGAGCCAGCCTCGGCAGCGGTCGGAAAAGCGCGGAGACAAGCCCTCCTACGACTGCAGACCAAGGCTGTTGTTTCCCTCCATAGGCCTGCCGGCCGACACCGATATAAAACCGAACCCGAGTTGCTGAAGTTACTCCTTTTTCTCAAACGGATCTACTACGTCCTCCTGTTTATCGCCCTCGAAGCGATAGCCATCAGCGTGTTCCTCCACAGCAACCTCTACCAGAAAGCACGCCTCGCCGGAGCTTCCGACCGGCTCGTGAACGGGATTTACGACAAACTCGCCGACATCGGCGAATACTTCAGCCTGCGCGCCGAGAACCGGCGCCTGCTCGACGAGATCGCCCGGCTGCGGAGCCTGCCCCAGCCCGTGACACCGCTCTTGGCACCCGCTACCCCCGACGATTCGATACCCGTCGCCGAACTCCTGCAGCGATATCGCTACCAACCCGCCCGCGTCATCCGGAACAGCATCAGCAAACGCGAGAACTACATCACCATCGACCGAGGCACCTTAGACGGCGTGGAGCCCGAGATGGCCCTGATCGCCGATGACGGGATCGTGGGATACGTCGTGCGCTGCTCCGACCACTTCTCCGTCGCCGTCTCCATCCTCAACACCAAAGACTTCCGCACCAGCGGACGGATCCAGGGGAGCGACTTCTTCGGCTCCATCTACTGGGACGGACTCAGCCACCGCGAAGTCATCCTCGACGAGATACCCAAGTATGCCGACATGGAGGTCGGCGATACCGTCGTGACCACCGATTACTCATATATCTTCCCGCCCGACCAGCCCATCGGCACCGTCGAAAGCTTCGAGATGGTGAACGGGACATTCTATAAAGTCCGCGTGCAGCTCTTCACCGACCTCGCACGCCTCCGCCGCGTCTATGCCGTGCACTACCTCGAACAGGAAGAGCGGCGCGCGCTGGAGAACACCATCGGGAACGCCGAGACCGGTATCAGCGAACAGACCGCAGCCTCGGTGGCGGGCAGCGGCGGCAATCATTTCGACATTTCGGACGGAACAGAGGAAGGAGGACGCCCATGATCCGGTTTTTGGAATACACCGCCATTTTTCTGCTCCTGCTCATCCTTCAGGAGTTCGTCTTCGACAACATCAACCTCGGCGGCGTGGTGAACCCCTACATCTACATCATGTTCATCATCCTGCTGCCGTTGGATACGCCCGGCTGGCTCCTCTTGATGCTCGGCTTCGGGAGCGGCGCCGCCGTGGACTTCATGTCCGGGACCGCAGGACTGCAGACCATCGTCTCCACGTGGCTCGCCTTCGTGCGGCCGACCGTCGTCGGGCTCTTTCTCGGCAAAGAGCTCGTCTACGAAGGGGGGATACCGACGGCGGGACGTGTCGGGACGGCTAAATTCCTGCGGTACGTCACCGTCCTTGTCCTGCTCTTCAACCTCCCCTTCTTTATCCTCGAAGACCCCTCCGGAGCGGTGTGGATGATCGCCCTCCGCATCGTGTTCAGCTCGATATTCAGCATCGGGATCATATACTTTTTGCACCTCCCGCTCGTTCGTACGGCAGTGAAAGTCTGATCCCCCCCCACTCGTTAGTTTGCAGCGAAAGTCCATGAATATCCCCTCCAGACGCCAACAGATACTCTACCTCGGCCTCTTTCTCGTCGTGCTCGTCCTCGTCGGGCGCCTCTTCTGGATCCAGATCGTCGACAGCTCCTACAAAGAGTACGCCCGGAACAACGCCATGCGCTACATGGTACAGTATCCCTCGCGCGGCGAAGTCTACGACCGGAACAGCGAGTTCCTCGTCCAGAGCACCGAATCCTACGACCTGATGGTCATCCCGCGCGACGTGGAGCCGTTCGACACCGTTTTCCTCGCCGAGACCCTGGGCGTCACCGTCGAAGATATCCGGAAAGCCCTGGATAAGGCCCGGCGGTACTCCAAGCGACGCCCCTCGATGATCTTCAAACAGCTCCCCAAAGAGGTGAAATTCAAGCTCGACGAACGCCACCTCGTCGGCTTCTATACCCAGTACCGCACCTCGCGCACCTACCCCCGGAAGATCGCCGGCAACCTCCTCGGCTACATCAACGAAGTCGACGAAGCCACCATCAAACGCGACCCCTATTACCGCATGGGCGACTACATCGGCAAGAGCGGCATCGAGAAATCCTACGAACAGTACCTGCGCGGGAAAAAAGGGGTGAAAGTCGAACTCGTCGACGTCTACGGCATGCCCAAAGGATCGTATGCCGACGGCCGCTACGACACCCTCCCGGTGCCGGGCGAGGCCATCACCTGCACCATCGACGCCGACCTGCAGCAGCTCGCCGAGGAGCTCATGGCCGGGAAGATCGGCTCCGTAGTGGCCATCGAGCCCGCCACCGGCGAGATTCTCGTCATGGCCAGCTCCCCCTCCTACGACCCCGACAAACTCGTCGGCCGCGATCTGGGGAACAACTACATGGAGCTCCTGCGGAACCCCCGGCACCCGTTGTTCAACCGCGCCGTGATGTCCCGCTACCCGCCCGGCTCCACCTTCAAGGTCGTCAACGGCCTGATCGGACTCGAAGAGGGCGTCTCCCGGCCCGAAGACTACCACCCCTGCAGCGGAGGATATACCGTCGGACGGGGGGTGAAGTGCCACACCCACTACTCGCCCATGAACCTCGTGCAGGCCACCGCCAATTCGTGCAACGCCTACTTCTGCTACGTCTTCCGCGACATCCTCGACAACCGCCAGTACGGCGGAATCGCCAAAGGCGGCTTCGACATGTGGTACGACTACGTGCGCAGCTTCGGCTTCGGCCGCAAACTCGAATCCGACTTCTGGGACGAGCTCGCCGGCTACGTGCCGACCAAAGAGTTCTACGACCGGCGCTACCGCAGCCGCTGGAACTCGCTCACCGTCATCTCGCTTGCCATCGGACAGGGCGAGCTGGGGGTGACCCCCCTGCAGCTCGCCAACCTCGGCGCCACCATCGCCAACCGGGGACACTACTATATCCCGCACGTGGTGAAGAAGATCGCCGGCCGCGACTCCATCGACGCCCGGTTCTACCGGAAAAACTACACGAAAGTCGACCCGAAGTACTTCGAACCGATCGTCGAAGGGATGTGGGAAGGGGTGAACGTCGCCGGAACCGGCGGACGCGCCTACGTGCCGGGGCTCAACATCTGCGGCAAGACCGGCACCGCCCAGAACCCCAACGGAGCGGACCACTCGACCTTTCTGTGCTTCGCCCCGCGGTACGACCCCAAGATCGTCGTCTCGGTCTACGTCGAGCACGGCGGTTTCGGCGGTTCGGCCGCCGCCCCCATCGCCAGCCTGCTGATCGAGCAGTACCTGACCGACACCATCCGGCGCCCGGAGCTCGTCCGGCAGATGAAAGAGATGACCATAGCCTATCCGATGTATGACAAACGCGGCAGATAAATACACGTTCGGCACCGGCCGCCCCGCTGCCCGGAAAAACGGAGGACGGCTCTTCGCCGCCGACATCGACTGGTGGACGGTGGCCATCTACGTCGTGATGGTCTTCTTCGGGTGGCTCAACATCTTCGCCGCCGTCTACGACGAAGAACACGCCGGCATCTTCGACCTCTCGCAGCGCTACGGCATGCAGATGCTCTGGATCGGCATCAGCTTTTTTCTGGCCGTCTCCATCCTGCTGATCGACAGCAAATACTGGCACATGCTCGCCTATCCGCTCTATTTCTTCATGTTGGGCGTGATGCTTTTCGTGCTGCTCGTCGGGCATGAGAGCCACGGGGCGCAGTCGTGGCTCTCGATCGGCCCCGTCAGGATACAGCCCGCCGAATTCATGAAGTTCGTCACCGCGCTGGCTTTGGCCAGATACATGAGCGCCTACAATTTCGACCTGCATACCGGCAAGGCCGTCTATTACATCGGATTGATTATCGGGATTCCCGTCCTGCTGATTCTGGCCCAGAACGACACCGGGTCGGCCCTGATCTTCGCCGCCTTCTTCCTGATGCTCTACCGCGAAGGGTTCGGAACGGCGCTCTATGTGGTGGCCCTGATGCTCGTGTTTCTCTTCGTCATCTCCTTCCTGCTCGAACCGCTGCCCATTCTGTTCGTCGTCTTCTTCCTTTGTCTGGCGGCGCAGGGGCTCGTCAACCGCAACTGGCGCGACAGCGTGCGCTATGCCGCCCTCGTGCTGCTGCTCGGGACGGTCGTCTTCGGCATAGGGACGCTGGTCGGCGCACACCTGTCGCTCTTCGCTTCGATGCTGACCGGGACGGCGCTCTCCCTGCCGTGGCTCGTGCGGTACGGCATCCGGCACCACGCGACCAATCTCTGGAAATACGTCGTCTTTTTCGCCGGCGCCGTCGTCTTCACCGGGCTGGTGGACTACGTTTTCGACAACATCCTCCAGCTGCACCAGCAGAAACGGATCCTCGACCTGCTCGGCATCGAGAACGACCCCCACGGGTGGAGCTACAACGTGATCCAGTCCAAGATCGCCATCGGTTCGGGCGGATTCGCCGGCAAAGGCTTCCTGGGCGGAACACAGACCCGTTTCAGCTTCGTGCCCGAGCAGAGCACCGACTTTATCTTCTGCACCGTGGGCGAGGAGTGGGGATTCATCGGGTCGCTGTTCGTCGTGACCCTCTTTTTCGCCCTGATTCTGCGGCTGATGCGCATGGGCGAACGTCAGAAAGAGCCTTTCGGCCGGATATATTGCTATTCGGTGGCGGCCATCTTTTTCATGCACTTCGCCATCAACATCGGGATGACGATCGGTCTTTTCCCGGTGGTGGGGATTCCGCTCCCGTTTTTCAGCTACGGGGGGTCGTCGCTGATGGCCTTCACCCTCCTGCTCTTCGTCGCCCTGCGTCTCGACGCGTCGCAGTACGAGGAGAGCGCGCGAAAACTGCTGTAAGCGCGCGGGGCCGCTACCGCCGCATACGATTCATCGATTTTTCTCCTCTTTGGCCAGCTCCCGCTGACGCATCCGGCACCACGGCGCGATGCCGCACGTCGCGCACTTCGGCGCCCGCGCCGTGCAGACGTACCGGCCGTGCAAAATCAGCCAGTGGTGCGCCCGGCCGAGCAGCCTCTCCGGAATGTGCCGCACCAGCGCCCGTTCCGTCTGCAGCGGATTCTTCGACCCGGTCGTCAGCCCGATCCGCTCCGCCACCCGGAACACATGCGTGTCCACGGCCATCGCCGGCTTGTCGTAGACGATCGAGACGATCACGTTGGCCGTCTTGCGTCCCACCCCTTGCAGGGTGGTGAGCTCCTCGACCGTGTCCGGCACCCGCCCTCCGTAGACCTCCTCCAGCCGTTGCGCCATCGCCACCAGGTGTTCCGACTTCGATCGGGGGTAGGAAACCGACCGGATGTACTCGAACACCTCGTCCGGCGTGGCTCCCGCCAGATCGTGCGCCGTGGGGAAGCGCTCGAAGAGGGCCGGCGTGACGAGATTGACCCGTTTGTCGGTGCACTGGGCCGAGAGCATCACGGCGACCAGCAACTCGTACGGCGACCGGTAGTGCAGTTCGGTATCGTCGTCGGGCCGGTTCTCGGCGAACCAGGCGATGATGCCCGCAAACCTCTCTTTGACAGTCATAAGCAGTGAAATTCGTTCCGGGAAGCAAAAATAGCTCGAATTTTCGTATTTTCACGCTCATGGATAACGGAACGATCGTCATTTACCGGACCTCCGACGGTGAGACCCGTCTCGAGGTGCGCCTGGAGTCGGAGAGTGTCTGGCTGACCCAGGCGCAGATAGCCCTGTTGTTTGGCACCGAAGTGCCTGCTATCTCGAAGCATATCCGCAATATCTATCGCAGCGGCGAGTTGGATCCGGACTCAACTGTTTCCAAAATGGAAATAGTTCGGCAGGAGGGTACCCGCATAGTTAAAAGGCGGGTGGAGACGTATAATCTGGACATGATCCTGTCCGTCGGTTATCGGGTCAATTCGAAAAATGCCACCCGGTTTCGCGTTTGGGCGAACCGCGTCCTGAAAGAGTACCTGATCAAGGGGTATGCTGTCGACCGCCAGGCGAAGGCCGAGCAGCTGGAAGAGCTGAAACGAACCGTGCGGCTGCTCTCCAACGTCCTGTCGGCCAAAGAGGTGACGCGTTCCGAGGCCGTCGGACTGTTGCGCGTGATTACCGACTACACCTACGGCCTCGACACCCTCGACCGGTACGATTACCAGCAGCTGGAGATCTCGGCCACGACCTCCGAAGCGTCTTTCCGGGCCACCTACGAGAATGCGATGCAGGCCTTGCAGGTGTTGCGCGACAAGTTCGGCGGGAGCGAGCTGTTCGCCCATGAGAAAGACGAGTCGTTCCGGAGCACGATGGGGGTGATTTATCAGACTTTCGACGGTCGGGAACTCTATCCGAGCGTCGAGGAGAAAGCCGCCAATCTGCTCTACCTGACCGTGAAGAACCACTCCTTCAGCGACGGGAACAAGCGGATCGCCGCCTTTCTTTTTCTGTGGTTTCTGGAGAACAACCGGATTCTCTACCGGGCCGACGGGTCTCGCCTCGTGGACAACAATACGTTGGTCGCCCTGACGCTCATGATCGCCGAGAGCCGCACCGAAGAGAAAGAGGTGATGACGAAAGTCGTTGTGAACCTGATCAACCGGAATAACTGACACCTTCCTTTATTTGCTCTTTCCGGCGGCAACCGGTGTCTCTTCGGACTGGGCAAAGATCAGTAGAGCACTTTGAAAATCTCAGGTTCCAGCGACTCTTCGTTCCGTCCGAACATGTAGAGTCCCCGTACGGTCTGCGCCTCCTCTCCTTCGCCCGGCACCCAGACGATATGCGTAGCCAGCCGGTCGAGCACGAGATGCCGGATCGGGTTTCCCTGCAGGTCGAACACATAAATGTCCGAACTTTCGAGCGACCCTTCCGCGATCCGTTTCGAACTGTACAGGGCGAAAAAGCAGCTGTCATTCGCCGTGGCATTCAGCACCCCCCATTCATTGTCTTTGTCTTGTTCGACCCCCGTATCCGTGTCGGTACGGGCATAGAAAACAGGGATATTCCGGATGTATTCTTTTATTTTCAAGGGTCGTTGCTGGGAAAGGTCGTAGAAACGGAAGATAGATCCGGGTTTAGACGTCCACATCATTTTTTTGCCATCCGGTGTGACTGTCATCCACCCTTGGAAACCCATGCTTTGCTGCGGAAACGAGAGATTAGCCATGGGAGTTCCTTCGACCGGGAAAGAATCGAAATAACGCGTGACCCGCAACGTGCTGTCCAATAGTGCGAATTGGGATTTGACCTCCGGATCCATAATACCGGTAACTATATATCGATTTCCTGCAACGGGAGCCATTTTGAACCAAAACAAATCGCGTTTGCGAGCGTCGGCGTATAACGTGATCATGGGTTTTGCAGATGCCTCATCCATGTTGCGCCAGAATATTTTGCCTTCCATCGAACTGTAAAGGAATAGCAGATTGTTGTGAGTGTACATGGAAGAGAGTCTGAGCATTTCGTCGGGCCCTTTTCCTTGGGGTTGTATACTGTGTCCTTGAAGTTTTGTTTGTACATTGTATACTTCGATCATCGGATCGGTCAAAAAGCTGCCCGAAAGTAATTCGTTCTTGATAGCAGTGCAATAAATAGGTTCTAAAATAAATTCCGTATCGATATTGATGTGTTTAGTTTGTGCTTTTATCGATTTTAAATTCGTAAATAAGCTTTCGTTTTTTTGGGAGTGACCAGGAGTAGCGCACCCTGTCGCGATGGTTGTAATGAGTAGAAATAACAATGATTTCATCGAATCGATATATTAAAAACGGAGGGGAAAAACCTCTCCGTTTGAGTGATGTTATTTGAGTGATTTAAAAATGCCCGGAAATTCTATGACATATGGCCCGCCGCTATTATCTGCAGGTTTTCCCGGGTACCCATTATTGAAAACTTCCGGTACGCAAAGTAATTCCCAAGGCGGGTTGCATTCTCCGTATTTGGATCCATTATTGTCATAAATGTATGACATCGCCTCGATATTAGCCAGTGTAAGATCCGAGAGCGGCTGTTCCGACGAAGCGAGCCGGAAATTGACCCATGCCGACACCCCGGCAGCTAATGCTACTGAGCCAAAAATTGCGGTTTTCAGATGTTTTTTCAGGTCTTGAATGAGTTTTTGAAAGTGAATTTTATTGTTTTGCTTCAAATGTAATCTGAAAAATCGAGAAAACAAAATCTATTGAAGCAAAGTTGAGCGCTTCTGCTTCGTCTCGCACTTCCCCCGGAAATCCGTATCTTTGTCTTCGACCATACCGAAACCGATTCCTATGAAAAAGAGTCTTTTTCTTCTACTCGCCATTTTCGGGCTGTGTGCCACCGCCGGCGCCCAGCGGCAGAGCGTCTCGCTCGACCGCGGATGGACTTATACACCCAGTTGGGAGATGAACGCCTCGGCGGCCGGACGGCCCGTCGATCTGCCCCATACGTGGAATACCGACCTGCTCGGCGGCAAACCCGACTACTATCGCGGGCTGGGCAACTACGTCAAAGTGATCGAGATTCCCGCCGGATGGAACGGACGGCGGCTCTTTCTGCGCTTCGGCGGCGCCAACTCCGTCTGCGACCTCTTCGTGAACGGCAAACACGTGGGGCAGCACCGCGGCGGATACACCGCCTTTGCCTGGGAGATCACCCCTCATGTGCGGTTCGGCGGACGAAACACCTTGTGGGTGAGAGTGAATAACGCACCAGACCTCGACGTCGCGCCGCTGACCGGCGACCTGAATATCTATGGCGGCCTGTACCGCAGCGTCGAACTGATCTCGACCCCGGCCACGCATATCGCCCTCGACGATTACGGATCGAGCGGACTCTATGTGACCCCCACCCGGGTGTCGGCCGAGCAGGCCGAAGTGAATGCGCACGCAGCGGTGCGGGGCCGGAGCGGCGAGATGGCGACCGCCACCTTTACGGTGCGCGACGGCGAGGGAAATGTGGTCGAGACGCTGAACCGGCGGGTGAAACTCGATGCCGGGGGGCGCAGCGATGTAGGTATTTCGTTCTCGATCGCCCGGCCACACCTGTGGAACGGGACGGAGGATCCCTACCTCTATACGCTGGAGGCGCGGGTGAGCGGTTCGGAGGGAGGAGAGGACACGGTGTGCCAGGCTTTCGGTCTGCGGTGGTTCAGCGTGGGGGACGACAATCGGTTCTACCTGAACGATCGGCCGCTGCGGATTCAGGGCGTCTGCCGCGTGGAGGACTGGGACGGCATCGGGAACGCCCTGCGGCGGCAGAACCACCGACGCGACATCGAACTGATGCGCGAGATGGGGGTGAATGCCGTGCGGTGCGCCTATTTCCCGAACGATTCCTATTTTCTCGACCTGTGCGACTGGGCCGGGATTCTGGTCTGGAGCGACCTGCCGCTGGTCGGTGCCGGGGCCTATCGCGACAAGGGATTCAGCGACAGCGAGGGTTTCCGCGCCAATCTCCTGCAACAGCTGCGCGAGATGATGCATCAGCAGTACAACCATCCGTCGGTCGTCTGGTGGGGGCTGTTCGACCAGCTGACCCAGCGGGGAGCCGATCCGATCGGCGTGGTGCGCGAGCTGAACCGCGTGGCCAAGGAGGAGGGCGGCGGCCGGCTGACGGTGGCGGCGAGCAATCAGGACGGCGAGTTGAACTTCGTGACCGACCTGATCGGATTCAATCAATTTTTGGGATGGAAATCGGGTCAGCCGCAGGATTTTGCGATCTGGACGCGCGATTTGCGGCGAGGATTTCCGACCCTTCGGAGCGGGGTGAGCGAGTACGGCGCGGGGGCGAGCATCTATCAGTGGGCCGACAGCCTCAGCCGTCCGGATGCGGCGGGAGGCTGGCATCCGGAGCAGTGGCAGACCTGGCTGCACGAGAATTACTGGAGCGTGATTGCGGCGCGGCCGAACTTTTGGGGGACTTTCGTCTGGACGATGTTCGACTACGGCGCGGCGCACCGTACGGACGGTGCCCGGCCGGGGGTGGCGGACTACGGTCTGGTGACGTTCGACCGCCGGGTGCGGAAAGATGCTTTTTACTTCTACAAAGCGAACTGGAATACGTCGGAATCGTTCGTGCATCTGGCGGACAGCCGTGTCGAGGAGCGGTTCTCGCGGGTGCAGACGGTGCGGGTCTTTTCGAACGGGAGCGATGTGGAGCTCTTTGTCAACGGGGCTTCTCAGGGGCTGCGGTCGAACGACGGTCTGGGACGGTTCGAGTGGAAGGAGGTGACGTTGCGGCCGGGCGAGAATCTGGTGGAGGCGGTCGATCCGTTGTCCGGGGCCCGGGATCGGAGCGTGTGGGTGGTCGTCGATCGGCCGGTGCTGCCGGGCATCGAGTCTGCGGGCGGGCCGGAGGTGACCTCGTCATCAATCGCCTTTTCGCGCCGGCCGTAGATCGAACGTGGCCGGTCGACGAGAGGTGGAGGCTGCCGCAGCGAAACGGTTTCTCCAGTTCGCCCTGAGTCTTGTAGAGCTTAAGGCGTCGGCGTGCGGGCTCGGCAAACCTTTTCTGTCGCCCGCGGCAATTCTTGCCGGATTGGCTGGCCGCCAATCGGCAAGAATATGCCCTTTTAGGCGTGCGGGCGACTGCCGAGCTGCGAACCCGTCTGAAACTGCCGCTTTTTGGAAAAAGCGGCACCAAAACCGACGCTGCCAGCGAAAGCAATGCAAACAAAGTTTGCAAATTGCCGAGCGGCGAGGAGGAAACCCGAGGTAAACTTTTGTGATAGCTACGCTACGCCTTAAGCTCCGCAAGACTCATTCTCTGTTCACGCGCCTGGGGCTCGCAGAACTCAGGCAGCGACCACGCACCGTAGAGGCGCCTCTACCCCACTTCCGTCGGTGCCTTTTCACCCCGCCGGCATACAAAAAAGACCGTTTTGTGCTATATTTGCTCTCGAACCCATTTCAAAAATCGGCACCTCCCATGAAACATCATGCCCTACTCTTTCGCACCCTCTCACTGCTCGGCACGGCGGCGGCACTGACCGCCTGCGGCCCGCGAGACGCCTCCGAATGGCTCGGCCAGACCCCGCAACGCTGCCGGCAACCGCTGATCGAAAACTGGTCGTTCCGCGAAACGGATACTCCGCAGTCGGCGACCGGAGACGCACACCACGACCTGCTCGTCGAAAAAACGGTGCCGGATTGGCTGCCGGCAACCGTACCCGGCACCGTACACACCGACCTCTTCCACCTTGGGCGGATTCCCGAACCGTTCGGCGGGACGACCGAAACAGACCTGCAGTGGATCGGCGAACGCAGCTGGGAGTACCGGACGGCATTCACCCCGTCGGCAGACATCGTGGCACAAGCCTATCAGGAGCTGGTTTTCAAGGGCATCGACACCTATGCCGACGTCTACCTCAACGACTCGCTGGTGCTGGGCGGGACGGACAACATGTTCGTCGAATGGCGCATTCCGGTGAACGGTCTGCTCCGGGCAGATACGGTCAACACCCTGCGCATCGTCTTCCACCCGGCTTACGCCACGGCCTTGCCGGAGGCGATGGCCTACCCCGTGAAGCTGCCCAACGACAACGACAAGGGAGAGTGGAAAACCAGCGTCTTCACGCGCAAAGCGCCGTACCAGTTCGGCTGGGACTGGGGGCCGAGGTATCTGACGATGGGCGTCTGGCGGCCGGTCTATCTGGACGCCTGGTCGGAGGCGGCGATCGACCGCATCCAATTCGTCCGCGAAAGCTGGCAGGACTCGCTGCGCGGCGCATTCACGGCACGGGTCTCGCTACGCGGGGAGGCGGGCGCGCAGACACCGGTGCGGGTGATCGTGGCCGACTCGGCCGCCACGCATATTTACGGCCAGACCGACGTGATGGTGGGCGCTTCCGGAGAGACGGAGACGACGGTCGATATCCCGTTCGCCATCGTCCACCCGAAGCTCTGGTGGCCGAACGGGATGGGCGAACCCAACCTCTACACCGTGCGGACGTTCGTGACGGACAAGCGGGGACGGCTGCTGGACCGGGACACGCAACGGATCGGCGTGCGGAAAATCGAGCTGGTGCAGGAGCCGGACAGCGTGGGCGAGGGGGCCAGTTTCCAGTTCTACGTGAACGGCATCCCGTGTTTTATCAAAGGTGCGAACTACATTCCGCAGGACGTCTTCCCGTCGCGGGTCGACACGGCACGCTACCGGGCGATCGTGGACGGGGCGGCGGACTCGCATATGAACATGCTCCGCATCTGGGGCGGCGGGATTTACGAAGAGGATCTCTTCTTCGACCTGTGCGACGAGCGGGGGATGATGGTGTGGGAGGACTTCATGTTCGCCTGCTCGTTCTACCCGTGGGACACGGCTTTCCTCGACAACGTGCGGCGCGAGGCGGTCTACAACGTGCGGCGCTTGAGGAACCACCCGTCGCTGGCCATCTGGTGCGGGAACAACGAAATCGACGAAGCGTGGAACCATTGGGGATACCAGAAGGTCTACGGATGGGACTCCACGGAGCAGGCGCAGATCAAGCACGGCATCGACACGCTGTTCCGGGGCGTGCTGGCCAACGTGGTGGCGACGGAGGACGAGGGACGGTCGTACCATCCGAGCTCGCCGATGTACGGACGCGGCAATCCGCTGAGCCGGATCAAGGGGGATGTGCACTACTGGGGCGTTTTCCACGACGAAGAGCCTTTCTCGGTCTACAAGGATAAGCCGGGGCGGTTCAGCAACGAATACGGCTTCGTCTCGCTGGCCTGCTACGACACCTACAGGGAATATTTCACGCCGGACGAGATGCGGCTCTACTCGCCGGCGATGATCGCCCACCAGAAAAGTCCGAAGGCATATCGACTGCTGGAAGAGTACATGGTGCGCGACCTGCCGCTACTGAAGGACGACTTCCGGACGTATGTCTATCTCTCCCAGCTGCTTCAGGCCGAGGGGATGAAGATCGCGATGGAGGGACACCGCATCAAACGGCCGTTCAACCAGGGAACGATCTACTGGCAGCTGAACGACTGCTATCCGGCCGTTTCGTGGAGCTCGATGGACAGCCGCTACCGCTGGAAGGCGCTGCAATACTATGCCCGGCGGAGTTTCGTGCCGACGCTGCTGGCTTTCGAACGGGTGGACTCGACCCGGACGGCGGTGCTGTGGGCGGTGACAGACCGGCTCGAGGCGCAGGAGGGGACGGTTTCGCTGCGGCTGATGGATTTTACAGGTCAGACGCTGTGGGATTCGACCCTGCGGGCGGATGTGGCGGCCAACTCGAACCGGGAGCTGCTGCGGGCTCAGGACACGGAGCTGCTGCGGGGGCTCTCTGCGGAGGGGAGGGAGGTCTGCCTGGTGGCGGACGGGGTGATCGGCGGGGATACGCTGCGGTCGGTCTACTGGTTCGTGCCGTTCAAGGATCTGGCGCTGCCGGCGGCGGACTACACGATCGCCTACAGGCAGGTGGGGCCGAGACGGGTCGAGGCGACGCTGCGGGCGAATACGCTGCTGAAATCGGTCGTGTTCGACGCGGCGGCGCGGCAGGAGAATCCGTCGGATGCCTACTTCGACCTGCCGCCGGGCGAAGAGCGGGTGATCGAGCTGAACTTCACGGAGGATATTCCGGCATCGGACGGGATTGAGGCGTTGGGGATTACGGTGCGGACGCTGAACGAGCTGGCGGGGCGTCGGTCGGAGCGGCCGGTGCGGGAGAATGTGAAGTAGGGATCCCTGCCCCGGGCTACCGCGACTTTACTTCGGGCGTATCGGGCAGTGTCGGCAACAGCGGGTACAGTTGGTCACGTACACCGGTGACGGGCGACATCTCGGTGTGGTATTTGGATTTCAACATGCAGCTCCTCGGCCCCATCAGTGCACTCTATCATGCCTACGGTTTTCAGTTGCGTTGCCTCTCGGAATAAACGGAAAGGCCCGCGCCACCCTCGGAATCGAGAGGGACGCGGGCCTGCCGTTTCCGCCCGGCCGACGGAGCGGCTAACTCTCCTCGGCCGGGACGACGGTGTGCAGGTAACGCAAATAACTGTGATAACAGATACCGAACTGGGGATAGACGAACCGACGCCATACCCACTTGTAGCAACGGTCGTGCCGCTCCGGTTCGTAATGTTGCGCCGTCAGCTCCTGCAAAGCCCGGGCGCGCTTGTAGTATCCTTTTTTATTATAAGCCATAACGAGTCGATATAAAATTCAATAAATCATACAAAAAGTTTCACCTCGGCCGCTCCATCCGGCCGGCTCGGCTATAAGACTACGAACTTGTCGTCCCGCACGATCTCGATTCCGCACGCTGCCAGCAACTGGCGCACCGCCTTGTCCCGACAGCCGTACAGCTCCGTAAAATCGCACGAAAGACGCACGTAAGCCTCCGGCAGGAGAGCCGCCAGCTCGGCCCGGGCAGCCGTGGAGAGCGGCCGACCGCCCTTGAGCGGTTTGGCCGCGCCGCTCTTGACCGCCAGCGTACCGCTGTCGAGCTCCAGACGCCCCTCTGTGAAATCCTCGAAATGTGTCCGGGCGAACTGATTGATCGTTCGTTCCGCATCTGCCATCACGGCTTCGTATTCCGCTTTGGCGCTCTTGGCGGTGCGATAGACCGCAATGGCTTGTTCGGCTTCCTGCCGAGTGACGGTGGTGTTCATGGTGTATGTTCGTTTCAATGGTTCCGTACTTTCCGAACGTTCGACCCAGGTGTGTTCGTCGATACGTTCATATCTGATTTTCAGTCCTTTTCGAGCTTCTTTGACCCGTTTCAGAACGGTCACTGCCCGGGCGCGGTGCTCGCGCATGTCTTCATATTTCCGGCTCATCGTCTGTCGCAGGATCGGTCTATGACAAAATGTCTGGTCGGGTTCATTCGCTGGCACATCTCTTCAGCGCTCGGACGGAACCTGCCACAGCTGCTTCCGAATAGGAATTTCCATAGTTTTTTCATCGATAGAGATTTTTTAAAGGTGTATAACTGGATTCCGGAATCGTTTTACAAGACAAAGATAATACATTTTGTAAACATCAAAACATATCGATTCACTTTTATGGAAAGAGTTTTCACTATTTTTACAACAACATGATTATTAAATAAATATACCTAATTCACACACCATTCCTGCATATAAGCCGTCGCAATTCCGCTCACTTCAATCAGATAGACAATAATGAAAATTGTATGACTCCAAACACCGACTACCCCGCCCCGGGCTGGCGCGGTCATACCACGGGAACGCTATGGGGCATTTGTACACTCGGATACAGTTATTCGACTGCAACAAGCAACACAAATGGCATAGTCTTGGATTTCGATACAGAGCACCTCTATCCCAGCGGCACGACGTACCGGGCCTGCGGTTTTCAGTTGCGTTGCCTCTCGGAATAAAGTGCCTCCGGGCACTCCGAAATAGCAGCCTCTACCCCATTCGCCCACCGCGGGCACGCGGGGCCCGGCCGGCCCGAGGGCAGTTCCGTCCGGTTCAAAGCTCGACCGCGCGCCACGCCTTAAAGGGAAAATCTGATTCAAAAGCGCCTCCCGCTTTTGAATCAGATTTTCCATGACGCGCGGAAAAAGAATAAATCAGATTGAGTCCCTGCGGCTCGAAGAGCCGCGCGGGCCGGAGCCACCCCAGGCGTAGGGCCGCAACTTCGCGGAGCTCGTTGGGCCCACGCTGGCTCCGACCCGCTACAGCCCCACCCACCCCACAACCCAATTCTCCGCCCGTTCATCCTCGGCGCCCCCTCGCGCCGCTCGCTCTCGGCCCCGTGTCCGTCTCACTGCGGCTCCGCTATCGCTCCGCCGCATTTGCCGTCGCCCGCTGGGATTTCATCTCGATTTTGCTCGCCGCAAAACGAGTGAAATCCCTTTTTAGGCAGGCGGGCGACTTTCCAACAGGAGGGAACTGCGCTCGGGCCGCGCAGGCCCCACGTCCCGTGGACGGGCGATGCTTACGCATCGCTAAGGCTGTGTCGGCCCAAATCTTCGCACCCGTTCTTGGTCCGCGCGCCGGACCTCTGCGCGCTGCTGTACACATAAAAAAACGTCCGGCGAGGAGAATCTCCTCGCCGGACGCAAGCACCGACGCCGAAACTTAGAACTTATCGTCCATAATCTCGAAATAGGCCTGCGGATGGTCGCAGATCGGACATTTGTCCGGCGCCTGCGTCCCCTTGTGCACATAACCGCACTTCCGGCAGCGCCAAGCCTGCGGCGTATCCTTTTTGAACATCTCGCCCGCCTCGAGCGTCTTCAGCAGCTTGCGATAGCGTGCCTCGTGATCTTTTTCGACCGCCGTGATCAGACGGAATTTCACAGCCACTTCCGGAAAGCCCTCCTCTTCGGCGATCCGGGCAAACTCCGGATAGAGCACATGACCTTCGTCGTGTTCCCCCTCGGCCGCTTCGGCCAGATTCTCGGCCGTCGTCCCGATCACGCCCGCCGGATAAGAGGCCGTGATTTCGACCATGCCGCCCTCCAGGAGCTTGAAAAACACCTTTCCATGCTGCTGTTCGTTAGCCGCCGTCTCGTCGAAAAATTTAGCGATCACCTCGTACCCCTCTTTCCGCGCCTTTTTGGCAAACATCGTATAACGCGCCCAAGCCTGCGATTCACCGGCAAAAGCCTTCAACAGATTCTGTTCGGTACGTGTACCGCGAATACTCTTTTTTCCCATAATCGATCGGATTTAAAGTTTTTAAACATGCTATTGGACAAACAAAAAACATACCATTTTTAGCGACCCCACCGTTCTGTCACATAAATACCGGACGTTTTTTGAATAACGCTCCCCGAATCGTTATCTTTAGCCCTCCGAATCGCTCCGGCGACCGGACTCTCAACCCGTAAAAAAACGACGAATGAATACGACACCCAATCCGCTGCTGAACGAATGGACGACCCCTTACGGCGTTCCGCCGTTCGACCGCATCCGCATCGAAGACTACCGACCGGCCGTCGAACGCCTGATCGCCGACAGCCGGCAGGCCATCGAACGGATCGCCACCCAGCCTGAGGAACCGACCTTCGGCAACACCATCGAGGCACTCGAATTCGCCCAGCAGCCGCTGGAGCGCGTGACGACCCTTTTCTACAACCTCAACAGCGCCGAGACCGACGACGCCATGCAGACGCTGGCCCTGGAGCTATCGCCCCTGCTGACCGCATACAGCAACGACGTGATGCTCGACGGGCGACTCTTCGGGCGGGTCAAGACGGTCTACGACGCGGCGGCAGAGAAGGGATTCGAAGGGCTCTCGGCCGAACAGCGGATGCTGCTGGAGGAGACCTACCGCAGCTTCGTCCGTTCGGGAGCCAACCTCGACGAGGAGCACAAAGCCCGGTACCGTGCCGTGACCGACGAGCTGGCCCGGCTGACGCTGCACTTCGAACAGAATCTGCTGGCGGCGACCAACGCCTTCCGGCTCCACCTGACCACGCCGGACGAGACGGCCGGAGTGCCGGAAGCGGTGCTCGACGCGGCGGCGGCCGAGGCCCGGGCGGCCGGACTGAGCGGCTGGCTCTTCACGCTCCACGCGCCGAGCTACATCCCGTTCATGACCTACTCCGAGCGGCGCGACCTGCGCGAGAAGCTCTACCGGGCCTACAACAGCCGGGCCTACGGCGGCGAGCGGGACAACAGCCGGATCATCGTCCGGATCGCCGACCTGCGCCTGCAGCTGGCCCATCTGTTGGGATACGGAACCTATGCGGACTACGCCCTCGAGAACCGGATGGCCGGGAGCGTCGAACGGGTGAACGGCCTGTTAGACGAGCTGCTGGAGCGGGCCAAACCGCATGCGGAACGGGAGGTGGAGACGATCCGCGGCTACGCTGCGGAACTGGGGTTCGACGGGACGCTGATGCCGTGGGACTGGGCCTACTACACCGAGAAATACAAGGCGGCGACCTACGACTTCGACGACGAGGCGACGCGCCCCTATTTCCGGCTGGAGCGGGTGCAGGAGGCGATGTTCATGCTGGCCGGCCGTCTCTACGGCCTCACATTCCGGGAGAACCGGGAGATTCCGGTCTACCACCCGGACGTGCACGCTTTCGAGGTCTACGACGGCTCGGGAGGCGACGGCCGACCCGCGGCCATCCTGTATATCGACTACTTCCCGCGGCCGGGCAAGCAGGGCGGCGCCTGGATGACCTCGTACCGGCAGGCCGGTCTCGATCCAGAGCGGGGCGAGGAGGTGATTCCGGTCGTCTCGCTGGTGTGCAACTTCACGAAGCCGACCGAAAAGCGACCTTCACTGCTGAGTTTCAGCGAGGTGACGACGATTTTCCACGAATTCGGACACGGCCTGCACGGCATATTGGGCCGGGGACGCTATCCGAGCCTCACGGGGACGAACGTGCGGCGCGACTTCGTGGAGCTGCCGTCGCAGATCATGGAGAACTGGGTGGCCGAGCGGGAGTTTCTCGACCTCTGGGCGGCGCACTACGAAACGGGCGAGAAGATGCCGGCGGAGCTGATCGAACGGATCGGAGCGGCGCAACGCTATCTGGCCGCCTACGCCTGCGTGCGGCAGGTGCAGTTCGGGATTTGCGACATGGCGTGGCACTCGATCGCGGAGCCGCTGGGCGAGGCGTGCGACGTGGCGGCGTTCGAACGCCGGGCGACGGAGCGGACGCAGGTGATGCCGCGGGTCGAGGGGAGCTGCTTCTCGACGAGCTTCGGCCACATCTTCGGCGGGGGCTATGCGGCGGGGTACTACAGCTACAAGTGGGCGGAGGTGCTGGAGGCGGACGCTTTCGCGCGGTTCCGCGAGCGGGGCATCTTCGACCCGGCGACGGCGCAGGCGTTCCAGTCGTGCATCCTGACGCCGGGTGGCAGCGAACATCCGATGGCGCTCTACGTCCGTTTTGCGGGCCACGAGCCGACGGTGGAACCTCTGCTCGCCAAGATGGGCATCGGCGAAGGGCCGGCGGAGGCATCCCGCTCGTAGGCCTTCCCGTGGAGAAATCCGTTCGGACAAAAGTGAGGGGGCTTGCAGCCGTTTGCTGCAAGCCCCCTCGCTTTTCTCATCGCCGTCCGACTATCCTTCCCGTTCCTCCAGCGCCTGCACGCTCCGGAGCAGGGTCTTGTCCTGAGGCAGGATATAATAGTAGAAAGCGTTCTCGTTCAACGCCGTATTCCGCCCGATATAGGCCTTGATCTGCGCCGTGATCATCGCCCGGGAGAGGGTCATCTCGGTCTCCGTAGGCCGCACCCCCTGCCGATCGGCATAGGCGACGAAGTCGAAAAAGAGGTTCTTGTCGGCGAAAAAGCGATCCAGCTCGGCCAGCGTCGTAATGGCGTTGATCTCCTTGCGGTAGCGGTCCGACATCTGCGAGGCGTATCTGAAAATCAGGTTCTTCTGGAACAGTTTCGAGAAGTAGGGGGTAATGAAGGTCGTGTCGATCGGCACGAAAACGTCGGGCATGATCCCTCCCCCGCCATAGACCACCTTGCCGCCCGGCGTGACGAACCGCAGCGAGTCGTCCTGCCGGATGCTGTCGGCCGTCAGCATTTCGTTGTGCTCGAAACGGCGCATCACTTCGGCATGGTACTCCGCATCGTTCCCCGGGGTGTAAGGCTTCTGGATCGACCTCCCCACCGGGGTGTAGTACCGCGCGATGGTGAGCCGCATGGCCGATCCGTCGCCCGGGAAGGAGATCTGCTCCTGCACCAGCCCCTTGCCGAACGACCGGCGGCCGACGATCACCCCGCGGTCGTTGTCCTGAATGGCTCCGGCAACGATCTCGCTGGCCGAGGCCGAGTTTTCGTCGATCACCACCGCGATGTCCATATCCAGGAACCTCCCGCGCCCGTCGGCGAACTGGTCGGCGCGCCGCGAGGCATGGCCCTCGGTGTAGACGATCCGCTGGCCGCCCGGCAGAAACTCGTTGATGATATAGATCGCCTGATCCAGATACCCGCCGCCGTTTTCGCGCAGATCGAGGATGATTTTCCGGGCCCCCTGCTCGCGCAGCTGCGTCAAAGCGGACATCACCTCGGTGTGGGTCGAAGCGGCGAAATGGCCGAAACGGATGTAGCCAATCTCCGGATGTCCCGGCACGAGGAAAGCGGCTTCGAGGCTCTTCACCGGAATGGCGCCGCGGGTCACCGTAATCGGCAGCAGCTCCTCGGCCGGCGCGCGCAGAATCCCCAGCCGAACCGTCGAGCCGCGTTTGCCGCGCAGCATCTTCACCACCTTGTCCTGATCCATCTTCACGCCGGCGATCAGGCTGTCGTTCACGGTGATGATGCGGTCGCCGGCCACGATGCCCGCCGCCGAGCTCGGCCCGCCCGAGATCACGTTCGTAATCTGCACCGTGTCGGACAGCATGTTGAACATCACGCCGATCCCGTCGAACGTACCGGTCAGCGGCTCGTTGGTCGAGGCGAACTCCTCGGCCGGAATATAGACCGAATGCGGATCGAGTTCCTGCAGGAGAAGCGGAACGGCCAGCTCGGCCAGCGAGTCGCGGCTGATGGGGTCTACATAGCGGTTCTCGATCTGGGTCAGGGCCCACCCGAGTTTGTCTCCTTCGCGCACCGTGCGGTAGGTGTCGCGCAGGGCCGAGCGTTCGAGAATCACGCCCAGAGCCGCGCCGACCAGCAGAACGGCCAGCAGAATCAGAATCAGACGGACGGTGGTTTTATAACTGCTCATGATGTGCGATACAGGGGAACAAAAGGTGTGCCGTCCAACGGGGGAGAGCACGAAATCGGCCCAAATATAGTAATTTTACACGGATTAATTTTTAGCAGCGAGAGACTATGGTCAAGGTTTCGGTGATAACGGTGGTCTGGAACGGGGCCGCGGAGCTGGAAAAGACGCTGTCGAATCTGACGGCGCTGGAGTGTTCGGCGGCGGAGCTGGAGCTGGTGGTGATCGACGGCGGATCGACGGACGGCACGCGGGAGGTGATGGAACGGTTCGGCGACCGGATCGCTTACGGGGTGAGCGAGCCGGACGGCGGTCTGTACGACGCGATGAACAAAGGGATCCGGGCGGCGACGGGAGACTACCTGTGGTTCGTAAACGCAGGGGACACGGTCCGGGAGCGGGATGCGCTGACGCGGATTTTCGGCGGCGGAGTGCCGGCCGGAGCGGATATCTACTACGGCGAGACGCTGGTGACGGATGAGGCGGGACGCCCGTTGGGGCTGCGCAAAAAGCCGCTGCCGCGCGGCGGCCTGACCTGGCGGTCGCTGGAGCGAGGCATGGTGGTGTGCCACCAGTCGTTCCTCGTGCGGCGGGCGATCGCGCCGCTGTACGACACGGAGCGCTATCGGCTGGCGGCGGACATCGAGTGGGTGATCGAGTGTCTGAAACGGGCGCAGTCGGTGGTGGATGTGGGTTTCGTCGTGAGCTGCTTCGCGCCGGGAGGGGTCTCGACGCGCCGCCGGCGGGCGAGCCTCCGGGAGCGATGGCGGATCATGCGGAGGCACTACGGCCTCTTCCGAACGATTCGCGCCCACCTCGGCTTCGCTTGCTCTGCGCTGTGGGACAAGCTGCTGCGCCGTCCCGCATTCCGCCCCTGGCGGCCGGAAAGCAACGGGGCGGAACGGAGCTCTCCGACCCGCTAACGCTCCTCCGCCAGCGCATAGAGCTGCGCGATCTCTTCCGGCCAGCGGCTCTCGTCCGGTGTCTCCAGAATCAGCGGCATGTCGTCGAACCGCCGGTCGCGCGCGATGAAACGGAACACCGGCCAGCCCAGCGTCCCTTCGCCCAGCGGAGCGTGGCGGTCGACCCGGCTGCCGAAAGCCTTCAGGTCGTCGTTCAGGTGCATGCCCCGCAGGTAATCGAACCCCACCACCCGGTCGAACTCCGCGAACGTCCGCTCGCAGGCCTCTTCCGAGCTCAGGTCGTAGCCGGCCGAATAGGCGTGGCACGTGTCGATGCAGACCCCCACGCGGCTCTTGTCCGTCACCTTTTCGATGATGTGGGCCAGGTGTTCGAACCGCCAGCCGAGGTTCGAGCCCTGTCCGGCCGTATTCTCGATGACCGCCGTCACCCCTTTCGTCTGGGCCAGCGCCCGGTCGATCGACACGGCGATCCGGTCGAGGCACTCTTCGTCGCTGATCGTCCCGAGCGAGCTCCCCGGGTGGAAGTTGAGCCGGTCGAGCCCCAGCGCTTCGCACCGTTTCATCTCGTCCGTAAAGGCCGCCTGCGATTTCAAAATCGCCTGATCGTCCGGATTCCCGAGGTTGATCAGATAGCTATCGTGCGGCAGGATCTGGAACGGCCGGTATCCTCCCGCCTCGCAATTGGCCCGGAAGGCCTCGATCTGCGCCGCGGTCAGCGCGGGCGCCACCCACTGGCGCTGGTTCTTGGTAAACAGCGCGAAAGCGCCGGCACCGATCCGGCGGGCGTTCAGCGGAGCGTTCTCCACTCCGCCGGCAGCGCTGACATGGGCTCCGAAATATTTCATGGTCAGACTCTCAATTTTATTTTTTGTAAATTCGCAGGCGGGAAATGCAGCCGGACGGTTCCGTCCCCTCTCCGATCACCGTAAATTTATGGAAACAAAGCTACATATTTCGTACCGAAAAACACTCGTCGCCCTCCTGATTCTGATCGGAACGGGCGGTGCGGCGCGGGCTCAGTTCAATCCGAAAAAACAGGCCGTACCGCTCGCCCCGGCGGCGCCCGATACGATCCGTGTGCCGAAACCCACCACTGACATGAAGTTCGAGCTGTACAGCGAGGCCTACGACAAATACCTCCGCAAGCTGCGCTCGAAACAGCGCAACAGCTACAAAATCGCGCCCCGGCTGGACATCTCGCAGGTGAGCTTCAACAACTGGCAGAAGGGGGGGGACAACTCCTACTCGGGTCTGGCATCGCTCAACGCCGAGCACAACTACGTGGCACCGGTCTTCAGCATCAAAACGGTCTTCGACGCCAAGTTCGGGATTATGCGTGCGACGGGACAGACGCGAAAAAACGTGGACTACTTCAACTTTTCGACCACGCCGAGCTGGAATATCTCGGAGCGGTGGAAGCTCTCGGGGGCGCTGATCTGGAAATCGCAGTTCACCAACAGCTACGACTACCCGAAAGACCAGCCGAAAGTCTGGAAATCGACCTTCATGGCACCGGGGACGGTCGAAATCTCGGGCGGTTTCACCTATGAGCCGCCGAGCAAGAAGCTCAACCTCCTCCTCTCTCCGATCGCAGGCAAGATGACCTTCGTCCTGAACGACTCGCTGGCGCGCAAGGGGGGCTTCGGGATCGACCCGAACAAAGAGAATCCGAAATTCAAGGCCGAAATCGGTGCCCAGCTGCGGGTGAACTACAAGACGAAGTTCGCCAAAGAGAAGATCGAATACATCACCAAGCTGGAATCGTTCTGGAACTATTCGAACGTACCGTCGGCCACGTGGGACAACACGCTGAACTTCAAGATTACGAACGTCATCTCGGCCAGCGCTTTCGTGAGCATGATCTACAACGACCAGATCACCACGCCGGACGCGCAGGCGAAGCTGGACGCGGGGCGCCGGCCGAAACCGTGGGATTATTTGCAGATCTATCAGTCGGTGGGCTTCGGTCTGCAGTTCAACATCACATCGAAACCGCACAAACCGGTGCAGGAGAGCACCATCACGAAGTCGCGGCTGAAATATAAAAAATAGTTTTTCCAACTTCAGGCGGAGATATCATACAGCCGGGGGCATCGAATCGACGATTCGATGCCCCCGGCTGTATGGGGTTCGTTCGGTTTCCGCCTACTCCTGCGTGTCCGCCGGAACGGCATGCGTCAATTGAGAGGCCTTCACCCGCTCATAAGCCGTTCCCGAAGGCTTCTTGACGAAGAACGAGATGTCGTTCCAGACGTCCGGCCACCCGTGGCGAACCATATTGTTGAAAACCAGCCGGAAAGCGTGTTTCCCAGCGGCCAAAGCCCGGGTCGTCTTGTGCCGCAGGTGACGGCTCGCCGCCTCCTGGCCGTTTTTCACGATCCGTTCGCCGTCGATCCAAAGCTCTTCCATATCGGTCGTAAAGCCGTAGACGCCGTCTTCCGGCAGTTCGACGAACCCTTCGTAGACCACCAGCGACTCCGGCGCCGTCTTGGTTCCGGCTCCATATCCCGGCCGGAAATAGCGCACCACGGTATCCGCCCCGAAACGTGCACCGGCCATCTGATCGTCCGTCAGGAAGAGCCCCTCGGCCACACGCATCACGACGCCCGAATCCACGGCCGCCGGTTCCGCCGCCGGTTTCAGCGGCTGCCGTTCGACGCGAATCGAACGCGACGGGCTCAGCTTGCCCTGAGGCGTCAGCGTGGCGATCCGAATCACGACCGGCGCATCGCCGCCGATCCTCAACGTATCCCGATAAACCGCCGATGCTGCGGTCGGTTCCGACCCGTCGAGCGTATAGACCATCGGCAGGTTCCGCGTATTGGAGAACGGAACGGCCACCGAATCGCCGGTAAAGGCGAGCAGATCGACCAGCGTCCCCTCCGGCATCGGGATGTGGTAGTTGATGCCGTGATAGTCGAGCCGCCGCTCGGCATCGACCAGCCGCCGCTGGAACGACGCCCAATCTTTCCGGCCGGCCGGCGACCAGTCCACTTCGGCCAGGGCCAACACCCGCGGATAGTACATGTACTCCCGATGGGCGTCCGACAACACATACTCGCTCCACAGATTGGCCTGCACACCGATAATATACCGTCCCCAGTCCGCAGCGGCCGAGTCCGGCACCGGATTGTAGCTGTAGACCTTCTCCAGGGTGGAATAGCCGCCGATCGAGACGGGTTCGACTTCGGCCGCCCCCTGCTGGTGGTCGATGTAGAATCCGGCGCTGTTGGGGGTCATGATCACATCATGCTGCTGCCGCGCGGCCGCGATACCGCCCGCTTCGCCGCGCCAGCTCATCACCGTGGCCGACGGGGCCAGACCGCCCTCCAGAATCTCGTCCCAACCGATGATCTTCCGGCCGTGGGCGTTGGCGAACTGCTCCATCCGAGTGATGGTATAGCTCTGCAAGAGCTCTTCGGCGGTATGCCGTTTGCCGTCTTTCCCGGCCAGTCCGGCTTTCTTGTCGAGCCCCAGCTCGCGGATCCGCCGCTGGCAGTCCGGACAAGCCTTCCACCGCACTTTCGGACACTCGTCGCCACCGATGTGGAGGTATTCGCTGGGGAAGAGCTCGAAGACTTCGGTCAGCACATTTTCCAGAAAGGCGAAAGTGGTGTCTTTCCCGGGACAGAAGACGTCGTCTTCGACTCCCCAGATGATCCGGGGCTGGTCGAACGGCCCGCCGGTGCACGACAGTTCGGGATGCGACACGAGTGCGGCCTTGGCATGCCCGGGCATCTCGATCTCGGGAATCACGTCGATGTAGCGCGCGGCGGCATAAGCCACCACTTCCCGGATCTCGTCCTGGGTGTAGAATCCGCGGTGGGTCGAGCCGTCCCCTTCGGTCCGCACCGCCCCTTTGGCGGTCAGCTCAGGGTATTTCTTGATTTCGATCGTCCAGAGCTGGTCGTCGGTCAGGTGCCAGTGGAAACGGTTGATTTTGAACATCGCGAGGATGTCGAGCTGTTTCTTGATGAACTCCACGCCGGCGAAGTGGCGCGAGGGGTCGAAATGCACGCCGCGATACTCGAACCGGGGGTAGTCGTCGATCACTCCGACGGGCAGCTCCCACGCCACGTCCTTGACTTTCACGGGACTTTCGATCTCGGGCGGCAGCAGCTGCAACAAGGTCTGCACGCCATAGAAAGCCCCTGCCGGAGCCTGCGCGGCGATGCTGACGGTCTCGTCGGGCGAGGAGACGAGCCGATACCCCTCGGCCTGAGCCACGGAATCGGTGCGGGTCAGCAGGATGTAGTTCCGCCCTTCGTCCGGCAGCCGGTCTGCGATTTTCAGGGCATAGCCGGTCGCTGTCCGCACTTTCTGGGCCAGATAATCCGCCACAGGCGCAAACGCGGGGTCGGCGCAAACGATGGCGGTATGGCGGTTCAGCACGAGGGGACGGATCTCTTTCGAGGCGGGCATCTCGAAGTTCTCGGTCTGCACGGGAATCGGAATCACGGATTCGATATCCGGTGTCCGGGAGTTCGGTTGCGTGCCGCACGAGGCGCACAACGCCAAAATTGCGCCGGCCGCTCCCCAAGCGATGCGTGCGCGACGATTCTGTTTTTTCATAAAAAGCATGTATTGAGGTAGTAAACAGGTTTTCAGTTCCTGACGAGCGTACTGTTTTTCGGCCCCGCCCCGGGCTACCGCCATCGGGATACGGGCGCGCTGAGCAGCGTCGGCAGCCACGGCTATAGCTGGTCGTCTATGGTGAGCGGCAGCAACGGGGTGTACTTGCATTTCCACGTGACGCACCTCAACCCCAGCAGCGCAAACAACCGCGCCTACGGCTTTCAGTTGCGTTGCCTCTCGGAATAAACGGGGCGTGTCGCACTCACAACTGGCCGGGTCTACCCTAACAAAGGCAGCCTCTACCCCACCCGCAGATTGAGCCGACACAGCCTTAGCGAAACGTAGTTTCGCTCCGTCCCGCCGGGGTCACCCGGACGCCGCCCGC
>NZ_CAJTMN010000017.1 GCF_910577125.1 uncultured Rikenella sp.
AATTGTGAGTGCGACACGCACCGTTTATTCCGAGAGGCAACGCAACTGAAAACCGTAGCTGCGGTAATACGTGCTGCTCGGATAGAGCCACCCCACACCGAAGTACAAATCCAGTCCGTTGATGTCGCTTGCGGCCGAAGACCAGCTGTACCCGCAGCGGCCGCCGTTCCACAACGCGCCCTCGTTGCCGCCGTGACAGCCCGGGGCGGGGTAAAAGGGCGGTTTGATCGGCCGCCGATTCCATCGTATCCCTCCGGTCGGTCGAACTCCGGACAAACGGAACCGTTCCGTAGAACATGGCCTCTCTTTCGCTATCTTTGTCGAAACCCAATCCCGCTTTTCTTAGATTATGGCCAAACTGAAAAAAAGCTATTTCTGTACCGCCTGCGGCAACGAGTCGCCCAAATGGGTCGGCAAATGTCCGGCATGCGGACAGTGGAATACCTATACCGAAGAGATCGTCGCCGCCAAAAGTACACCCCTGACTACCAATAATTTCTTCAGTCTTTCCGCCGGGTCGGGCGAGCGGAACCGGCCGATTCCCGTTCATCAGGTACAGCGTGCCGCCTTCGAACGGATCGACTTGCTCAATCAGGAGGTCAATCGGGTGCTCGGCGGCGGATTGGTGCCCGGCTCGCTCGTGCTGCTGGGCGGTGAACCCGGGATCGGAAAATCGACGCTGGCTCTCCAGATCGCGGTGCGGATGGAGAACTCCCCGATTCTGTATGTCTCGGGCGAAGAGAGCCCCGAACAGATCAAAATGCGCGCCGACCGGATCGGGGTACTCAACGAACAGTGCATGATTCTGAGCGAAACGTCGCTTGAGAACATCATCACCCAGCTGACCGAGAACACGCCGGAACTGGTGGTGATCGACTCCATACAGACGCTGTACTCCGAACGGATCGAGTCTTCGCCCGGGAGCGTCAGCCAGGTGCGCGAGTGTGCCGCCATGCTGCTCAAGTATGCCAAAGAGACCAAAGTGCCGGTGCTGATCATCGGCCATATCACGAAGGAGGGGGCGATTGCGGGGCCGAAGATTCTGGAACATATCGTGGATGTCGTCTTCCAGTTCGAGGGGGACAGCAACAACGCCTACCGCATCCTGCGGAGCATCAAAAACCGCTTCGGGGCGACCAACGAGATCGGTGTGTTCGAGATGCGGAACGAGGGGCTGCGCGAGGTGGACAATCCGTCGGAAATCCTGGTCTCGCACTATGACGAGCCGTTGAGCGGCATCGCCATCGGGGCGACGATCGAGGGGGTGCGGCCGTTCCTGATCGAGACGCAGGCGCTGGTCAGCTCTTCGGCTTACGGGACACCGCAGCGGTCGGCGACGGGGGTGGATTACAAACGGCTCAACATGTTGCTGGCGGTGCTCGAAAAGCGGGTGGGGTTCAAGCTCGGGACGAAGGACGTCTTTCTGAACCTCGCCGGAGGGTTCCGGGTGGCGGATACGGGGCTCGACCTGGCGATCATCGCGGCGATTATCTCGTCGGGGCTGGACATCGCGCTGGATACGGATATCTGTTTCGCGGGCGAGGTGGGCTTGTCGGGCGAGGTGAGGCCGGCTTCGCGGACGGAACAGCGGGTGACGGAGGCGGCGCGGCTGGGATTCCGCACCATCGTGGTGTCGGGGTATGCGCGCAAGGCGCTGAGCCATGTGCCGAAGGGGATTGAAATCGTCTATGTGAGCCGGGTGGACGAGCTGGCCCGGCGGGTCTTCGGGAATCGGTAGGAACGGATGTGTGCCGATCCCTGAGTTTTGCGGAGCGTGAGGTGCGTGGTCAAAGAATGGGGTAGAGGCTGCCGCAGAAATGCGAAGCATTTCCTGTCCACGGGACGTGGGGCCCGCGCGGCCTGAGCGCAGTCGAAGCTTGACCGCGCGCCGACGCCTTGGGCGATTCAACTGTTTCGGCTAATCGCCGAAACAGTTGAATCGCCCAAGGCGCGCGAGAAAAATGCGAACGAAGCTCATCCCGCGCGCGACCGCTGGAGTAGGAAATCATCCGAACGCGAGATGCGTGTTTGGAATAGGATTTCCGCCAGCGCGCGGGAAAAATGCGACAGGTGGCGGAGCGACAGCGGAGCCGCAGTGAGGCGGATACGAGGCGGAGAATTGGGGCGAGCTTTTGCGACTCGCAGAGTCGCGCAGTCCGTCGCCACCCCCGGCGGCGGGCTGCAACTCAACGGAGCTCATTGCGCCTCCGCTGGCGCCGCACTGCGATGGATTTTCAGCCCGCGCGGTTCTACGACACGCCCCGTTTATTCCGAGAGGCAACGCAACTGAAGACCGTAGGCGCGACGGTATGCAAAGCTGGGCTCGAGAAAGGCTGGACGGAATTCTAACCATACTCCGTAATGGCCGTTCACCAAAGAGGAATAACTGTATCCTTGGCTACCGACATCACCCGGCCCGCCCGAACCGGCACCGCGGTAGCCCGGGGCGGACGAATTTTTAAAGGACTAATCGATAGAAATATAACGATATGGAATGTCAACAAGGCCCGCGGAATACGGCTTGTCCGTGCAGTGCGACGGGGTGCGCCCGTCACGGATACTGCTGCCAGTGTGTGGCGCATCATCGAAGCAGGGGGCAGCTGCCGGCCTGCTTTTTCCCGAAAGACGTCGAACTGACCCACGACCGGTCGATCGAGCGGTTGGCCGCCACGTTTGCCGAACGCGGAGCGTGGTGGAAAAAACCGACCGAAAAATAGGGCGGAAATAAAAGGGATCGGAGCGCGATAAATCCTGAGAGGCAACGCAACTGAAAACCGTGGCCGCGATTGTGCGCGTTGCTGGGGTTGAGGTTCTGCGTGTTGAAGTCCAAATACCGCACCGTGACGTCGCCCGTCACCGGCGTACACGACCAACTGTACCCGTTGTTGCCGATGTTCCTTGCTATGCCCTCCCAGCCCGTACGACCGAAGTCGCGGTAGCCCGGGGCGGGAACCGCGCACGGCGGCGTGTTGTGAGCGGCCGCTCGATGGGCGGCGGAGGCGGGCCCCTTTCGAGAAACGGGGCGGAGGCCCTCCGTCGCGGCAAATAACTACCCCCCCCCGCCTGGTGTAACCGAGGAGGAAAAAGAGGGGGCAGTGGGACGCTGAATTTATCGTTCGCCCTGCCGGAACGCATACGCTCCGGCACTCCGGAACCCGTGTGCTCCGATCCCGATACCGCAAAGAAATAAAAAATCGCCGTTCGCCCCGTCGGTCGATTGCCGGATATTTTGGGTATCTTTGCCCCTCCATACGTTTTACGGACACCCGCGCCCCGGTGGGGCGAGGTGGCCGAATCATCGAAACAGCTCTAATTGACAAATGATTACGGTATCCAACTTAGAAGTCCAATTCGGCAAACGCGTCCTGTTCAAAGACGTGAATCTGAAGTTTACGCCCGGTAACTGTTACGGGGTGATCGGTGCCAACGGAGCGGGGAAATCGACCTTCCTGCGCGTCCTTGCCGGCGACGTCGACCCGACGCGGGGGAGTGTGGCTTTCGGGCCGGGCGAACGGCTTTCGGTCCTGAAACAAGACCACTTCGAGTTCGACCAGCATACTGTTTTAGACACCGTGCTGATGGGGCACCAGCCGCTGTGGGAGATTATGCAGGCCAAGAACGCGATCTATGCCAAGGAGGACTTCTCGGAGGAAGACGGGCTGCGGGCGGCGGAGCTGGAGGAGAAGTTCGCCGAGATGGAGGGGTGGAATGCCGAGAGCGATGCCGCCGAACTGCTCAGCGGGCTGGGGATTAAGGAGTCGCTGCACTACTCGCTCATGGGCGAGCTCAATGCCAAGGAGAAGGTGCGCGTGCTGCTGGCCCAGGCCCTGTTCGGGAAACCGGACAACCTGCTGCTCGACGAACCGACCAACGACCTGGATGTCAATACTATCATGTGGCTCGAAAACTACTTGTCGAACTACGAGAATACGGTGCTCGTGGTGTCGCACGACCGCCACTTCCTCGACGCGGTGAGCACGCACACCATAGATATCGACTACAGCGACATCAACCTCTTCGCGGGGAACTACAGCTTCTGGTATCAGTCGAGCCAGCTGGCCGCCCGGCAGCAGGCCCAGCAGAACAAAAAGGCCGAAGAGAAAAAGAAGGAGTTGATGGAGTTTATCCAGCGCTTCTCGGCCAACGTCGCCAAGTCGAAGCAGACCACTTCGCGTAAAAAGATGCTCGAAAAACTCACGATCGAAGAGATCAAACCGTCGATGCGGAAGTATCCGGGGATTATCTTCCAGCCGGAGCGCGATCCGGGGACGAAGATTCTGGCGGTGGACGGCCTGACCTACTCCACGCCGGACGGCGAGACGTTGTTCCGCAACCTCTCGTTCACGATCGAGAAGGGGGACAAGGTGGTCTTCCTCTCGCGCGAACCGCGGGCGGTGACGGCGCTGCTGGAGTGCATCACGGGCAACCTCGCGCCGGAGGCGGGGATGATCGAGTGGGGGGTGACGATCAAGTCGGCCTACCTGCCGGTCAACAATACGGCCTTCTTCAACTCCGACCTCTCGATCATCGACTGGCTGGCGCAGTACTCGCCGGACACGAGCGAACTCTTCCTGCGGGGCTACCTCGGGAAGATGCTCTTCAGCGGCGAGGAGGTCTACAAAAAGGTGAGCGTCCTGTCGGGGGGCGAGAAGATGCGCTGCATGATCGCCCGGATGATGATCGAGAATCCGAATACGCTGGTGCTCGACTCGCCGACGAACCACCTCGACCTGGAGTCGATCCAAGCCTTCAACAACTCGCTGGTCTCGTTCCCGGGGATCGTCCTGATGACGTCGCACGACCACGAATTCATCGAAACGGTCGCGAACCGGATCATCGAGATCACGCCGAACGGGATGGTGGACAAGTATATGGAGTACGACGAGTATATCCTGAGCGAAAAGATCCGGGCGCAGTTGGATGCGTTGTACCAGTAATCCGATTTCATTATGAGTATAATCGATCTGTTCCGGAAAAAAGACGCCGGCGAAGCGCAGCAGGTGACGCTCGAACAGGGGCTGGAGAAGAGCCGCGAGGGGATCTTTTCCCGGCTGTCGCGGGCGGTGGTGGGCAAATCGCGGGTCGACGAGGAGGTGCTCGACGAGCTCGAAGAGATTCTCATTACGGCCGATGTGGGGGTGGATACGACGCTGCACATCATCGAGCGTATCGAAGCCAGAGTGGCGAGGGACAAGTATCTGAATGCGGCGGAGTTGAACACGATTCTGCGGGAGGAGGTGACGGCGCTCTTGGCGGAGGCGCCGGCGGCGACTTCGTCGTCCGACCTGGGGATGCTGTTCGAGAAGGATGCGGCGGGCAATCCGTTCGTGCTGATGGTCGTGGGGGTCAACGGGGTGGGGAAGACGACGTCGATCGGCAAGCTGGCGGCCCGGCTCACGGCGGCGGGCAAACGGGTCTACCTCGGGGCGGCGGACACGTTCCGGGCGGCGGCGATCGACCAGCTGGAGGTGTGGGCCGAGCGGGCGGGGGCGCGGCTGGTGAAGCAGCAGATGGGGGCGGATCCGGCTTCGGTGGCCTTCGACACGCTTTCGGCGGCGAAAGCGGCGGGGGCGGATGTGGCGATTATCGATACGGCGGGGCGGCTGCACAACAAGGTCAATCTGATGAACGAGCTGACGAAGATCCGGAACGTGATGCAGAAAGTGGTGCCGGATGCTCCGCACGAGGTGATGCTGGTGCTGGACGGTTCGACGGGGCAGAATGCGTTCGAACAGGCGAAACAGTTCGCGGCGGCGACGCAGATTACTTCGCTGGCGATCACCAAGCTGGACGGGACGGCCAAGGGGGGTGTCGTGGTGGGGATATCGGAGCAGTTCCGGATTCCGGTGCGGTATATCGGTGTGGGCGAGGGGATCGACGATTTGCAGGTGTTCGACGGGGCCCGGTTCGTGGCTTCTCTTTTCGGAGACCGGTGATCGGGGGGGGGTGGGGTGCTACCGTGGCGGAGCGGTTGTCTGGGGTCGAGGCTGGTAGTAAAACACCCTGTGGGTGCGAGAGGCAACGCAACTGAAGACCGTAGGCGCGGTAGTCCGAGTAGTTGACGCCGAGGTACTGCGAATGGAAAAGTAAATCCAGGCCGTAGACGCCGCTCGTGGCGGACGACCAACTGTATCCGCCGCCACCGACGTAGCTCGGTTCGCCAGTGGATCTTTCGCGGAAGCCCGGGGCGGGCCGCGCTGGGGTATTGTCTCGCGCCGTGCAGGCCGTCCGGTTGTCGGATCGGGCGGAAACAACCTCTTTGGGAAATGAATGTCATCGATATCATAGCTTGTATCATCCTCGTGTGGTGCGTGTGGAGCGGCTGGCGCAGCGGAATCCTGGTCCAGCTCAGTGGCATTGTGGGGGTCGTGGCCGGGGTATGGGTGGCCTACCGCTTCTCGCAGGCTATCGGGCAGTGGCTCGACCTGAAAGAGATGCCGGCTGAAGTGCTCTTCGTCGTGGTGCTCATCGGTGTGATGATTGGCGTGATACTGCTCAGCCATTTGGTGACGCGACTGCTGAGGGCGGGGGGATTGGCCGGGCCGCTGCGGGTGCTGGGAGCGTTGTTTGCCGTGGCGAAAGGGATGCTGCTGGCGGCATTGGCGGTGATGGCGCTGGAGGCGATCCGGCCGTGTCTGTCTGAAAAAAATCGGGCTTCGTTCGACCGAACGGCGAACGAAGCCCGTAGTTATTCCCTCTTGAAAGGGGTTGGAGAATATGTGTTCCCTTATATCGTCGGCGGGGTCAAGGCCGCGGCGAACGACCTTTATCCGACGACCGAACCGGCCGGAACCTCTCCGGCTGCCGAATCGTAGTCCGTCGGCGCTACGATCGACAATGCGCCCGTGGGCGACTCCGCCATCAGGATCATGCCCTGGGACTCGATCCCTTTAAGCACCCGCGGCGCGAGGTTCACCAGCACCAGCACCTGTTTCCCGACCATCTCTTCGGCGGTGAAGTATTCCGCAATGCCCGAGACGATCGTTCGCGTATCCAATCCCGTATCTACCGTCAGTTTCAGCAACTTCTTGGTCTTTGGCACCGGTTCGGCTGCGATGACTTTCGAGACGCGGATATCCATCTTCGCAAAGTCGTCGAACTGTACCGTCTCGTCCTTCGCCGGAGCGACCGTCGCATTGGCCGCTGCATTCGCAGCCTTGGTGGCGGCGAGTTTGGCCAGCTGGGCCTCGACGACCGAATCCTCGATCTTTTCGAACAGCAGTTCCGCTTGGCCCAGCTCGTGTCCCGGCTCCAGGAGGGTCAGGCAACCGATGTTGTCCCACTTCAATTCCGAAGCCGGCAGGCGCAACATCTCGCGCAACTTGACCGCCGTGAACGGCAGGAACGGTTCTGCAGCGATCGCCAGCGAGGCGGTGATCTGCAAAGCGATGTTCAGGATGGTCGCGACACGGTTTTCGTCGGTCTTGACGACTTTCCACGGCTCGGTGTCGGCTAAGTATTTGTTTCCGAGCCGCGCGAGGTTCATCATCTCTTTCAAGGCCTCGCGGAAACGGTAGTTTTCGATGTTCTGCTCGATGGCCTCCTTGAGCGCCGGAAGTTGTGCGATGATCTCCCGGTCGTAGTCGGTCAACTCGCCGGCGGCCGGCACTTTCCCTCCGAAATATTTGTGGGTCAGGACCAGTGCCCGGTTCACGAAGTTGCCGAAAATCGCTACCAACTCGTTATTGTTCCGCGCCTGGAAGTCGCGCCAGGTGAAGTCGTTGTCTTTGGTCTCGGGCGCGTTGGCGCACAGGACGTACCGCAGCACATCCTCCTTTCCGGGGAATTCGTCGAGGTACTCGTGCAGCCACACGGCCCAGTTCCGCGAGGTGGAGATCTTGTCGTTTTCGAGGTTCAGGAATTCGTTGGCGGGGACGTTCTCCGGGAGGATGAAGTCTCCGTGTGCCTTGAGCATCGACGGGAAGACGATGCAGTGGAAGACGATGTTATCCTTGCCGATAAAGTGGACGAGTTTGGTCTCGCTGTCCTGCCAGTAGGGGCGCCATCCCTCCGCGTCGCCACGGTCGGCGAAGAGCTCTTTGGTGGCGGAGATGTATCCGATCGGGGCGTCGAACCAGACGTAGAGCACTTTCCCCTCTGCCCCCGGAACCGGTACGGGAATCCCCCAGTCCAAATCGCGGCTCACGGCGCGAGGCAGCAGTCCTCCGTCCAGCCAGCTCTTGCACTGGCCGTAAACGTTGCTCTTCCAGGTCTCGCCTTCGCCGGCGGCCGAGTGTCTTTCCAGAATCCACTGTCGCAAAAATGCTTCGTACCGATCCAACGGCAGGAACCAGTGCTTGGTCTCACGCAGCACCGGCGTGGCTCCGGTGATCGCAGATTTCGGGTTGATGAGCTCGGTCGGCGACAGGGTCGAACCGCACTTCTCGCACTGGTCGCCGTATGCGCCTTCGCTCTGACACTTGGGACAGGTGCCGGTGATGTACCGGTCGGCCAGAAACTGACGGGCTTCGGGGTCGTAATATTGCTCGGTGGTCTGCTCGATAAAGTCGCCCTGGTCGTACAGCTTCCGGAAAAAGTCCGAGGCGGTGCGGGCGTGGGTCGGGCTGCTGGTTCTGGAGTAGATGTCGAAGCTGATTCCGAACCGCCGGAAGGCGTCTTTGATAATCCCGTGGTATTTGTCCACGACGTCCTGAGGGGTCACGCCCTCTTTCTTGGCTTTGATGGTGATGGGCACGCCGTGCTCATCCGATCCGCAGATCGAAATCACGTCTTCTCCCCGTCCGCGAAGGTACCGGACGTAGATGTCGGAGGGTACGTAAACGCCGGCGAGGTGCCCGATGTGCACGGGGCCGTTGGCGTAGGGCAGGGCGGAGGTCACTAAATATCGTTTCGGTTGCTTCATCTCGAATGATTATATAGCCGTATGTTTTGGTTAGGTGGTCTTGTGCTGATTTGGCTGGAACTGCCGCTTTCTTTCAAGAAAGCGGCGCAAAGAACTTTTAGTTAGCTACGCTACTCCTTAGGCTCCGCAGTCCTCAGTCTCTGCAATTGCTTTTGGGTCGGGGTTCTCCGGGCGCGTTGGGGTAATTACCGCCTTATACGCGCCCGGAAGAATCCCCGGCCCAAAGAAAAGTCCGAAAGTTGGGCTGCCGGTAGCTTTAGGATGCGTGAGCATCCTCTAAAGTTTTTTTGGTTCTTTTTGTTCACAAAAAGAACAGTACCCTCCAGTTATGCAAGGCACAAAACTCAACATACAAATATAACGTATTTTCAGGGTGAGGAGAAGAATTCGATTGTTTTTTAGAAACCTTTCATGTAATATTGTTCTCTGTATGAGACATTTTTGTAGTTGTTTGGTTGTCGGTTTAGTTCTGCTGTGGCGGCAGGGTGCGGTCGGAGTGCGTCGGATGCCGATGAGGCGCAGGTGCCCACGGTTCGGTTGTCGATGGACGAAGCGCCCTTGGCCGATACGGCCGCCGGACGACTGTTCCGGAATCCCTCGTATGTCATGCTGCGCGGGAGAATGCTGGGCAGTATCAGCCAGTTGCTCGATTGGCGTGACAGGTATGTGATTTTCGACCGGAAACAGAATTACGTCTATCTGTTCGATACGACCGGACAGTTTATCCGTCAGGTGGGGCAGGCCGGCAAGGGGCCGCGGGAGTATGTGCGGCTGAGCGGCGTGGCGTTGGCGGGGGATACGCTGGTGCTCTATGCCGACCAGCCGAACAAGCTGATGTATTACGACCGGGCCGGAGATTTTCTCGGAGAGCGGCCTGTGGCGCGTCGGTATTGCTTCTTGGAGGGGATCAGGTATGGGGGTGTCGATGGCAGGGTCTATGGCGTGATGCCCGCAAACCGAGGAGCCTCAGGGTATACGATCGCCCGGCTGACGAAAGACGGGACGGACGGGGTGGATTTTCTGCCGTTCGAGGAGTGGCCGGCGGCGGTGACGGCGGGGGCGATTCTGACGGCGGCGGACAGCGGTGTGCTGTGGATCAGCCGGCCGTTCGACAACCGGGTCTATCGCGTCGATCGGACGAACGGGGAGCCGCGGGCGGTCTTCCGGCTCGACTTCGGGGCGGGGAACATGCCGGCGGGATACACGGAGGGGCTGGACGACTACGATGTGATTCTGAAAGCGAGCAAGGAGGGGATTGTTTTCCATGCGGCGCGGCCGTGTCAGGTGGGTGACCGGTTGCTGATCGGGACGTTCGGCAACTATTTCCTGATCGATTTAGCGGACGGGACGGCCCGGAAGGTGGAGTCGATAGCGGTGGGAGACGGGGTCGAGGGGCAGTTCTGGGGCTATGTGCCGATGGAGTATCAGAGCCGTCGGCTGGTGCTTCAGCTGATACCGGAGCGGGTGCAGGCGCTGGCGGGGATGGGGCGGATGACGGTGACGCCGCAGGTGGATTCGTTGTTGCAGGCGAATGGGGAGCTGGAAAATCCGATATTGATGATTTATGAACTGGAAGATTAGCGTTTTGAGTCTCTCCGCATGGGCGGTCGGGCTGGCCTCCTGCGGCGGGCCGGACGACCGGCCGAAGTCTGTGGAAGAATTATTCGAGGGACGAGAGGTGCCCTGTACAACCGAGCGGATGGACTTCGACGAGCGGGAGATGGTCGAACCGATTTATATCGCTTGTCTGGACAATAGCCTTTTGATCGGGAACTTCTTTACCGATCCGCAGGTGACGGTTTATGATCTGGATTCGCAAAAACGGGTCGGCGCATTCCTCCATAAAGGACGGGCGAATAATGAAATCCTGCAGGTGGACGGGGTGGATTGTTGCGACGGCAGGATATATGTCTATTCGGGCAGCGACCGGAAACTGGCGATCACCGATCGCGCCGGGTTGCGGCAGACTCCGGTGCCTCTGGAGGTGCGGACTGTGAGCGAGATTCCGGATGGGCACGGGTATGGCCGGTATCCGATTTGCGGAGGCCGATTCGTGTCGACGGGGTATCAGTCTTCCCGTCCCGACTGTCAGTTCTTTTTGACTGACAGCTCATTGTGTGAGGTTAAGGGGTTCGATGCCTATCCGGAAACGACGGCGACTGCGGGATTGACCCCGGCGGAAATGGCGCTGGGGTATAATGGGAATGTGAAGGTCTCGCCGGACGGTTCACATTTTGTCGCTACGTCGAGACAGGGGGCGGTCTGGAAGTTTTTCGATTGTCGGACGGATTCCGTGCCGGTCAAGACGGCGGAGTATTTGTTCGAAATGCCGGTGTTCTCGGGTGTCTCCTCGGGTTCCCGTTCGACGGTGCGTTTCGACCCGGACAATGTGCAGGGGGTGTTGTCGGCGACGTCGGACGATCGTTATTTCTATCTGTTGTACAGCGATCGGAGGCCGTGGCGGGATTGGCCGCGGGAGTCGGATGTCGTCTATGTCTTCACGCACGAGGGGAAACCGGTGCGTAAGGTTCGGCTCGATGTGCCGGTGGGATGGATCGTGAGCGGGGCGGAAGGCGAGGCGCTGTATCTGATCAAAGCTACCGACAAGGGGTATCAGGTTCGGCGGGTCGTGTGGGGGAATCAGCGTTGAGTGATACACGATGAACTGAATAACACAGGGGCTATGCTTCGACGGCATAGCCCCTGTGCGTTTGTGAGGACAAAGAGGAGTCTTTTCTTATTCCCGTTCCAGTTGTTGCCAGATCAAGGCCGAAGCCCCCAGCACCGCCGCGTTCTTTCCGTCGATCCCCGACGGCAGCAGTTTCACCTTATTCCTGAAGTTCGAGAGCATGTGCATCTCCATATACTTCTTGGTCGGTTCGAAGATGTACTTCCCGGCCTTTGCCAACCCGCCGAAAAGGAAGATCGCTTCCGGCGAGGTGATGGTCACCGCGTCCGCCAAGGCCTGTCCCAGAATCATCCCGGTGTACTCGTACGCCTCGATAGCGAGTCTGTCTCCATTGAGCGCCGCCTTGGTGATCATCTCGGCGGTCAGGTCGTTGTAGCTGATGTTCCGGAATTCGCTGTCTTCGATGTGGTCGGCCAGCAGCTTGAATGCCGTCCGCTTAATCCCCGTCGCCGACACATAGGTCTCCAAGCATCCCTTTCTCCCGCATCCGCAGACCCGTGCACTGGCGGTCTTGTTGACAATGACGTGCCCGAGCTCCCCTGCAAAGCTGTCGTGTCCGTAGACCAGCTGTCCGTTGGCCACGAAACCGCTCCCGAGTCCCGTCCCTAAGGTGACGACGATAAAGTCTTTCATCCCTTTCGCCGCCCCGTAGACCATCTCGCCGATGGCTGCGGCGTTGGCGTCGTTGGTGATCAGCACGGGAATGGTCGGGTAGTACCGTTTCATCTTTTCGACGAACGGAATGACGCCTTCCCAGATCAGATTGGCGGCGTATTCGATCGTACCGTTGTAGTAGTTGGCATTCGGCGCTCCGATCCCGATCCCGATGATTTCGAACTCGCCGTCGAGGTTCTTCATCAGGCCCTGGATGCCGATGTAGAGCTCTTCGAGGTATTGGTCGAAGTCGGGAAATTTCTTGGTGGGCACGACTCCTTCGCCGTACATGTTCCCCTCGCGGTCTACGAGACCGTAAACGGAATTTGTCCCTCCGATGTCGATGCCTACTGCTAATTGCTTCATGGTATGTAAGTTTTTGAAAATCGTATGGATATCCAAATATAGGAATATTTTGTGAAATGACGTCTCGCAGGGGGAGAAATCTTTTTCCGATGGGGGCGGAAGGAGACGATGCGGGGGGTGTGCCGGGGGCGACCGGGCGGAGATTTTAGCGGTATATTGGGCGTGGGTCGGAGCCAGCGTGGCCGGAAACGAGCCCTGCAAAGTTGCGGCCCGCCGCTTGGGGAGGCTTTCGGCCCGTGCGGTTCTGGGAATCGCAAGAGCAGGCTTTGGTCTGTCGGGTTCGGGCTGCGCGCTCCGGGGGTGGGCCGCAGGCCCAGCGCGCAAGCCCGGCGATTCTGCGAATCGCGCTACTCGCTCTCGGCCCTAAGCTTAGCTCCATACACAGCCCAATTCTCCGCCTCGTGCCCGCCTCACTGCGGCTCCGCTCCCGCTCTGCCGCGTTTCGCGCGCCTTGGGCGATTCTCTCTTTTTCGGCTCATCGCCGAAAAGAGTTGAATCGCTTCTTAAGGCGTCGGCGCGCGGGTTTGTTAATGCGTTTTTGAGTCGCCCGCGGCAATTCTCGTTGGTTGGCCTAACGCCAACCAACAGAATATGCCCTTTTAGGCGTGCGGGCGACTGTTGAGCTTTGAGCCGGATAGAACTGCCCTTCCGCCGGGCGGGCGGTGCGTGCCGCACTCCCAATTGGCCGCCTCTACCCTAACAGGATAGAACTGCCCTGCGCGGGCGGCGTCCGGGTGACCCCGGCGGGACGGAGCGATACTGCGTATCGCTATGGCCGCCTCCGCCACCGTTTATTCCGAGAGGCAACGCAACTGAAGACCGTGGGCACGGCCGTTTTGGGCATTGACGAGATGGCGTTGCGTGCCGAAATCCAGATATCTGCCATTCATGCCGCTGATCGTCGAAGACCAGCTGTAACCGTAATTGCCGGGACCTATTGGCGCTCCCGTTTTTCCCATATTGCCCCCGTCGCGGAAGCCCGGGGCGGTCAGGACTCTTTGTGCAGCACGATCAGGCTGTTCTCTTCCGTCACCCGATAAGTCCCCTCGGGGAGCTGGATCGAGGCTCCGGGTTCCAGCATGATGACGCGTTGTTTCCCGGCCTTCGGAACCGCCGTGTCGTCCGGCCCGGGTCGATGTAGCCGGATGCCTTGCGGTGCTGCCGTAACGATCCGGGAGGTGTTCCCGATGCCGAACCGGGCGCCGGGCGACAGGAAAATATCTGCTTTCGCATCGCTATCGTGTGATTGCGCAGTCCGGTCGGGTTCGCTTTCCGGCGAAGTTTTCACGGTCAGCTGCGTCACGTCGAAGTTCCCGTTGTTATACGACCGATGAGTCAGGCTGCGGACTTCGCCCGCCGCACGAATCTCGCCGTTGTTGAACGCCGTGCCCTCCAGATGGTCGACGTTGCCGACGCGGATATTCGCTTCTCCATTGTTGAAAACTTTCAGGCTGACCTCCGGAGTGTTTGACAGGCTGCCCTCGAATTTCGCGCTGTTGAAGACCGAAATCGAGAGCCTGCCGGTAGCCCTCAGGTCGGTGCCGATCACCTCTGTTCCGTTGAAGCAGACGAATTCGGCATTTTGGAATTGTATCGTCCCCAAACGGATCTCTCCGTGGCTGGCAGCGCTTAGTTTGTGCAGGTCATCGACCGTGATGACGGCCCGGGCCTGAAATCCGGATTTTGCATGGGCGAAGATGCTCCGATTGTTCTGCAAGGGGACGCGACGGGTATTGTAAAGCCGCAGGACTCCCTGCTTCAACGAATAACGTAGGGTATCCGACAGGTTTTCGGCCGTACTGGCGGATGATATAAATCTTCGCTCTTCATCCGGAGCGGTCGGACAGGCAGGGATATCGGCCGGAATCTCCAGCAGGATTCCCGCCGGGTTTCCTTGGCGAATCTCTACGTCGAAGTTCCCCGCGAGGAAAATCTCGCGGATCGGCTCGCCTTCGAAACAGGTCAGGGTGCGTGTCTGCGGCGCCTCCTGAGCCGCGGCGGGGCCGAGCAGGCCGGAGAGGAGGGCGGTCGCGCCAAAAACGAGTTTCAGGGTGTGTCTCATAGGGCTTACAGGTTTAGATGCAAAATCGAATGAAGGGTTATTCCGCTTTCAGCGAGCGGATCGGATTGGCGCGCAGCGTGATCAGAATCCGGCTGCCCACCGTCGCCAGCGTCACGGCGGCCAGTATCCCCACCGGCACGGCGAAGAGCCACCAGCTGGTCCCGATCCGGAACGGGTAGCGGGCCAGCCAGCTCTGCATGGCATACCACGCCAGCGGGATGCCGATCGCCACAGCCGCCGCTATCAGCCAGACGAACTCGGCTGACAACGATCGGAAGAGGTCGAGCCCCGTCGCGCCGAACACCTTGCGCACGCCTAACTCCTTGCGTCGGTGGTTGGTCGAGAAGAGCACCATCACCCACAGCCCCACCACCGCGACGAACAGGGCCAGGCCCGAAAACAGGGCGAAAACCCGTCCGAAACGGCTCTCTTCCTGATATTGGGCGTCGTAGAAACGGTCGATGAAGAAGCGGTCGAAGGTCGATTCCGAAAAGAAACGCTGCCACTCCGTCTCTGCCGTCCGGAGCAGTTCGTCGATCGGGGCGTTTTCGGCGAATTTCACCGAAACGAACTTCTGAGGCAGCCACCCCAATGCACTCTCGCGGATCAGCATGATCGGCGTATAGCCGTTCCGCAGCCCCTGCTGGTGATAATCTTTCACTACGCCGACGATCTCCATCGGCCGGTCTTCGCGGGTTTCGACCGTCACGAACTTTCCCACCGCCTCGTCCGGCGTGGCGAATCCCAGCGCCCGGACGGCCGCTTCGTTGACGACCATCCGGTTCTCGTCGCCCGTGAACTCCGCGCCGAAGCCTCGTCCGGCCACCACCGCCAGTCCGTAGGTCGCGATATAGTCCTCGTCCGCCACCAGCATCTCGTACAGCCGGTTCTGTTTCGTCGCGTCGCTCGTCAGCCGGTTCGAGAGGAAGGTCGCCACCTCCATCCCCGGCACGGCGTTCGAGAGGGTCACCCGCTCCACCTCTTTCCGCCCCTCCAGGGCCCGTTTGTAGGCCTTCATCCGCTCCGGCAGGTCGGACATCGAGCCCGGATAGCGGATGGCGAAGATGCGTTGGGTCTCCACCCCTAACGGTTGGGCCCGCATGTAGGCCAGTTGGCGGTCTACGGTGAAGGTGCTCGCGATCAGCACCAGCGAGGCGGTGAATTGCAGGACGGTCAGGCAGCGACGCACGGCTCCCGCCCGGCCGGTGCCGATGTATTTCCCCTTCAGGATCGTGGCCGGCCGGACGTTCGAGATAACGAAGGCCGGATAGGCGCCCGACAGCAGCACGCCGAGCAGGAAGATGCCTCCGCCGGCGATCCAGAACGCCGGCCGGTCGAGCATCACGAAGCCGATTTCGCGGCCGGTCAGCCGGTCGAACCACGGCCCGAAGAGGGCCACGGCTCCCGCGGCCAGCAGCAGGGCGGCCGAATTGATGACGGCGGACTCCAGCAGGAACTGGCCGATCAGCTGGCGGCGCGTGCCGCCCGAGACCTTCCGGATGCCCACCTCGCGGGCCCGCTCCAGCGACCGGGCGGTGGCCATGTTGATGTAGTTGATCCATGCGATGGCCAGAATCGCCAGCGCGACGAGGGTCAGGGTGGTCACCGCCGCCCGGTTTCCTTTGGCCTCGCGTTCGTATTTTTTCCACGGGGTCAGGTGGACGTCGGCCGCCGGATTCAGCGACACGCACCAGGTCTTGTTCCGCAGCGCCTCGTCGCTCTTGTAGCGTTCCGCCATCTCGGGGAAGGCCTTCTCCACTGCCCGCGGATCGACGCCCGGGGCCAGTCGGACGTAGGTGTAGACTTCGTGCCGGTACCAGAACTCGTCCAGCCAGGCGGGCAGGCTCTTCCACGAGAGGAAAAAGTCGAACTGAAGCTGCGAGTTGCGCGGCATCTCCTCCAGAATGCCCGTCACCTCGCAGCTCAGCTCTCCCTCCGGCGAGTGGAAGCGCAGGGTCTGGCCCATGGGGTCTTTGCCGAGGAAGTATTTCGCGGCGGCGTAGGGGGTGATGACCACCCGGTTCGGCCCGACTAAAGCGGTGGCCGGGTCGCCCTCCCGGAGCCGGAAACCGAAGAGGTCGAAAAACGCGGGGTCGACGGCCGTCACGCTGTTCTCGCGATACTGCCGGTCGCCGTGGCGGACGATCTGTTCGGTGCCGTGGATGTCGAACCGCACGAACTCCTCGACGCCCGGAATGTGCCGCTTCATGGCGGGGCCGTAGCCGTAGGAGGAGGTGCCCCAGTCGTCGGTCAGGGTGCTGCCTTCGTAGAATTGCGCTTCGACCCGGTAGAGCCGCTCTCCGTCGGGGTGCATCGAATCGTAGCTCCGCTCGAAAACGACGTAGTTGAGGATCAGCACCGCGACGGCCATCCCCACGGCGAGCGAGAGCAGATCGACCGCCGAGAAGAGTTTGTGCCGTTCCAGACGGCGGAAGGTCAGGAGGAGATAGTTTCGGATCATGCGATGGAGGATTGGAGGATGATTCGGATGAATCATCCTCCAATTTGGGTGCCAAACGGGTTTGTGTGCAGATAGTCAGCGAGATGCGTGAAATGAAATTTTCCGAAGTGTCAAATTTTTAGACACCGGATGTCTAATTTTTGGACACCTTTTCCGGCCGGCCGTCACCGGGTGGCGATGCGGATCGAGACGCGGGTGCCGCCGCCTCCGGGCCGGCTGTCGAGGTTCAGCTCGCCGCGGATCGAACTGATCCGCGAGGCGATGTTCGACAGTCCCATCCCGGTCGGTTCGGCTTCGGGGTCGAAGCCGCATCCGTCGTCGGACACGCACACCGAAATCCGATCGCCGTCGGCCTGCATGTCGATCGTCAGGTTGGCGGCGCCGGCGTGCTTGAGGGCGTTGTTGATCAGCTCGCATACCACCCGGTAGAGAATCACCTCGCGTTCGCGTTCGAAGCGGAGGTCGCGCATGCCTTCGGCCCGGAAAACGATCCGGGTGGAGGGGCACATCGGCTGCAGCTTGTGGACGAAGGTGTTGATGGCCCGGGCCACGCCGAAGTTGTCCAGGATGTGCGGGCTGAGGTTGTTCGAAATCTCGGTCAGGCTCTTTACCGCCTCGTTGACCACATACTCGGTGTTGGCCAGAATCTCTTTCTGGGTCTCGTCGAGCGGCTGGCGCGAGAGGGCCGACACGCTCATCCGGACGGACGAGAGCAGGGGACCCAGGCCGTCGTGCAGCTCTTTGGAGATGAGCTGGCGCTGGTTCTCTTCGGCCCGGATCACGGCGCTCAGGAGCCGTTTCTCGCTGTTCCGCCGCTGCTCCTCGCGCAGGGCGATGTAGCTCAGAATCTTCTTCACCATAAAGACGCCGACGGCGAAACAGAGCGAGGTCGCGATGCCGACCCAGACGTAGTACTCCTCGCGCATCACGATGATGCTGGTGCGCCCGTCGGTCAGTTCGGAGAGCTGTCGGGCGAATTCGTCGAAACGCATCACGCACATCAGTACCAGAGCGATGGTGATCAGGATCCACGAGGAGTTGAACTTGGTCCGCCGGGTCAGGCGCACGGCCACGCCGGCGGCGAAGATCTGGAGGACGATCGAGATGACGAGTAAGACGAGAAGTACCATATCGGAGGATAAAGATAGGATTTTTCCCGTTGCGGTGCCCGGGGCGGGACGCCCGGGGGGCGGCCGCGGGCGATTTAGGTATAAATACCCACGGCCGGGGGGCGGCTTTTGCCTACTTTTGCAGATGATACGGGGATGGCCGCTTCGGGACGGCGGAGGCCCGGTCGAAAAACAAGTACGACAGACATGGAACGATTTATACCTACCCGTTATACGCTGACCTGTGTGGCCTCGGGCCGCGAATTCGAGGACGAGGGATGGACGCTCGACGATCCGGAGTGCGGAGAACCGTCGCTGGTGAGGGCCCGCTATGCGGAGCGGCAGCTCAACGTGCGGGACGACGCTTACGGCATCTATCGCTTCTGCGACTGGCTGCCCATCCGGCGGACGCTCCGCGGGAGCCATGCGCCGGTGACCTATAAGAGCCGGAAACTGGCCGAATATCTGGGGCTGGAGAACCTCTATGTCACCTTCAGCGGCTACTTTCCGGAGGTGGGGGCAGGGATGACGACCTGCTCGTTCAAGGAGACGGAGGCCTACAACGTCTGCGCCCGGCGGGCGGAGGACGAAAAACGCGTGCTGGTGGTCGCTTCGGCGGGCAATACGGCGCGGGCGTTCGCCAAGGTGTGCTCGGACAACCGGATTCCGCTGCTGCTCTCGGTGCCGGAGGACAACATCGACGCGCTGTGGTTCGAGGAGCCGCTCGACCCGTGCGTGAAACTCATCGCGCCGCGCTGCGGAGGGGACTATTTCGATGCGATTCACCTGAGCAATCTGGCGCTCTCGTCGCCGCGGTGTTATGCCGAGGGAGGGGCCAAGAATGTGGCGCGGCGGGACGGGATGGGGACGACCGTGCTGTCGGCGGTGACGACCATCGGCGAGATTCCGGACTACTATTTCCAGGCCGTGGGGAGCGGAACGGGGGCGATTGCAGCCTGGGAGGCCAACCTGAGGCTGATCGAGGACGGGCGCTTCGGGAACAAGCTGATGCGGCTGATGGTGTCGCAGAATGTGCCGTTCACGCCGATGTACGACGCCTGGCGGGCGGGCTCGCGCGAGATGCTGCCCTACGACGCCGATCAGGCGAGGGCCGATGCCGAGGCGATCGACGCCAAGGTGCTCTCGAACCGGAAACCGCCGTACAGCTTGCACGGCGGGCTTTACGACGCGCTGGTGGCGACGGACGGCGATGTGCTGGTGGCGACCAACGAAGAGGCGCGCGAGGCGCGGCGGCTCTTCGAGGAGCTCGAAGGGGTGGATATCTATTCGGCGGCCGGGGTGGCGCTCGCCACGCTGATCCGGGCCGTGCGCGAGGGGCGTGTCGAACGTGACAAGATCGTGATGCTCAACGTGACGGGGGGCGGCGAAAATCGGTTCCGGCGCGAGCGGGGGAACAAAGTCTGGAACCTGCGGCCGCACCGTGTCTTCCCGCTGGATGCGGACAAGGAAGAGGTGGTTCGGGCGGTCGAAGAGCTGTTCGCCTGAGAGGCGGCGGGTGCCGGACGGCGGATCGAACGGGCGGGCTCTCCGATAGACGGAGAGCCCGCCGCGTTTTTCGGCGCGGATCTGTCCGTTGCCGCCAAGTCCGCGGGAAAATCGTATTTTTGCACCGAACGAAACCTATCTTAACTCTCCGGAAATGAAACTTTGGCAGAAAAACGGCACCGATACGGCGGAAGTAGACCGCTTTACCGTCGGCCTCGATCGCGAAATGGATCTCTCTCTGGCGCGCGCCGACCTGCTCGGCTCGCTGGCTCACACGCGGATGCTGGCGACGATCGGGTTGCTGGCGCAGGACGAGCTGGCCGACGTGCAGCGGGAGCTGAAAGCGATCTACCGGACGGTGGAGCAGGGGGATTTCCGGATCGAGGAGGATGTCGAGGATATCCATTCGCAGGTCGAGCTGCTGCTCACGCGGCGGATCGGCGAGACGGGCAAGAAGATCCACAGCGGCCGCTCGCGCAACGACCAGGTGCTGGTCGATCTGCGGATCTATCTGCGGCGCGAGATTTATGAGATCGTCGGCGGGGTCGAACGGCTCTTCCGCACGCTCCAGCGGCTGGCCGACCGCCACAAGGAGGTCTTGATGCCGGGCTATACCCACCTCCAGATCGCCATGCCGTCGAGCTTCGGCCTCTGGTTCGGCGCTTTTGCCGAGGCGCTGGTGGACGACCTGGCGATGATGGAGGCGGCCTATCGGATCTGTAACCGGAATCCGCTGGGGTCGGCGGCGGGCTACGGATCGTCGTTCCCGCTCGACCGCGAGATGACCACCGAATTGCTCGGGTTCGACTCCATGGCCTACAACGTGGTCTATGCCCAGATGGGGCGCGGGAAGACGGAGCGGGTGTTGGCGCAGGCGATGTCGGCGGTGGCGGCGACGCTCAACAAGCTGGCGACGGACAACTGCCTCTTCCTGTGCCAGAATTTCGGCTTTATCGCCTACCCGCCGGAGCTGACCACCGGGTCGAGCATCATGCCGCACAAGAAGAATCCGGACGTGTGGGAGGTGATGCGCAGCAAGTGCAACCGCCTGATGGCGCTGCCGAACGAGATCGCCCTGATGACCACCAACCTGCCGACGGGCTACTTTCGCGATCTGCAGCTGTTGAAGGAGGTGCTTTTCCCGGCGATTCGGCTGCTCGGGGAGTGTCTCGGGATGGCGGACTACATGCTGCAGCACATCGAGGTGAAGCACGATATCCTGAACGATCCGAAATACGACTATCTGTTCAGTGTCGAGGTGGTCAACCGGCTGGTGCTGAGCGGCGTACCGTTCCGGGAGGCCTATCGGCAGGTGGGGCTGGAGATCGAAAACGGGACGTATCGGCCTTTGCGGGAGGTGCACCATACGCATGCGGGGAGCATCGGGAATCTGTGTCTGGATCGGGTGGATGCGTTGATGGCGGAGGCGTTGGGCCGGTTCGGGTTCGACCGTTTCCTCCGGGCGGAAGAGGAACTGGTGGCGGAGGGATAACCTGAGTTTGGTTCATATCCATGCTAAATCTTTATTGCCGGGAACTCCTCGCTGCCTCGGGCCGAGCGGGTTTTCGGCAATTTTTGTCGGACGCGCTAACATGTTTCTGTCGATATGAACTCCCTCCTCAGGACGTACATCCGGTTCCTGAAGCGCAACAGGCTCTACACGTCGATCTGCCTGTTCGGCTTTGCGGTCTCCCTGACGTTCGTCATCGTGCTCGGCTTCTATGTCAGACAGGAGTTGTCGGCGGATGCGTTCCACGCGAATGCCGACCGGATCTATCTGTTCGGACATGACGAGCTTATACGGCGGCCAATCCGGTCGGGCCGTATCTGAAAGAGCGTTATCCGCAGATCGAGAATTTTGTGCGGGCTACTTCGCTGGAACTGAACGTGGAGGTCGACCCGCAGACGATCATCCGGACGCGGACGGTCTTTGCCGATTCCTCTTTTTTCGACGTCTTTTCTTTTGGCCTGGAGGCCGGAGAGGCCTCGCAGGTTTTGGTTCCCCGGAATTCCGTCGTGATCTCGCGGGCTTTTGCGAATCGGTTCTACGCCGGTGCGGATCCCGTGGGGAAAGAGCTGCTGCTGTACGGACAGAAGCATGCGATCACGGGCATTATGTCCGACATCCCGCACCGGACGCACTTCCCGGAGGTCGATCTGATTGTCAATTACAACAGCCTGGCTTTGTTCCAGGGGCAGAATGTATTGCAGAGTTGGGGAAATTCGAGTTTCGCCTTGTATCTGCTGGAGAGACGGGGCGCGGATCTGCCGGGGCAGAAGCAGCGCATCACGGAGGATCTGAAACGGGATTATTGGCTGTTTAAAGAGGGATTCTCGAAAAATGTCAAGCCTCTGCTGATCGGGAAGTTGGGCGACGGGGAGATACCCTCGTCCTATATCGTCCGGGTGCATGCCTCGGCCGACCTGTACGAAACGGCCCGGACGATCCGGGAGGTCTATGCCGAGTTCACCCATAACCAGCCGGCGGAGCTGGTGTTCGCCGACCGGGAGGTTGCCGGCCGGCATACGGCGGAAGAAAGGTTGTCGCGGTTGATGGTCACCTTTGCCGCCTTGACCGGTCTGATTCTTATCATGGGGATCTTCGCCATGTCGCTTTATCTTGTCCGGCAGAGAGCCCGGGAGATCGCCGTTCGAAAGGTCAACGGGGCGACCGTTCCCGAAATACTGCGGATGCTGAATGGGCAGGTCGCGCGGAAGGTGGTGGCGTTCGTTATTGCCGTGCCGGTAGCGGTGTACGGGATGGATAAGTGGCTCCAGAATTTTGCGTATAGAATCGATTTGGGATTTTGGGTGTTCCTGCTCTCGGGGGTGATCGTCCTTGTGGTCACATCCCTCATAACGACTCTGCAGAGCTGGAAAACTACCTGCCAAAATCCGGTGCTGCTGCTCAAAAATGAATGACAATGGTTGTAGTGTTGTTTTTTGAATATAAATTCATATATTTATTTCGCGTTTTGGTTAATTGCGTGGGGGATGGGTCTATTAATTAAATTTATCGCAGTATGAAGCACAAACTACTCTTGTACGGTTTGTCGGCGGTGGTTGCAGGCGTCCTGGTCTGGGCCTGCCGACACGAACGTTTCGGGGCGGATGGACCCGATGCCGTCGAACCGACCCTGACGGTCGGCGAGGCGCAGGACTTTTTCGAATGGCAGTATGCGCAGAGTCTGCCGACGATGACCCGGGCGTCGGGAGACCGTCCGGTGGGGATGTTGCCGGGCGATTTCACACCGCTGTGGAACAAGGCCCGGATCGGCGCCAACCGGGAGATGGACGGTGCCGACGTGCCGATCGACCCGCACTTTATCTTTACGGCGGTGTTTCGCCGGGTGAACGAAAAGGGGGACACTGTCCGGCGGACGGTGGACATCACCCAGAAGCTGGTGGTGAAAAAATGGCGGGACACCTCGGACTACAAGGCGTTCTGCTACATTGCCTCGATCGTTCCGACGCCGGAGTACTATGCCCGACACAAGGATATCGCCCGTGAGTTCCGGTATGCCGGATCGAAGGGTTTGTTTTCCGGTTTTGTGGTCTACCAGACGCTGGATGGGGTGCCGGTGGCGATTTCGGATTATCGGGACGGTCGGGTGGTGCGACACGACTATTTCCCGCGGGTAACCCGCGAGAATGCGGACAGTGTGATGACGGTGATGGACGAAGTGATGGAGGATGTCTCGTTCCAGGCCGGTACGCCGACGGCTTACCTGTTAAACGCCGAAGATATATTAGATTGGGGAATTGTTTCGGAGGATGTGACCGTAACGGCTCCGCATACGAGTCGGCCGTGGATTATTACAGTGACTTTTAATCCTCGTCCGACCGGATTGCCGACCGGAAATCCGAATCCGATCGAATACACCTCTCCGATTATCATACGTCCTTCCGGCAGTGGAAATCACAATACTTCTACCAATCGGGGAAATCCGACCAAAATAGATATCAAATGCAACGACAATGACGTCAGTGCCAAAAAAGCCTCGACGCAATTGTTTACCCTTTTGAGCGGATGTTCCAAGAATGCCAATATAAACAATTGTATTGCGTTCTCCGATTTTGAAGCCATGATGAAAAAACGTCCCGATGTCGAACACTCGACGGTGTTGCAAGGATATACAACTGGAGGTATATTGCTTCAACCCATCCAAAGCGCGAATACTCCGGATGAGGACGTCATTATCTCCTCTTCCGAATATACGATTGCCATGGTGCACAGTCATCCGACGGCACATATGACTCAACCCTCCGCCCGGGATATTATGGTTTTGGCCGAGTCGTTGCAAGATTCGAAGCAGATGCAAGCCAGCTTTGTCTTTGTCGGGAAAGAGGTATATTGCCTGCAAATTACCGACCCGGACAAAGCCTTGGCGTTTTATCGGAATAATCGTCTGAATGGCAATGAGTTTGATGAAGATTGTTCTGCGGGGCGATTGTGGAAAGATGCCAGTATGCGGATGAGTTCGATTCAAAATGTATCGGATAACGAACGTTCTTGCGCGGCATTGGCTTGTGTTTTGGATCGGGGAGATGCGGGAATCATACTCTCCAAAAAAGGTGCGGGGGCATCCCAATTCGAAGCGTATGGCGTGAGTACGAATCAAAAGGGAGAATATTTCCCGACCATTTGTAAATAGAATTTAACCACTTAATTACAAACAGATGATGAGACGCATGATATTTCTGTTGTTGTCGATATTCTCGATGACAGCCGTCCAGGCTCAGCAACAAGTAACGTTGGCTGAATGCGGCGGCGATACGGTGACCTATGTAAAGCGAAACTTTGTAGAGGGGAAAGCCCGGTTTATCGGACAGCCTTTTTCCAAACTGGTCGAAGAGTGGAGAACGCAAATTCCTGTCGGCTGGATACTCTTTTCGAATACGGGGAACTGGCCGACCAAGGACGAAGACAAATACTTGGTTACGGGAGCGACACTGTATTTTATTACGGAGGAGGAGAAAAATTTAAGGGTGATGCAAAGAAAAATGTATGCAACGATTCACGCCTCTTTTGCCCCTCCTTATCGTCATAATTTTTATGATTTATGTCGCATTGAAGAAGAGGATAGCCTCCCGTTAGGGCCTAAGTTGTACGAATGTTTGAAGGATTATATCGTTACGGATGTGTCGTTCCTGAATGCTTTATGAGACGCATGATATTTCTGTTGTTGTCGATATTCTCGATGACAGCCGTTCAGGCTCAGGAAAAAGTAACGTTGGTCGAATGCGGCGGTGATACGGTGACCTATGTAAAGCGAAACTTTGCAGAGGGGAAAGCCCGGTTTATCGGACAGCCATTTTCTAAACTGGTCGAAGAGTGGAGAACGCAAATCCCTGTGGGGCGGATACTTTTTTCAGATACGGGGAACTGGCCGACCAAGGACGAAGACAAATACTTGGTTACGGGAGCATCGCTGTATTTTATCACTGAAGAAGAAATGAATTTGAGAGTTATGAAGAAACAGCCTTATGCCTCTATTTCAGTGGATTTCGCTCCTCCTTATCGGCATAATTTTTATGATTTATGTCGCATTGAAGAAGAGGATGGCCTCCCGTTAGGGCCTAAGTTGTACGAATGTTTGAAGGATTATATCGTTACGGATGTGTCATTTTTTATGATGAAGTGGTAATGTTTTCTCGAAGCTTTTCGGTTGCAAGAGGGGGCTTCCGTTTGAGCTGAAATAGTTTTTATAAGATTTCCCCGGCACCGTTCGCAGCAAAAATCCGGATCCATCTCTCTTGCGAACCCGTGCCGGGGATTTTTGTATCTTCGAAAAATCCGTATGATTCACCGTCCACATATCTCTGCCGTATGGCAAATCTTGTTCGGTATGCTGATCGTCTGCTGGCCGCTGTTCGACACCGGTGCGAGCGGGGCTGTTACGTCGGAGAGACTCCTGCTGACCGGTGTTGCGCTGGGGTTGTTCGCGGCGGCGGTGCTGACCGCGGCCTGCACCGGGGCGCGCCGGCCGTGGAACTGGGTGGATGGGGGAGTGGGGCTTTGTGGCGGATGGTTTATCTTGCAGGTGGCCTTCATCGGGCCGGGCGAGACCGATCCCTATCCGGTATTGACCGGCTTTGCGGGTTTTGTCGCCTATGGTTTTTTCCGGATGGCGGGAACGGCCGGATTGCTGCCGGCGATCTTCGTCTCCGGACTCGTCCAGAGCGGAATCGCGTTCGCTCAGTGTGCCGGGTGGGTCGTTTCGAGACATTCGTATTACGGGCTGACCGGTTCGTTCCCCAATCCGGGCCCGCTCGGCGGATGGCTGTGTGTCGCGATGCTGGCGGCGGCGGTGCTGGCGGAACAGGCCGGACGCGAGGGGCGGAAAAGTCAGGCGGTTCTCTTCGGAGTCGGCGGGCTGGTCATCGGTATCGCTCTGTGGCTGACCGATTCCCGGGCGGCATGGGTCGGTTTGGCCGTGGCTCTTTTTTCGACTCTCCCGGGCCGGCGATTTCGCTGTAAACGCTCGATACTCTGGACGACGGCGGCAGTGGGGGTGCTCGGTGTCGGGCTGTTGTACGGCTACAAAAAAGAGTCGGCGGACGGGCGGCTTCTGATTTGGCGGGTGTCGGCGGAGGTGATTGCGCAAAGGCCGCTTGTCGGCCATGGGATCGGTACCTTCCCGGAGCGTTACATGTTTGCACAGGCGGACTATTTTGCCCGGAATCCCGGGTCGCGTTTCGTTGCGGTGGCCGACCAGGTGAGTGTGCCGTTCAACGAACTGATCGGCATCGTCTGTGAACAGGGGGCGGTCGGAGGGGTGTTGGCGTTGTTGCTTGTCGGAGCGGCGCTGTGGGGCGGAGGGACCGAAACGCAGAGGCAGGGGAGGGTATTGCTGGTGGGGCTGGGGGTGTTCGGTCTGTTTTCTTATCCGCTGACTTTTCCGGCTTTCGGGGTGGTGGCGGGGGCGATACTGGCCCGATGTGCGAACCGTCCGGCCGTATCGGGGCGGACGGTCGCTTGGCGGGCGGCGTTACCGGTCGGACTGGTTGCGGCGCTCGGCGGGGCCTGTGTGTTGTGGGCGATCGGTCGGGCCGGCAGAACGGATAGAAGTCATTACGTCCGGCTGCAAAAGGTCTCGGAGCGGATGCGGCGGTACGATCCGGCCGCTTTGCCGTGGCTGGAACGGCAGGCCCGGCGGTTGCCGGTCGCGGAATTCTATACGGATTTGGGGGATCGGCTGCTCGAAGCGGACAGCATCGACCGGGCGGCGGATTATTATCGCCGGTCGGCACAGATGATTCCTTCCCGGTTACGGCCTTATGACGGTCTTTTCCGGATCTATCTGCGGACGGGGCAGACGGATTCGGCAGCGGTCGCGGCCCGGAAAATCGTGACCATGCCGGTGAAGGTCGGCAATACCGCGACGATTCGCATACGTCGCTCAGCGGCCGGGTGGCTCGAAGCACAACGGGCGGAGTGAGCAAGGGGCTTTGCCGGTCGTGGGGTTAGAAGTAGGGGGGCGATTTAAGTGTAGTTCAGGGTAGAGGCTGTCTGTTAGGGTAGACCCGGCCATTTGTGAGTGCGACCCGCCCCGTTTATTCCGAGAGGCAACGCAACTGAAAACCGTGGGCGCGATTGTGCGCGTTGCCGGGGTAGAGGTGCTGTGTGCCAAAGTCCAAATACAGCACCGTGACGGTTCATCGGCGTATACGACCAACTGTACCCGCGGCCGACATACCTTGCTACGCCCTCCCAGCCCGCGCGACCGAAGTCGCGGCAGCCCGGGGCGGGGTGCTGCGGCTCACTCGAACACCAGCTCGCGCGTGTCTTCGTCCACCGCCGTCAGGCGAATCCGCATCGCCTCTTCGGGCAACAACTCCTCGATCTTCTCCGGCCACTCCACCAGACAGAGGTCGCCGCTGAAGAAATACTCCTCGTATCCGAAATCGTAGGCCTCCTCCACCGACCGGATCCGGTAGAAATCGAAATGGTAGACCGTCTCCTCTTTCGCCGGTTCCTCGCCCGCAGGCGAAGCTGCGTGGTAGGAGTTCACGATGGCGAACGACGGACTGGTCACCTCCTGGGCATCTACGCCCCGCTGGCGGCAGATCTCCTTGATCAGGGTCGTTTTTCCGGCTCCCATCGCGCCGTAGAAGGCGATGATCGTCGCTCCGCGCGAGGCGGCCTCGTCCAGTACGGCTTCCGCCGCCTCCGGCAGGTCGGACAGGCCTTTGATCGTGATCGACTGTGTGGTGGGGTTGCGTTTCATGGGTGCAAGATACGATTTTCGGAGCGAAAACGGTCTATTTCGGGTTCAGGACGATGTACGGCACCATCATCTCTTCCATCGAGATGCCGCCGTGTTGGAAGGTGTTTTTGTAGTACCGCACGTGCTGGTTGAAGTTGTTCGGGTAGACCAGGAAGTCGTGGTCGTAGGCGAAGATGTAGGTCGAAGTGAGGTTCGACTTGGGGAGGTGGGCCTCCTCGGGGCGCGTGATGGCGAAGACCTGCTTGGCGTCGTAGTTGAGGTTGCGTCCGCTCTTGTAGCGCAGGTTCGGCGAGGTCTCGCGGTCGCCGATCACCTTCACCGGGTTGTCCACCCGGATGGTGCCGTGGTCGGAGGTGATGACGATGGTGTGTTCGCGTTCCGAGAGCTGCTTCATGATCTCCCACAGGTCGGAGTGCTCGAACCACGACCGGGTGAGCGACCGGAAGGCGACCTCCTCTTCGGCCAGCTCGCGGATGATTTCGCTCTCGGTGCGGGCGTGGGAGAGGATATCGAGGAAGTTGTAGACCACCACCGAGAGGTCTACGTTCGAGAGCCGGTCGATGTTTTCGAGCAGTTTTTTCCCCTGCTCCGGCCGTACGAGCTTGTCGAAGCTCATCCGGTAGGGTTTTCCGAGTTGCTGGAGCTGTCGCCGGAGGAACTCCTCTTCGTAGCGGTTCTTGCCTCCCTCCTGGTTGTCGTTCAGCCAGAGGTCGGGCATCAGTTTCGAGATGGCGAGCGGGGTCAGCCCGGCGAACAGGGCGTTCCGGGCGTACTGGGTCGCGGTGGGCAGGATGGCGCAGTAGAACTCTTCGCCGGCGATGTCGAAGTAGTTGTGCAGCAGGGGCCGGATCATCAGCCACTGGTCGTACCGGAAGTTGTCGATCAGCAGGAAGGTGGTCTTTTTCGATTTGTCGACCACGGGGAAGAGTTTCTGGCGCAGGAGGGTGTGTGACAGTACGGGTCGTTCGGGGTCGTTGTCGTCGAACCAGCCGAGGTAGTGGTCGCGCACGAAGCGGGCATAGAGGTCGTTGGCCTCTTTGAACTGGTAGGAGAGGATCTCGCGGACGCTGCTGTCGTTGGATTCCGAGAGCTCGATGTCCCACTGGACGAGGCGGCGGTAGATGTCGAGCCATTCGCCGAAAGTCCGGGCGCCGGAGAGCGAGACGGAGATCTTGCCGAAGTCGGAGCGGTAGTCGGCGGTGCTCTTTTCGGAGACGAGCTGCTGCTGGTGGACGTTTTTCTTGATGGAGAGCAGCACCTGGTTCGGATTGACGGGTTTGATGAGGTAGTCGGCGATTTTCGAGCCGACGGCTTTGTCCATGATGTTCTCTTCTTCGGACTTGGTGACCATCACGACGGGGGTCGTGGGGGCGTGCTCTTTGATGCGGGGCAGGGTTTCGAGTCCGGTCATTCCGGGCATCATCTCGTCGAGGATGATGAGGTCGAAGGGGCGTTGCTGCACGAGCTCGATGGCATCGTAGCCGTTGTTGCTGGTTTCGACTTCGTAGCCTTTGTTCTGCAAAAACAGGAGGTGGGGTTTGAGGAGTTCGATCTCGTCGTCCACCCACAGTATCCGTACGTTGGTCATATCTTTCTCTTTTGCAGGGGTTATCTTATTTTCGGTCGGGTTGCCGTCGGTGCGGTGTGTCGGATGTCCCCGCCCCGGGCAACCGCCATTCGAGCTCGGGCGATCCGGTGGGCGTCGGCAACCACGGGTACAGTTGGTCGTCCGCGTCCTACGCTTCGGTCGACCACTACCGTGGCATGTACTTGAACTTCAACGCGACGGCACTCTATCCCAGCAACGCGGACAGCCGCGCCTACGGTTTTCAGTTGCGTTGCCTCTCGGAATAAACGGTGCGTGCCGCACTCCCAATTGGCAGCCTCTACCCTATTGGGCCGACACAGCCGCAGCGAAACGCAAGTTTCGCCCGTCCACGCACCCACAGGGTGTTTTGTTAGGGCTCACTTCGCCTTACCAAGTGGGGCCCGCGCGGCCCGAGCGCAGTTCCGTCCGGCTCGAAGCTCGACAGTCGCCCGCCCGCCTGAAGCAAGCATTGACAAGCCCGCGCGCCGTCGCCTTAACTGGAAAATCATTCAAAAGCGGGGTACGCTTTTGAATAAGATTTTCCAAGGCGCGCGGGAAAAACAAGACCGAACCCTGCGCCCCGTCTGGGGCGCGCGGGCCGGATTCACCCATAGCAGGAGAAAGGCATTGCATCTTTTACTGGTAGCCGCTACCGTAGTACCTGACTTTCTTCATGCGGCCGGACGCTCGGGAGCGACCGCAATTCTCAACGCGCAAGCGGTGTGTTGCGGGCCTCCCGTGGGGAGGCGTCCGGGCGCGGCTCTGCGAGCCGCAAAAACTTGGCCCAATTCTCTGCCATTCGTCCTCGGCACGCCTCCCCCGCGCCGGTGCCTTCGGGCACTCCGAAATAGCAGCCTCTACCCCAAGACCGAGGCCGGCGGTTCTCTCGGAATCGCGTTTGTTCCAGTCTCACCGCAGTTCGGCGCCAGCGGAGTGCGCAACGAGCTTTGGCGAGTTGCAGCCCTCCGCCTGCCGGGGCGTCGGACTGCGCGACCCTGCGGGTCGC
>NZ_CAJTMN010000018.1 GCF_910577125.1 uncultured Rikenella sp.
CATCCTCTAAAGTTTCTTTGGTTCTTTCTGTTCACAGAAAGAACAGTACCCTCCAGATAAGGTGCAAACAAACGAAGGGTTAAGCCTTACCGGCGCGTTTGCGATCCGTTTCCGAGAGCAGGATTTTGCGCATCCGGATCGACGTCGGCGTAATTTCCGCGTATTCGTCCTCCTGGATATATTCCAGCGTCTCTTCCAGCGAGAAGATCACCGGCGGCGAGACCGTCGATTTTTCGTCCGAACCCGAAGCCCGCATGTTGGTCAGCTTCTTCGACTTGCAGACATTCACGCAAATATCTTCGGCCCGCGTACTTTCACCGATCACCTGCCCCGCATAAACCTCGTCGCCCGGCGAGATGAAGAACCGTCCCCGATCCTGCAACTTGCTGATCGCATAGGCAAACGCCGTTCCGCTCTCCGCCGCGATAAGCGACCCGTTGGAACGCCCCTCGATCTCGCCCCGATAGGGTTCGAACCCTTTGAACCGGTGCGCCACCACCGCCTCGCCCGCCGTCGCTGTGAGCAGATTGCTCCGCAGACCGATAATCCCCCGCGCCGGGATATCGAAATCCAGATGCGCCCGGTCACCGCGATGGTCGATGTGCAGCAATACCCCCTTGCGCCTCGTCGCCATCTCGATCGCCTTGCCCGCCATCTCTTCCGGCAGGTCGACCGTCAAGTGTTCGATCGGCTCGCACCGCTGCCCGTTGATGACCTTGTCCACCACCTTGGGCTGTCCCACCTGCAATTCGTAGCCCTCGCGCCGCATCGTCTCGATCAGGACGCTGATGTGTAGCACCCCGCGCCCGAACACCCGGAACGAATCGGCCGTCGAGCCCGGCTTCACCTTGAGAGCCAGGTTCTTTTCCAGCTCCCGATCCAGACGCTCCTTGATATGCCGCGACGTGACGTATTTCCCCTCCTTGCCGAAAAACGGCGAGTCGTTGATCGTGAACAACATACTCATGGTCGGTTCGTCGATGGCGATCGGCGTGAGTTGTTCCGGATTCTCGAAGTCGGCGATCGTATCCCCGATCTCGAATCCGTCGATCCCCACCACCGCACAAATATCGCCGCACTGCACCTCTTCGACCTTCTCCTTGCCCAGCCCCTCGAAAGTCATCAGCTCGCGGATTTTCGACTTTTCGACCGTTCCGTCCCGCTTCACCAGCGAAACGTTTTGTCCTGCCTTCAACGTCCCTCGGCTCAGACGTCCCACGGCGATCCGCCCCACGTACGGCGAATATTCGAGCGACGTAATCAGCATCTGCGGCGTCCCTTCCACCACCTGCGCCGTCGGAATCTCGTCGATGATGCAATCCAGCAACGGGAGGATATCCGTCGTCGGCGTCTTCCAATCCGTAGACATCCAGCCGTTCTTGGCGCTCCCGTAGATGGTCTTGAAATCGAGCTGTTCTTCCGTCGCATCGAGGCTGAACATCAGGTCGAAGACCTGTTCGTTGACCTCCTCCGGCCGGCAGTTCTGTTTATCGACCTTGTTGATGACGACGATCGGTTTGAGTCCCATCTCCAGCGCCTTCTGAAGCACGAAGCGCGTCTGGGGCATCGTTCCCTCGAAAGCGTCCACCAGCAGCAGCACCCCGTCCGCCATATTGAGCACCCGCTCCACCTCGCCGCCGAAATCGGCGTGGCCCGGCGTGTCGATGATATTGATTTTGTAGTCCTTATAGTGAATCGATACGTTTTTCGCCAGAATCGTGATACCCCGTTCGCGTTCGAGGTCGTTGTTGTCCAGAATCAGCGTCTGCGATTTCTCCTGATCCCGCACCAGCTTGGCCTGGAGGATCATTTTATCCACCATCGTCGTCTTGCCGTGGTCGACGTGCGCAATGATTGCGATGTTTTTGATTTTCTGCATCTTGTTGAAATAAATCCGCCCACCCGCTCCACAGCGGGCGGCACGGCCACAAAAGTAGCGGTTTCGGGGCAGATTATCAGCCCGATTGGCAAAAAAAGTTCATCTTTGCAGGTATGAAACAGATCGAACGAGTATCGCTCCTCGGCCTCGGAGCCGTAGGGACTCCTTTGGCTGTCCGACTCCGGAGCGCTTTAGGCTCCGGTTTCTCGGTTATCGCCGACGAACGGCGGCGCGAACGGATGCGCCGCGAGGGAACGATTTTCAACGGGGAACGATACGACTTTTCATTTGCGGCCAAGCCCGACCACAAAGAACTGATTCTCATCGCTACTAAAGCCTCCTCGTTGCCGGCGGCTCTCGACATGCTTGCGCCTTTCATCGGGTCCGAGACCATCGTACTCTCGTTGTTGAACGGCATCGAAAGCGAAGAGACGATCGCAGCGCGTTTCCCTGAAGCGCATGTACTATACTCCTATTTTTTAGGCCATCCGAGCCTGCGGGAGGGGAACCGAATCACGCACGACGGAAATTACCGCATCTACTTCGGCGAGGCGCAAAACCTTACCCTGTCGCCTGCCGCTGAACGAGTCAGGCAGCTGTTCGAACGAGCCGAAATCCCCTACTCGATCCCGGAAGATATGCGTGCAGCTATGTGGCAGAAGTTCGTCATCAACATCGGCTGCAACCAGACCACCGCCCTGCTCCGCTGCCCCTACGGACACCTGCAGCGCAACGACCGGGCCATGATGCTGGCCGTCGATCTGATGAACGAAGCGGCGGCCGTCGCCCGGGCGATCGGTATCGCACAGGCGGACGAGATGGTCGATCGCGCCGTCGAAACCATCCGGTCGATGAATCCGGAGGGCAAAAGCTCCATGTTGCAGGATGTCGAAGCGGGCCGACCGACCGAAATCGACATTTTCGCCGGTACGCTATGTCGGCTGGCGGATGAGCTGCGGATTCCCGTCCCATTGAACCGGATCGCCCGGCGGATTTTGTCAGCTTTGTAAAAAATTAGCTATGTTTGTCCAAACAACGAAACCGAATGAAGACATTCTTTCTGGCAATCGCAGCTGCAGCAGCGCTGGTTGCCTGCTCCGGCAAAACCGGCATCGAAAAAGAGCTGGTCGGCGCTTACGACGCGAAACTTGTGTTACCCGACTCCTTATTGGATGACGCTGCGGTAAAAATGGCAGCGGCGATATTCTCACAGTCCAAAATAGAGATGGATTTCCATCCGGACGGAACCGTCCAAACGACGCAATCGCTGGGAGAAAACGCCGAAACGGCAACGGGAAAATGGGAAGTCAGAAACGACAGCCTGTTTGTCCGGTGGAGTGAAGAAAGAATACAAAATTGTCGATTGACGAAAACCGAAGACGGTTTTATCCTGAGCAATGACGGGTTGGATCTGGTGCTGACTCCGAGAAAATAGGTTATATCGCTCTCGACACCTGCCGCAACAGCGAGTGCGGTTCCTTTGACCCTACCAAGGAACCGCCTCGCTGTTTTATCTGGCATGTAATTTGCGCGACATCCCTGTGTTTTCGCCCCCATTATGGAAACGATTCTCACGCACCACATAGCCGCCGTCGTGGCCGGCCTGGCCAGCGGCATCGTCAGCGAAATCGGAGGAGCCGGCTCGCTCATCTCGCTGCCGATGCTGATCGGGCTGGGCCTGCCTCCCGGCGTGGCCAACGGAACGAACCGGGTGGGCGTGATGACGCAATATACGATGGGCTATCTCCGCTACCTGACCCATCGGCGCATTCCGCATCGCGAAGCCGCCATACTCTCGGTCACCCTGGTGCTGGGAGCCATAGCCGGTGCCTTTTTCGCCGTCCGGATCGCCGGCGTCATCTTCAACTGGATTTTCATCGGGGTGATGATCCTGACGATTCTCTTCACCTTCTTCTCGCCTCCGCCCGCCAACCCTCCCGACAAAACGGACGATCCCGTGGGACGGTCGCGTCTGGCAGACTACGGCATTTTTCTCCTGTTAGGACTCTACTGCGGCATGATTCAGGCCGGCATGGCTTATCTGATGTACTATATTCTGGTCACTCGGCTTCACACCGCGACCCGGACGGCCGAGGCGATCAAGACCTACATGAGCATGATCGTCACCCCGTTCGCACTGGCCGTTTTCGTCTGGTTCGGACACATCGACTGGGAGCTGGGCGCCTGCGTGGCTCTCGGCGGCGGATTCGGAGGGTGGCTGGGCGAAAAATTCGTCGAACGCAAGGATGCCCGGACGGTCAAAGACTGTTTTATGGTCGCGCTGATTCTGTCGGTCATCTACATGCTCCTCTTCGTCCAGCTCCATTTTCACGACGGAATCATGTATCTTTGACACACACGTTTGACTCCACGTTATGCCGTTTCCCGAAAAAACGCTCGACCTGATTCGCCTCGGCGACCACTCCCACCCGCTGGCCGAAGCGGCTTGGGCAATCTATGAACAGAGTTTTCCGCTTTGCGAGCGCCGCCCGCTGGCGGAACATCTGCGTGCATTGAAAGATCCGGCTTTTCACTATCACCTGATCGTCGAACGGAACGAGCTCGTCGGTCTGCTTTCGTGGTGGGAGTGGGAGACCGCCGACGGCACCCTCTTCCGGTTCGGCGAACACTTCGCCATCGCACCCGGAAAACGGGGCGGAGGGTACGGTTCTCAGGCCCTGAAACTGCTTCAAGGGGATGACTCCCGCCTTATGCTGCTGGAGATCGACCCGCCGCAGGACGAGGTTTCGCGCCGCCGCGAGCGTTTCTATCTGGCGAACGGGATGTGTCCGAACTATACCTACGAACACATTCACCCCTCGTTTCGGCCGACGACCGAGCCCCACCGGCTCTTTCTGATGAGCTATCCGCGACCGCTGATCGAAACGGAATTCCGAGCCTTTCAACGATTCAACAACGAGCGGGTGCTCAGCTACTCCGAACGCAAGTAATTCTGCGGCTTACGGACACTCGTGGTAAAAAATATTTTTCGAAAAACTAAAATTATAGTTGTAGTTATCGAAACTATGACTATTTTTGTAGTACCAAAAATCGAATACCGCATGAAAAAGAGAGAACAACCGGCTGAACTGACCCGGGCCGAGCTGGAGGTGATGCAGATCGTCTGGCGGCTGAACGAAGCCTTTCTGGGCGAGGTGGTCGAAGCGTTTCGGGAGCCGCGGCCGGCCTATACGACCGTCTCGACGGTCATCCGGACACTGGAAACCAAAGGATTTCTCGCCCACCGGGTGGTCGGCAAAAGTCATCGGTACTATCCGGCGGTGGGACGTGACGAATACCGGTCGCGCTTTATGCAGCGCGTGGTGCGCAACTTTTTCAACGACTCGCCGGGACAGGTGCTTTCGTTTCTGGCCGAGAGCGGATCGCTGACGGTCGAGCAGTACGAGGAGCTGAAACGCGTGGCCCGACAGCTGGTGGAAGCCTCTGAAAAATAACTTCTTCAAACGTTTGCGTCATGTTTTCTCAAGGATACCTGATCGATGTCCAGCTGTGTATCGCAGCCTTGTGGCTGTTCTACGCTCTCCTGCTTCACCGGCGCATTCCGCTGGGAGCAGCGAGGGGATACCTGTTGGGGATGTTTCCCGTGGGCCTGTTGCTGCCGCTGCTGCGTATCCCGCTGTTACCGGCGCGGGAGGTTGCGGAGACGGTTTTCGTCGAAACGACCGTATTTCCGGCGCCGGAAGCGATGGAGATGCCGGCAGTCGCTGTACCGGCGCCTGTGGAATGGGGCTTGGGGCTGGCTGTACTATACGGGGTCGGAGTCGCACTTTTCTTGGGATTTCAAGGGGTCGGGATCGTGCGCGTCATGCGCCGAATCAGGCATACCCGCGTCGGAGAGGTGCTCTTTTCGGATAAAGTGGCGGGAGCTTACTCTGTTTTCGGACGCATTTTCGTCGACCGACGGTTCGAGGGGTCACCGATGCTGGTGTCGATTCTGGCCCACGAGCGCAGCCACATCGCCCACGGCCACTCGTTCGACCTGTTGTGGATGAATCTGTGGCGGGCAGTGCTGTGGTTCCATCCGGCGGCTTGGCACTGCGGCCGGTTGATCCGCGAGGGGAATGCCGTCGGCCCTTATATAGACCTTTTAATCGGCACAGAGGCAGGCATTTATCCCGGGACGGCCAACGCGCTGTGCTATTCACTCACCAAAAAACGACTTAAAATGATGACACTTTCAGCACGCAGGAGTCGCCTCGGAGGATACCTCCGACTGGCTGCTCTGCCCCTCTTCACCGGTGCGCTGTTGGGCGCTTTCTCGCTCACCGCCAAGGCTTCCGACCCCGTTTCTTCGCAGCCGCAACCCACTGAAACCGTCCTACCGACTGTCGACACGCTGGACTCCAAAACCGTCTTCGAAGAGCCGGTCGAGGTACGTTATCTCGACGGCCGGAAAATCCAGGAACCGGAATTCGACACGCTTCGCGAGTTGCTCGCCGCAGCCAAAACGGTGATAAAAGACGGTCAAAATCTTAAATCCAAAACACCTCGGGAACAGCCGGCGGACTCCGTCGCCGGAACAAAGATTTATCAAACGGAGGAGGCCATCACCGTACGGACCACTCCCCAGGCCGACACTTCGAAAGTGCCGCCGATCTACATCGTCGATGGTGTCGAATGCACTAAATCGGAAGAACTCAATACGCTTGAATTTGAATCCATCACGGTTCTCAAAGGAGAAACCGCCATCCGTGCATACGGCGAACGGGCACGCGGAGGGGTCATCATCGTCACGACCAAAAATGCCAAGAATTCATCGGGGCGATATGCAGCCCGTACAGTTTCCGGAAAAGAAGCCCATGCCATAGAGAAAAACAACATTTCCGTTTTATCGAGTAGCGGAGACGGCACTCCGGTTCTGGCCCTTTCCCAAGGTTCGCCACTCACCGTCCATACCAATCAGAAAAACAAAGCCAAGAATTCGGCGACAACCTACAAAAACGGCGAAGTCACGGTTTACCTGAGTGCAAAAGAGCAGGAGGAGGGGGTGACGGTGGCCACGAAACTCCTGAAGGATTGTCCCGATCACTTCTACCTCGACACCGAAAACAACTGGGTGCGCAACCGGAAACCGGTCAAAGTAATTCTTCACAGAGAGGCCGTCCCGACGAAAACGTCCACACCGAAGCACCACCCTCAGGTCATCCCGGATTCGGTACTTTTCAAGGAACTTCCCGGCAGTAGCTATCAACACATCGAAAACTGATACTCTCCCCAAGCGGGGATTGCCGGTGGGCAATCCCCGCTTTGCCAATAATTCCCTACCTTTGCGGCCGGATACCTAATTCTCCTTTTGACCCCCATGGTGAAAGACAAATTATGGACCGGCAGCTTCTTGGCAGCTTGCGGCGCGAACTTCCTGCTGTTTTTCGCATTCTACATGCTGTTGCCGATCCTGCCGATGTATCTGGCCGACCGGTTCGCCGTCACGAAATCGGCGGCAGGGCTGATTCTCTCCTCTTATACCATCATGGCGCTGCTCTTCCGGCCCTTCGCCGGATTCATGGTGGACAGCTTTCCGCGGAAACCGCTCCTGATGATCTGCTATGCCTTTTTCATCTCCTATTTCGGCGGCTATATGCTGGCAGGCGTGCTGGCGGCATTTATCATCCTGCGCGCCACCCACGGAATGGCATTCGGCATGGTGACCGTCTCGGTCAATACCGTGGCGATCGACGTCATGCCGGCCTCCAGACGCGGCGAGGGGATCGGCTATTTCGGCGTATCGACCAATCTGGCTATGGCCATCGGCCCGATGGCGGCCCTGATGATTCACGATGCCACGCCGGACTATAACTGGATCTTCGCCACTGCTCTGGGAGTGGGCCTGATCGGACTGGGCGTCGGATCGCTCGTGCGGGAGAAGAAGACGGAGGCCGTGGGAGCCAAACAGACCCTCTCGCTCGACCGGTTCCTGCTGCTCAAAGGAATTCCGGGAGCGGTGACGACCGTCTTCCTGTCGTTCGCTTACGGTGTCCTGAGCACCTATGTGGCGGTGTACGGAGTCGAAGAGGTGGGGCTGACGAGCGGAACAGGGATGTTTTTCGTCTGTCTGTCGGGCGGCTTGGTCGTGTCGCGCCTGATATCGGGAAAACTCATCAACCGGGGCTATCTGACAGAGGTCAGCAAGGCGGGAATAGCTTTGCTGATCGTCAGTTTCTTATGTTTCGTCTTTTTGAAACACCCGCTTACGTTCTACGGCTGCGGCGTTGCGATCGGCGTCGGATACGGGCTGCTCTGCCCGACCCTCCAGACGATGTTCATCAATCTGGCCCATCACAACCAACGGGGGACGGCGAATGCCACCTATCTGACCGCTTGGGATTTAGGCGTAGGATTGGGGGTGCTGTTAGGAGGAATTATCGCTCAGCACACCTCCTATTCGTCGGCCTTTCTGCTCGGCACCTTCCTGCTGTGCATCGGGCTGACGCTCTTTTTCCTGTGGGCCGGCCCCTATTTCGACCAGAACAAGCTGCGATAAGATAAAACGAGCGACCTTTTTAATGAAAGATCGCCCGCATAAATTATATTTTCCGTTTTGTTATTTTCTTAGTTGCAGTTTCGAAAACCGCCACCAGGCGATACACATCCACAAAACACAGAGCCCCAGAGTAATCAGATTCAGCGTCACCGCCCCGTTGATCCGCGGCAGGGCGAACCATGTCAGGTAAGGCGCCAGCGTCAGCATGAAACTCAACGGATTGCACAGCACGAATTGCACCACTACCGTCCACAAAAAGGGATGCCGACGGAAAACCGCCGCTCCCGCCAGAAAAAAAGCCATCGTGGAGAGAAAGTGCAATCCGTATAAAATCATCATCAGGCCCCACCAGGCAGCCCGGGTATCTTTCAGGAGCGATCGAAAGCCCTCCGCCAAGAGGGTAAACAGGCTGTCGAATCCCAGCCATTCCGCCCAAAACAGGTCGTTCAGTCCGACGATCGCCAACAGGATCAAAGGGACGGCCACTAAATTTTTCAACACCGTCCACACGAATTTTTCGCTCCGCGTTGCCGGCACCATAAACGCCTCGACCGCCCGCCCGTGAGAAGAATAACGTCTGAAACTGCGCGATATATTGAACATCACGGCAATCCCCCACCCCACTCCGACAATCAGGCGCGGCATGATATACCCGAATCCGTCGTGGATGTCATCGCGGCCAAAAAACACATTCGTGTTCCACGCCATATAAATCATGAGGCAGAAAAGCAGGCATCCGCCCAGCCTCAAACCCCATGCGCGCCGCTCGCCCGCCAGCTCGGCGCGGGCCACCCGGCCCAGCCGTCTCCAGGAAAAAGCATCGTTTCTCATCTCTCCGATCGATTGAAAAGATTTTTCATCGCCTCGCGGTTCGCGATCGCAGCGTTGAACAACAACTCCATATCCAACGGAGAATCCGCTCCCGACTCGTTCGGTCGCACTCCCCACCGTCCGTGGATCGTCTCCTCGGCATATAACGCCTGCTCGCCCTCCTCCAGCCGCACGAACTGCAACCGCCGGGTAATCTCCTCCGTCGTGGCATTCAGCAGAATTTCACTCTCATCCAGCACCACCACCGAATCGATCAGCCGATCCAGATCGCGCACCTGATGGGTCGAGATCACGATCGTCCGATTCTCGTTCATCACCGAAGCGACCACCCGCCGGAAAGCGCTCTTCGACGGGATGTCCAGCCCGTTGGTCGGCTCGTCCATCAGCAGCAGCGGCGTGCGACAGGCGATGGCAAAAGCGATACAGGCCTTTTTCTTCTGTCCGAGCGACATCTGCTGGAACGGCTGAGTCTCCGAGACCTCCAGCTCACGCATCAGTTCCGCCAGCTGCCCGCCCGAAAAATCGGGATAAAAGCAACCGTACACTCGGGCATATTCCCGCATATTCATCCGCGGCAGGTCGAACTCCTCGGGCACCAGAAAAATCCGGGACAAAAAGGTCGGTTCACGCCGTTTCGGCGTCCGTCCCAGCACCGATATTTCGCCCGTATTCGGAAACAACAGCCCGGCCGCCAATTTCAGCAGTGTACTCTTCCCCGCCCCATTCTTCCCCAGCAGACCGTAGATCGCCCCGCGACGCAGTTCGAGGTTCAACCCGCGGAACAACCATCCGTTCCGGTAGCCGAACGATACGTTTTCAAATCGGATCATGCGTTTTTCAAATTGGATTTTAAATTATTTTTTCTGTTCCAATTTCAGCATGAGCCACCGGCCGAAGGTCAAGCCGAAGAGCGTCCAAATGACTAATTTGATGACGACTACCTCCCATCGCCAAGGTGATTGAGTGAAGCCGAAATAATTGAAACTAAAATAATTGACAATCTCGGTAAAGATCATGACACCATAAGCCCAGCCCAATCCCCTGAGCACTGCCCGGCGCGTCCAGTTCTCCCTGTCGAAAAGTTTCATGGGAAATGTTTTTCTTGCAAAATAGCCCTTTTCGCTCAAACTGCCAACTTCTCGGCGGAAAAAATTATCTTTGTCTGTTATGCAAAATAATTCTTCGACCCGCATACCCTGGCTCGATGTGCTTCGCATCGCGGCCTGTTTTATGGTAGTCTTTTCCCACAGCGGCGATTTTTTCGTCGCCCGTTTCGACGAAGACCGGACAGCCTTTCTGTCGGGCGTCTGCTGGGACAGCCTGATGCGCGCCTGCGTACCGTTGTTCGTCATGATCTCCGGCGTGCTGCTTCTGCCGGTCCGGACGGATATGAGCACTTTCTACCGCCGGCGGCTGGGACGCATCTTATGGCCTTTGCTGCTCTGGAGCCTCCTGACGCCCCTTTTCTACCGGGCCTACGGACACACCGAGGGGACGAATGCCTGGTATTACATCGCCTCGTTCCCGCTGAACTTCAATTACGCTACCACCCCGCTGTGGTACCTCTATATGCTGGTCGGATTGTACCTGATCCTGCCGATCGTCTCGCCGTGGGTGGCTCAGGCGTCCCGCAAAGACTTGAAACGGTTCCTGTACCTCTGGGGTTTCACCCTCTTCATTCCCTATATCCGGGTTCTAGCGCCGTTTTTCGGGTACGTCGGCAACTACGGGCACACCGGCATTTTCGGCGAATGCGACTGGAATCCGTTCGGAACGTTCTATTACGTCAGCGGCTTTCTCGGATACCTGATTTTGGCCCACTATTTAAACCTTTACCCCTCCGAGCGATCCAAGAAACAAATATGGATTCGATCGGCCGTCTGTTTCGCCGCGGGATACGCCCTGACCTGCGGCGGATACCTCTGGACACAGAGGTATTTCCCGACCGACTACGCCTACCTCGAAATCCCGTGGTTTTTCACCGGATTCAGCGTCTTCTTGATGACCTACGGCGTATTCACGGCCCTGCAGACGGTTCGGATTTCGAACCTACGGACACAGGAACGGCTCGGACGGTGGGCCGGGCTGACGTTCGGCATCTACCTGTGCCACTTTTTTATCGTGCAGGTGGGATACGACATCGTCAACGACTACATACCGCTGCCGCCTTACCTTCAGATTCCGCTGATCGCCCTGCTGGCTTTCACGGTTTCGGCCGGGGTGGTACGGTTATTGCAGAAACTGCCTTATCACAAATACTTAATCGGATAAAAGTCATGAAAAAAATGCTTTTTATCGCTTCGGCACTCCTGATGATCGGTGCCGGGAGCGCATGGGCCCAGAACAACAACGAACAGATTCCGTATGTCGAAATCAACAGCTCGGCCGATACGTCGGTGATGCCCAACAAATTCCGCATCGCCATCAGCATCTCGGAAGAGCCGAGCAAGGGAAAGACCACCATCGCCGAATTGGAACGCTCGTTGGCGACGGCTCTGAATGCCGCAGGGGTGGACATCAAGAAACAGCTGGTCATCACGAGCCAGTCGAACGCCAACGGCAAGCGAAAAGACATCTATCAATATAAGAACTACCTCCTGACGTTGACCGAACCGAATCAGGTGGAAGCGGTGTTCGACGAGTTGCAGGCGAACGGTATCTCGGATGCGTCGCTGAGCCAGAGCACGCGGAGCGACCTGAAGGAACTCCAGGCACAGGTTCGTGTCAAAGCGATGCGGAATGCCCAGATCACCGCATCGGAACTCGCTGCGGCTCTCGGACAGCGGATCGGCAAAGCCATTTACATCCAGTCCTACTCCTCGGCTCCGGATTTGTTGAACGGAATGGTTCGCGGATTGGCGATGAGTAAAGTTGCCACCGGCAATGCCATTCAGGAGGACGCCCTGTCGAACATCAAATTCAACGATGTGCGGATCAATCAGAATGTGACGGTACGCTTCGTATTGGAATAATTTAACAGATTCCACCGATTCTGCTCATCCTTACACAAAACAGCGGGTAAATCCCGCTGTTTTTCGTATATTGCGCCCGGAAACGGAATTACGAAAAATTTTTAATAACCCCTCCTATGACATTCGACATCGAGATGATCCGGCAGCGGTATGCCGCGATGCCCGACGGAGTAGATCGGGCGCGGCGGACGACCGGACATGCCCTGACACTGGCCGAGAAAATTCTGCTGACCCATCTGGCCGACGACACCCAGCGGCCGGTTTTCCGGCGCGGCGAGGACTATGTCCATTTCGCTCCGGATCGGGTGGCCATGCAGGATGCGACGGCACAGATGGCTCTGCTCCAGTTCATGAATGCCGGGCGCGAACGGGTGGCGGTGCCGACCACAGTACACTGCGACCACCTGATTCTGGCCGATCGGGGTGCGAGCACCGACCTGGCGGCTGCCCGGGAGGTCAATCGGGAGGTCTATGACTTTTTGTCGTCGGTGTCGAACAAATACGGAATCGGATTCTGGCGGCCGGGAGCCGGGATTATTCATCAGGTGGTGCTCGAAAACTACGCCTTTCCGGGCGGGATGATGATCGGCACCGATTCGCATACGCCGAACGCCGGCGGGATGGGGATGATCGCCGTGGGGGTCGGCGGAGCCGATGCGGCGGACGTGATGGCCGGAATGGCATGGGAGCTGAAGATGCCGCGCATTATCGGCGTGCGGCTGACGGGGCGGCTGGGGGGCTGGACATCGCCGAAAGATGTGATTCTGAAACTGGCCGGCATCCTGACCGTCAAGGGAGGGACGAACGCCATTATCGAATACTTCGGGCCGGGAACGGAGACCATCTCGGCGACCGGGAAAGCCACGATCTGCAACATGGGCGCGGAGGTGGGAGCGACGACCTCGCTCTTTCCGTACGACGGCCGGATGGGCGACTACCTGCGGGCGACCGGACGGAGCGATGTGGCCGAGCTGGCCGACGCAGTCGCAGAAAGCTGCCTGCAGGCAGACGCTACGGTGCTGGAGCATCCGGAACGCTACTACGACCGGGTGATCGAGATCGACCTTTCGACGCTGGAACCGTATATCAACGGGCCGTTCACGCCGGATGCGGCGGCACCGATCTCGGAATTCGTGCGCATGGCCCGCGAGAAGGGCTATCCGGAACGGATGGAGGTCGGCCTGATCGGATCGTGCACCGACTCCTCGTACGAAGACCTGACCCGGGCGGCTTCGGTGGCACGACAGGCAACGGAAAAAGGGTTGACCGTTCAGGCACAATACATCGTGACGCCGGGATCGGAACAGGTGCGTTACACGGCAGAGCGGGACGGGATGCTGCGGGACTTCGAGGCGATCGGAGGCATCGTCATGGCGAATGCGTGCGGGGCCTGCATCGGGCAGTGGAAACGGCATACAGACGACGCGACACGGGCGAACTCGATCGTGACGAGCTTCAACCGGAACTTCGCCGCGCGGAACGACGGAAATCCGAAAACCCATGCTTTTATCGCCTCGCCGGAGATGGTGACGGCCATGACGATTGCAGGACGTATTACCTTCAACCCGCTGACCGACACGATACCCGACAAGGAGGGTAATCCGGTGCGGCTGGATGCGCCTCAGGGCAGCGAACTGCCGGCCGCAGGGTTCGCGGTGGACGATCCGGGTTATCAGGCACCGGCAGCGGACGGCTCTTCGGTTACGGTGGCTATTGCGCCGGGGTCGAAGCGGTTGCAACGGCTGGAACCGTTCGGGGCGTGGGACGGAGAGGATTTCGAGGGGCTGCGACTGCTGATCAAAACGCGGGGAAAATGCACCACCGACCATATCTCGATGGCCGGGCCTTGGCTCAGGTTCCGGGGACACCTCGAAAATATTTCAGACAACCTGCTGATGGGGGCGACCAACGCTTTTGCGGCGGAGGGACGGGATGCGGTGAACTGCGTATTGAATCCGACGCTGCCGGGGCAGACATACGACAAAGTCTCGACCGTAGCGAAGGACTATAAGGCCAAAGGGCTGGGGAGCATCGTGGTGGCGCAGGAGAACTACGGCGAAGGCTCGTCGCGGGAACATGCGGCGATGGAGCCGCGGTTCTTGGGCGTGAAAACGGTGCTGGCGCAGTCGTTCGCCCGGATTCATGAGACCAACCTCAAGAAACAGGGAATCCTGGCCCTGACTTTCGCCCATAAGGCGGACTGGGAGAAGGTGCGGGAGGACGATACGATTTCGATACTCGGCCTGAAAGAGTTTGCGCCGGGGGTTCCGATGACCGTCGTGTTGCAACACACGGACGGGACTACCGAAAGTTTCGAAGCGGAACACACCTATAACGACCTGCAGATCGCCTGGTTCCGGGCCGGCAGCGCACTCAACTTACTGAGCAAAAAAACGAAAGAAAATGAATAAGATAACCATCAAAAACGGAGTTTTGGAGGTACCGGACAGCCCGGTCATCCCTTTTATCGAAGGAGACGGTATCGGGGTGGATATCTGGCCGGCCACACGACGGATCGTAGATGCGGCGGTGGCGACCTGCTACGGCGGCAAACGCCGTATCGAGTGGCGTGAGGTGCTGGCTGGTCAGAAAGCGTTCGACCGGACGGGGAACTGGCTTCCGGAAGAGACGCTGGCGGCTTTTCGGGAGTATTTGGTGGGAATCAAAGGGCCGCTGACCACGCCGATCGGCGGAGGGATCCGGTCATTGAATGTCGCTCTGCGGCAGGAGCTCGATTTGTACGTCTGCCAGCGGCCGACGCGCTATTTTCAGGGGGTGGTGACGCCGCTCAAGCGGCCGCAGGATGTCGATATGGTGATCTTCCGGGAGAATACGGAGGATATCTATGCCGGAATCGAGTGGCAGACGGGGACGCCGGAGGCGATCAGGTTGCGGGAATTTCTGATCAACGAGATGGGAGTACGGAAGATCCGTTTCCCGGAAACCTCTTCGTTCGGCATCAAGCCGGTTTCGCGGGAGGGGACGGAACGGCTCGTGCGGGCGGCGATCCGGTATGCCATCGAGCACAAACTGCCATCCGTGACTTTGGTGCACAAAGGGAATATCATGAAGTTCACCGAGGGGTCGTTTAAGAACTGGGGGTATGAACTGGCGGAACGGGAGTTCGGCGGACAGACTTTCACATGGGCCGAATGGGAACGGATCAAGAAGGCGGAGGGAGAAGAGGCGGCGAATGCGGCTCAGGAAGCTGCCGTGGCGGCGGGCAAGGTGATTATAAAGGATGCCATTGCGGACGCTTTCCTGCAGTGGACGCTGCTCAAACCGCGGGAATTCTCGGTGATCGCTACACTCAATTTGAACGGCGACTATATTTCGGATCAGCTGGCGGCGATGGTCGGCGGCATCGGGATCGCACCGGGGGCGAATATCAACTACACCACGGGGCATGCGATTTTCGAGGCGACGCACGGGACGGCGCCGATCCATGCGGGCAAGAACAAGGCCAACCCCTGCTCGCTCCTGCTCTCGGCGGTCATGATGCTCCAATACATGGGGTGGGCAGAGGCCGGAGAGGCGATTATACGGGCGATGGAGAGTGCGTTCGTCGAAGGGAAAGCGACCTACGATCTGGTGCGGTTCATGGAGAACGGCACCCGGCTCTCGACCAGCGAGTTTGCCGATCTGTTGATCGCGAAAATTAACGACAAAGGAGATGAATAAAGACTATTTGATATACAAACTCTCGGAAACCGTCAAGGAGACTTCGCGGATCGAGAACGACCTCTTCAAATGCTTCGGCGTGAAACGAGGACTGCGCAATGAGGATCATTCGGGGGTGCTGGTCGGGTTGACTAACATCGGCGACGTGGTGGGCTACGAACGGCTGGCCGACGGCAAAGGATTGAAAGCCATTCCCGGCAAACTGCTCTACCGGGGGATCGAGGTGTCGGATCTGGTGCACGGGGTGCAGGCCGAAAACCGGCTGGGATACGAAGAGACAGCCTTTTTGCTTCTGTCGGGTTATCTGCCGGATCGCGAGGAGCTGGAGACGTTCACCAATCTGCTTAACGAACAGATGGTTTTGCGGCATGCGGCCAAGATGAACATCCTGCAGCTCTACGGGAACGACATCATGAACATCCTGGCGCGTTCGGTGCTGGTACTCTATGCGTTCGACGAGCATGCGGACGATACCTCGCGCGACAATCTGGTGCGGCAGTCGGTAGACCTGATCGCGAAGTTTCCGTCGATCATCGCTTACGCCTACCACACGATGAACCACAACAAAAACGGGGGCTCGCTGCACATCCGGATTCCGAAACCGGGCTTCTCGCTGGCCGAAAACTTCATCTACATGATGAAGGGTTCCAAAGGATATACCCCGCTGGATGTCAAAGTATTGGACCTGTGCCTGATTCTGCATGCGGAACACGGCGGGGGGAACAACTCGACCTTCACGACGCGGGTGACCAGCTCGTCGGGAACGGACACCTATTCGTCGATTGCGGCGGCGATCGGTTCGCTGAAAGGGCCGTTGCACGGGGGGGCCAATTTGCAGGTGATCGACATGTTCGCCCATTTGCGGGAGACCATTTCGGACTGGACGGACGAGACGGAAATCAAGACCTACCTGATGCGGATGCTACGCAAGGAGGTCTACGACAAGAAAGGGCTGATTTACGGGATCGGACACGCCGTCTACACGATTTCCGACCCGCGCGCACTGCTGCTCAAGGAGATGGCGCGCTCGCTGGCACAGGAGAAAGGACGGGAGAAGGAGTTCGCGTTCCTCGAATCCATCGAACGGCTGGCCGTGGAGAGCTTCATGGAATTCAAAGGCCATTCGGTAAACAAAAAGGTGTGCGCCAACGTGGACTTTTATTCGGGCTTCGTGTACGACATGATCGGCCTGCCGCGGGAGGTCTATACGCCGCTGTTCGCCATGTCGCGCATCGCCGGATGGGTGGCGCACCGGATCGAGGAGCTGAATTTCGACAGCCGGCGCATTATCCGGCCGGCCTATAAGAATGTCGCTCCGGCAGCGGAATACAAACCGTTGGAGAAAAGATAATTTCGCAGGTCTCGCACCCTGCAAAATGCAGCGCGGCTCTTTCCCATACCCGGGAAAGAGCCGCGCTTCGTTTCTTTGCACCGCCGCCTACACCAGCCGCGCCAGCATATTTTTCACATTGTTCGCGATCCGTTCCTCCGTCGCCGGTTCCACGCCGCGATCGAACTTCTCGCCCGTAATATGCTCGTACAGTTCGATATAGCGCTCGCTCACACTGTCCACAAACGCATCCGTCAGCTCCGGCATCACATCCCCCTTGCGCCCCTGGAAACCGTGTTCCATCAGCCACTCGCGTACGAACTCTTTGGAAAGCTGCCGCTGCTGCTCGCCCCGATCGAAACGCTCCTGATAGCCGTCGGCATAGAAATAACGCGAGCTGTCCGGAGTATGCACCTCGTCGATCAGATAAATCTCGCCGTCTTTCTTCCCGAACTCGTACTTCGTGTCCACCAGAATCAAGCCGTGTTTCGCCGCAATCTCCGTCCCGCGTTCGAAGAGCTGCATGGCATATTTTTCGAGTACCGCATAATCCTCCGCAGAAACCAACCCCCGGGCAATAATATCCTCTTTCGAGATATTTTCGTCATGAAGTCCCAGCTCCGCCTTAGTGGTCGGCGTAATGATCGGCTTCTCAAATTTCTGATGTTCGTGCATCCCCTCCGGCAGCGGCACCCCGCAGATCGACCGGGCCCCCGCCTTGTAATCCCGCCACGAGCTTCCGGTCAGGTAGCCCCGCACGATCATCTCCACGGCGAACGGTTCGCACTTGTACCCCACCGTCACCATCGGATCGGGCGAAGCGATCTTCCAGTTCGGACAAATATCGGCTGTCGCATCCAGCGCCTTGGCTGCAATCTGGTTCAACACCTGCCCCTTGAACGGAATCCCTTTCGGCAGCACCACATCGAACGCCGAGATGCGGTCGGTGACCACCATGGCCAAATATTTGTCGTCGATGTTGTACACATCGCGCACTTTGCCTTCGTACAAAGATTTCTGACCGTCGAAGTGCAGATCGGTCTTTACCAATGCTTTCGCCATTTTATGACTTGTGTGATTTAGTATTTTTCGTCGTTTCAATCCCGCGCCGCGCCGTGTTTCTCGAACGCCTGCACAATATGTTTCACCAGTTCGTGCCGCACGATATCCTGTTTGTCGAACTCCACGACACCGATCCCCCGGATTCCGCGCAACATCCCGATGGCCGGCATCAGCCCCGAATCTCCCTGATGGGGCAAATCGACCTGCGTGACATCTCCGGTCACGATAAATTTCGCGTTGCGTCCCATCCGGGTCAGAAACATCTTGATTTGCGACAAGAGGGTATTCTGCGCCTCGTCCAGAATGACGAACGCATTGTCCAGCGTCCGCCCGCGCATATAAGCCAGCGGCGCGATCTGCACGATCCCCTCCGCCATATAGTCCTGCAGTTTCTTGGGCGGAATCATGTCGTTCAACGCATCGTAGAGCGGTTGCAGATAGGGGTCGAGCTTCTCTTTCATATCCCCCGGCAGAAAACCCAGCTTCTCGCCCGCCTCCACCGCCGGACGGGTCAGGATAATCCGCCGCACCTCTTTATTTTTCAAAGCCCGCACCGCCAGGGCAATCGCCGTATAGGTTTTCCCGCTCCCCGCCGGCCCGACGGCAAACAGCAGGTCGTTTTTCGCATACAGCTCCACCAGTTTCCGCTGATTGGGCGTCCGGGCACGAACGATATTCCCGTTGTTCCCGTAGACGATCACATCCTCTGCCGCCGCATCGCCCTCGCCGGCGAGAGTTCGGTCGGCCGACGGCACGTCGAAAATCTGATCCACCACTTCCGGCGAAAGATGTCCATAACGACGAAAATAAGCGACCAGCTGCGCAAACCGCTCTTCGAAACGGGCAATCTGTTCCGCCGATCCCAGCAGTTTCAGCGTCCCGCCCCGCGCCACGATTTTCAGCTCCGGGAATTTTCCGACCAGACGGTGGAAATTGGCATCCGCCACGCCATAAAAATCCGCCGGGTCGATCGTTCCGTCGAGGTCTATGATCTTTTCGCCCATAAAGAAGTACGGAGTCTCTATTTCAGAATCATGTATCCGATCGAAATCGCCACTTTCTGCTCCCTGACTTTCAGACCGGAGATATAATCGTCCAACTGTTTCTGCTGGTTGGCGATTTTCGAGAAGTTGCCGCAATACCGCGCGTCGATCGTCAAGCGCCCCAGATCGACCCCGATCCCCGCCTGATAGCCCATCACGAAGTTATCGAGCCGCGGAACCACTTTCGTCTCCTTCAACCCGACATTCATCACCTCGTCCATCGGGAAACGGAACGACGGCCCGACCATCAGCCGCACGATCGAAAATTTCCACCCCACCAGAACCGGCACTTCGATCCAGTTGGAACGGACTTTCAGTTTCTCATCCGTCGTCGTCCCGTCGGCCGTCGTTTCGACCGGGAACGACCCGCTGGTACGGCTGTAAACCACCTCCGGCTGAATCAGGAAACCCAGTGGAAGCCGCACCCGTGCCTGAAGTCCGAGTTCGAACCCCGGTTTGGTACTGCTCTCGGAATAACGGTGATTGGACGAGAAGGTGTATTTCAGGTCCGAACTGTTGATCAACAGCCCGCCCTTCACGCCGAACTGTACGGGTGATGCGGCCCGCACGCCGCTCAGTGCCGCAACACACAGGAAAAGAGAGAAAAATATTTTTTTCATACTTCGATCAAACAAAAATAACGGAGCAAATATACTCCAAATTTTTCGCTTACAGCAACGGGCTGAAGAGCCGCGCCACCGACTCCTTGAGCATCTCGCTCCGGGAGCGTGCCGCCCAGTGTTTCCGCGTCAGTTTCACACACCCCTTCAAATCCTGGAGGAACCGTTGCTCGATCCGATCCGTCACCCGCGAGTCGTAGATCATGGCCGTCACCTCGAAATTATCCTCGAAACTCCGGTTGTCCATATTGGCCGTCCCGATCGAACTGAAATGGTCGTCGATGGTCATGATCTTACTGTGGTTGAAACCCTCCGTGTAGAGGTAGACCTTGATGCGCGCCTCCAGCAGTTCGGTAATATACGACCGCGATGCCCAGTAGACGATTTTGCTGTCCGAGCGCGACGGCAGCATGATCCGCACGTCGATACCGCTCAGTGCCGCCACCTTCAGGGCGGTCAGCAGCGATTCGCCCGGCATGAAATACGGAGTCGAGATGTAGATATGATCGGTCGCTTTATTGATGGCCGCGAAATAGGCCTGCATAATCGTCGCCCAATCCGAGTCGGGCCCCGAAGTGGCGATCTGCACCGCCGTATCGCCGGCATTCCGCGCGGCCGGCGCGAGGTATTTCTCCTTGTCCTTCAACTGGATGCCCGTCGCGAAGTACCAGTCTGTCAGAAATGTCAGCTGCAGCATGTGCACCGCCGATCCCTCGATTTTCAGATGCGTGTCGCGCCAGGGGCCGTATTTGGTACCCCGCAAATAACGATCGGCGATGTTCAGTCCGCCGGTATACCCTACCCGGCCGTCGATCACCACGATCTTCCGGTGGTTCCGGTAGTTGATTTTGCTGGTGAGCCACGGGAAGACGACCGGCATGAAACAGTGAATCTGCACCCCCGCCTCGCGCAGCGAACGGATAAAACGCCGCTTGAGGTTCCAGCTCCCCACGTCGTCGTAGATGAAACGCACCTCTACCCCGCTCCGTGCCTTCGCTTTCAGAATCTCGACGATCTCACCGCCCAGATCGTCGTTTTCGAAGATATAGTACTCCAAATGGATCGACGACTCGGCCCGGCGCAAGGCATCGACCAGCGACGAAAAGGTCTCCGCACCGTCGTTCAGCACCTCCAGCCGGTTATCGGTCGTCAGGAGCGATTTGTTGTTGTTGAGCAGCAGAGTGATGATCTCCCGGTTGGAAGCCACGGCCGGATGCGAGAAGCTGTCGATCTCCCTCAGCTGCCTGTAACTCAGATGTTCGAACTGCTTCAGGTCTTTGATCTCCTTGCGGTTGAAGATCTTCTGTTTGCGATAGTCCTGTCCGAAAAAGACGAAAAGCCCGAGGCCGATAAACGGCAGCAGGATGACCACCGCAATCCACGACAAAGCCCGAATCGGGTCGCGCCGTTCGTGCAGTACGGTGAATACCGTCGCGATTACCAGCAAAAAGTAAGATACCAGCAATGCGTATATAAGGATATTCCACCAATCCATGGTGGCTAAATTAGCAAATTTTCCGCCAAAACGATTCAATTCGGAGAAATAACCCTCCTCACGAGGATTCATGAATAATTTTGCCCGATATTTGCAAATGGAACTCCTGAGGAGGAGTCCTCCGGCTCCGACATCGTCAATTTCCGAAAAAGAACCAACCGATATGAACCAGGCATTGAACGTCCTGCTGCGCGCCGCTATTGCGGCGGCGGCCAGCGACCGCGAAAAATTCGTCGATCGGGTCAGCGGACTGATCGAAGACAAGGTCGGCACTTCGCCCCAGACCGCTCAAAAAGTGGCAGGCGGAATCGACCAGCTGGTCGATATGCTCGACCAGCAACTCTTTTTCCAGCAGCTCACGGCCGATCGGACGGTCGACGGCGAGCTGGAAAAGAAGATCGACCGGCTGACGGCGGCCATCGACAAACTCAATGCGAATCTGGAAAAACTCTCCGATCGATGAAACCGACCAATCTCTATATAGGTTACCTGAAGATCAAACGGGCCGGCGAAATCGCCGGCATCATCATCGGACAGGGTTTCGACGAGCTTATCGCCCGCTCGTGGATCGGACGGCGCATCCGCAAACGGCGCATCCGCAAATCGAAACCGGTCTATACGACCGAAGAGCGGCTCCGGCTGACGATCGAAGATCTGGGGCCGACTTACATCAAATTCGGCCAGATTCTGGCCGATCGGCCCGATGTGGTGTCGGAACGGTTCCGGAAAGAGCTGAAGAAATTGCAGTCGCGTGCACTTCCGTTCGACGACCGGCAGGCCCGCAGCCTGATCGAAGACGAACTGGGGATGCCGATCGAGAAGGTGTTCGCCACGTTCGACGACACGTGCATGGCTTCGGCCTCCATCGGCCAGGTCTACGGCGCGACGCTGGCGGACGGGACGCCGGTGATCGTCAAGATACGGCGGCCGAAAATCGAGCAGAAAATCAAGCTCGACCTCTACCTGATGCGGTTTCTGGCGGCCCGGCTGGCCAAGAGCTATCCGGAGATGGCCGCACTCGACATTGTGGGGGTGGTGGACGAGTTCGGCGAGAGCATCCTGCACGAACTGGACTACAGCCACGAGGCGGCCAATATTCTCCGTTTCCGACAGATGTTCGAGAACGACCTGACGGTCTACATTCCGAAGGTCTATACGGAATACACCACCCGGCGGCTACTCGTTATGGAGCGGGTGACGGGCATCACGCCGGACGACCCGATGGTGCTGAAAGCCAACGGGCTGGATACGCAGCAGATCGCCCTGAACGGGGCGAACGCCCTGCTGACGATGATTTTACGTTACGGATTTTTCCACGCCGATCCACACGCGGGCAATATCTTCATCCTGCCGAACAACGTCATCGCGTTCATCGATTTCGGGATGGTGGGAGCGCTCACGCCGCGGGATATGGACTTTCTGGCCAACATCTCGCTCGGTTTCGTTCGGCGCGATCCGGTCTCGATTGCCGACGCCCTGATCTCGCTGTGCAACGTGCGGTTCTTCAAAAAACGCGACGAGCTGATATTCAGCCTCCAGCAAATGATCGCACAGTACAGCCACGTACCGATCGAGAAGCTGGATTATGCGGCGATGATTCAGCAGTGCATCAATCTGATCACGAAATTTTCACTTCAGATACCGGGCAGCATCTTTATGTTGGTCAAATCGTTGGCGACTATTCAGAAAGTGGCCGAAAAGCTGGATCCGGACATTCCGTTCACCCCCTTGATCACCCCTTATGCCAAGGATGTGATCATGCACCGTTTTTCGCCCAAGAAGCTGGCCGGAGACCTGTACCAGACCCTGAAAAACTATGCCAGCCTGGCCGCCAATCTGCCGAACGACATCAGCGAAATCCTTTACAAGCTGAAACAAGGGGAGATACGGCACAATATCCGCTTCGAAAACAGCGAAATGCTACAGAAAGCGGTGCGGAACGTCGGGTTCAGAATGGCCTATGCCCTGATTCTCGTCGGGTTGTTCATCGGTTCGGTGCTGCTGATCAACACGCGCTCCGACCTGGGATATGCGAAGTTCCTGCTCTGGGCCTCTTCGATATTGATCTTTATTCTGATTTTCAAATGGATGTTCCGGCGGAAATAAAGAATCGCTTTAAATACCGAGGATCAATCCGAGAATAACGAACACGGCGTATGCGATACTCGCTACGCCGTTTGTTATGCCGAACATCGCCCCGATCCGCGACAGATCGTCCGGCCGAACGATAAGGTGTTGGTATACCAACAAAACCAGAAAAATCACAGCACCGACCCAATACAGCATTCCGCCCAAAGCACACCCTACCACCACGACCATCACAGTCGTAACGACATGCAACAAGACGCTGATCCACAATGCGCCCCGGACGCCTACCGCCGCCGGAATCGAGTGCAGCCGTTGCGAACGATCGAAATCCACGTCCTGCAACGCATAAATAATGTCGAATCCGGTTACCCAGGTCAGCACCAGCACAGACAACCAGACGGGTACGAGGGTCAAAGTTCCCGTCACGGCCATATACGCTCCGCAAGGCGCAATCGCCAAACCCAGCCCCAAAACCAAGTGGCATAAAGCTGTAAATCGCTTGGTATAACTATACCCCAACACAATCAGCAACACCACCGGCGAGAGCCCAAAGGTCAATCGATTGAAAGTCGCGGCCACGATCATAAAAGCCGCCGCATTGAGCATCACGAACCACGTCGCCGCCCGAACACTGATCTTTCCGGCGGGAATCTCCCGCCCAGCCGTCCGTGGATTTTCCGCATCGAAACTTCTGTCGATCAGCCGGTTGAATCCCATCGCCGCATTCCGGGCAAAGACCATGCAGGCCAACACACCCGCCAAAATCCATCCATCAAAGCCGCTCACCATCACGCCCAATACATAGCCGATCAAGGCAAACGGCAGGGCAAAAGCCGTGTGGGCGAACTTCACCATAGAGAAGTAATACTTCAGCTTTTCCATCCAGAACAACTAAGAATGAGACAAATAGGGATTTAAAATTTCAATTAGCCTCCCCACGTCCCGCGACGGATTGGCAACCACGACATTGGCCTCTCCATAGTAGGCTTCGCGGACAGCCAACGTCTCGGAAATATACCGCACGAGCTCCTCCGGCGACTTCCCTGCCACCAGCGGACGGCAAGTCTTAGCTCCCGCCAGTCGAGCCGCCAACGCTGCCGGCGCCAGCTTCAGATAAACCGTCACTCCGCCCGCATTCATTGCCTTCATATTGTCATAAAAGCACGGTGTTCCGCCACCGGTCGAGACCACGACATCGCCTCCGCCGGCAATCACCTCCTCCAAACAGGCGCGTTCCAAAACCCGAAAGCCCTCCTCGCCTCGCGCCGCAAAAATCTCACTCACCGTCGCCTCCGCCTTTTCTTCGATCATCTTATCCAGATCGACAAACCCATACCCCAGCCGATGCGCCAAAGGCCGCCCGAGCGTGGTTTTGCCGCTCCCCATAAAACCGATCAGAAAAATCAGCATAATAAAAAATCACAATTAAAATAGTTCCAGCTGATTATCCTCTCCAACCGGAATGGAAACTTCATCTTCCGTATCCACCTCGGTCACCGTAGTCGCCACCGGATCTGCCTGAGAAACAGGTTCCTGTTCCGCTTCTTTCTGCAAAGATTCCAGCCAGACCACCTCGGACAAGGTCAGATTCGAAAGCCGTTTCCCTTTGGCCCGATGACTTTTGACTCCGATAAACGCTTCTGCATCAACCACTTCCGGAGAGCGTTCGTTGTATTTTCCCCCGTACTGCAGTTTCAATACGGGGTATTTGTCGCTGTTCAAGGTAACGAACTCATTCTCAGGCTCGACGAACTGCTGCGGCTTCTGATCGCACTGCTCCGCCTGGAACCGTTTGACATAATGCAGTCCCTGCTCTTTGTCGATATACACCACCGTGTAGACCTTCTCCGGATCGTACTTCTCCACAAAAAGCAGGTTCTCCGGGAAATGCTGCCCCAAATCATAATTGGAGGTATAATACTGTGCGTCTTTCGTAAAGACCACCAGCCGGTCGTCCCCTGCAAACTCGCCCAACAGCTCGCCCCGCTCCTCCGTATTGAGCCGGTTGATGTCGTGGTCGAACCAGACATTCTGCCCTCCCAGCGTCGAAGCTCCCCGCTCTTTCATCACAATTTTGTGAATCGCATACCTCGAGAACAGATTCCCCTGCGACTGGCGTCCCTTGATGACCAAGTCGCCGAAATTGAGGTCGGTAATCAATTTTTTGAGCCTCGGCCGCGGTTTGAAATAGATTTTCAGCGTCTCCGCCTCGCCGTTCGGATTGACGCTCATATAGAGCACCTCGCTCCCCGCCGTCCCCTTCGTGATGTCGTACTCCCGGTCGCGCGTAATCCCTTTGATGGCGCACCGCTTCATCATAATCGCCCCCTTCAGCCCGTCCCGGTAGAGCACGTTGTAGATCGTCCGCTCGTCGTTCCGCTTGAAAACACCGATATAAAGGATGTTCTTGCTGAAAAACGCCTTTTCCGAGACCTTCGTAATCGTGTATTTCCCCTGCTTGTTGAAGATAATCACGTCGTCGATGTCCGAGCAATCGCACACAAATTCATCCTTTTTCATCCCGGCACCGATCCCATAGAACCCCTCGGCCCGATTGACGTACAACTTGGCATTGGCCACCACCACCTTGGTCGCTTCGATGGTGTCGAAACTCCGAATCTCGGTCTTCCGTTCCCTTCCCTTTCCGTATTTTTTCAGGATATTTTGATAATACGCAATCGTATAGTCGGTTAGTGTCGCCAAGTGATGTTCCACTTCAGCAATCTCCGCCTCGATATTCCGAATCTGTTCCTCGGCCCGGAAAGCATCGTAACGTGAAATCCGCTTGATTTTGATCTCCGTCAGCTTGATAATATCGTCGCGCGTCACCTCCCGCCTCAGCTGGGCCTTGAACGGCGTCAGCTCCCGGTCGATCGTTTCGAGCACCGACTCCCAGGTCGTACACTCCTCGATCGAGTTGTAGATCCGATTCTCGATGAAAATCCGCTCCAGCGACGACATGTGCCACTCCTCGTTCAACTCGCCGAGCCGGATTTCAAGTTCCCGCTTCAGCAGTCCCTTAGTATTCTCCACCGACCGCCTCAGCATGTCGCTCACCCCCATGAACAACGGTTTCTTATCCTCGATCACGCAAGCGTTCGGCGAGATAGAGACCTCGCAATCCGTAAAGGCATACAGCGCATCGATGGTCTTGTCCGGCGATACGTCGCCCGACAGATGAACCACGATTTCGACATTGGCCGCCGTATTGTCGTCCACCCGTTTGATCTTGATCTTCCCCTTCTCATTGGCTTTCAGAATGGAATCGATCACGGTCGAAGTACTTTCCCCATACGGTATCTCACTAATAACCAACGTCTTCTTATCCTGTTTCGCAATCCTCGCCCGCACCTTGACTGCCCCGCCCCTGAGCCCGTCGTTGTACCGCGAGCAGTCGATCAGCCCGCCCGTCGAAAAATCGGGATACAGCGTAAACTCTTCCCCCCTGAGGTATGCGATCGAAGCCTCCAACAGCTCGATAAAGTTGTGCGGCAGGATTTTGGAAGCCAGCCCCACGGCAATCCCCTCGACCCCCTGCGCCAACAGCAGCGGGAACTTCACCGGCAGCGTCACCGGCTCCTGGTTCCGCCCGTCGTACGAAGCCATCCACTCCGTCGTTTTCGGGTTGAACACCACGTCCAACGCCAGTTTGGAGAGCCTCGCCTCGATATAACGCGGCGCCGCCGCATCGTCGCCCGTCAGGATATTCCCCCAGTTTCCCTGGGTGTCGACCAACAGATCTTTCTGCCCCAACTGAACCAAGGCCGCCCCGATCGAAGCGTCCCCGTGCGGGTGGAACTGCATGGTGAAACCGATAATATTGGCCACCTTATTATACCTCCCGTCATCCATCCGCTTCATGGCGTGCAGAATCCGCCGCTGAACCGGCTTCAGCCCGTCGTTCAGGTGCGGCACCGCCCGTTCCAGAATCACATAGGATGCATAATCCAGAAACCAATCCTTATACATCCCCGTCAACCGATGCGCCACTGCCGCATCGGTTAGCTGCGCATATTTTCCGATCTTCTCCTCTTCTGCCGGCTTCCCGATCGTTTCGTTTTCTTCTATTTCGCTCATTTATAAATTCTTTTCCTATTCTACCTACTAAACAGCTTCAATCAATTCCTGTTCCTGTGCCCGTTCCAGCTCCTCAATCAGATCCTCCTCGATTTTCAGGTTGTCGATAATGAAATCCTGTCGCTCCGGCGTATTCTTCCCCATGTAGAACTCCAGCAAATCTGCAATCGGATCCCCCTTGGTCAACCGCACCTTTTCGAGCCGAATCCCCTCGCCGATAAACTCCCGGAATTCATCGGGAGAAATTTCGCCCAGCCCCTTGAACCGCGTGATTTCCGGATTGGCCCCCAGTTTTGCAATGGCCTGCTGCCGCTCGGTTTCGGTATAGCAATACCGCGTCTCCTTTTTATTCCGCACCCGGAACAACGGCGTCTGCAGAATGTACAGATGCCCCCCGCGAATAATATCCGGGAAAAACTGCAAGAAAAAGGTAATCAGCAACAACCGGATGTGCATGCCGTCGACATCGGCATCGGTGGCGATAATCACCTTGTTGTACCGCAGGTTGTCCATATCCTCCTCGATATTCAGCGCCGCCTGCAAGAGGTTGAACTCTTCGTTCTCATAGACGATTTTCTTGGTCAGCCCATAGGTGTTGAGCGGCTTCCCCCTGAGGCTGAACACCGCCTGCGTATTGACATCCCGGCTTTTGGTAATCGACCCACTGGCCGAATCCCCCTCAGTGATGAAAATCGAGCTCTCTTCGGCCCGTTCATCCTTATCGCCCAAGTGAATCCGACAGTCCCGCAGCTTCTTATTATGCAACGAAACCTTCTTGGCAAACTCCCGCGCCTTCTTTTGAATCCCGCTGATCGCTTTGCGTTCCTTTTCCGCCTCCTGAATTTTTTTCAGCAGAATATCAGCCGTTTCCGGGTTTTTATGCAAGTAATTGTCGAGCTGTTCTTTCAGGAAATCGACCACGAAGTTCCGCACCGTCGGCCCCTCAGGCCCCATCTCCTTCGACCCCAGCTTGGTTTTGGTCTGCGACTCGAAAACCGGCTCTTCGACCTTGACGCTGACAGCAGCGATAATCGAAGTCCGGATATCCGCCGCATCGAAATCCTTTTTGTAAAACTCCCGGACGGTCTTTACCACCGCCTCCCGGAAAGCCGCCTGATGCGTCCCTCCCTGCGTCGTGTGCTGCCCGTTGACGAACGAATAATAGGTCTCGTTGTATCCCGTCCCATGCGTCATGGCCACCTCGATATCGTCTCCCGAGAGGTGAATCGCCGGGTAGAGGAAATCCCCTCCGACGCTCTCGTTCAGCAGATCGAGCAGCCCGTTTTTCGATAGATACGGCACCCCGTTGAACCGGATCACCAGTCCCGCATTGAGGTAGGTGTAGTTCCGGAGCATCGCTTCGATAAACTCGAAATTATAGCGGTACTCGCCGAACACGGTCGTGTCCGCCACGAACTGCACCCGGGTACCGTTCTTTTCGCCGGTCGCATCGGTATGCTCGCCCACCTTAGAGCCCGCCTCGAACTCGATCGTCCGCGCTTCGCCGTCCCGCGTACTGGTTATCGTAAAGGTCGAGGACAAGGCATTCACCGCCTTGATCCCCACCCCGTTAAGTCCGACAGATTTTTTAAACGCTTTGGAGTCGTACTTCGCCCCGGTGTTCATCTTCGAGGCCACCTCTTCCAGTTTTCCGAGCGGAATCCCGCGTCCGTAGTCCCGAATGGTCACGGTGGTCTCCTCGACATTGATCTCGATCTGCTTGCCGAACCCCATCATATACTCGTCCAGCGAGTTGTCCAACACCTCTTTAATAAGGATATAGATCCCGTCGTCCGGCTGCGATCCGTCGCCGAGTTTCCCGATGTACATCCCCGGACGCCGCCGGATATGCTCCTTCCAGTCGAGTGTCCGGATATGCTCCTCCGAATAGTCGTTCACTGCCTCTTGCACTGCTGTCATCTTTGTATTTTATCTCCTAACTATTGATTTCCCGGTAATGCCGCGGCGCCATCTCCCGATGCGCCTCCCCCATCAAGGTATTGAGCGTATCCCGCAGTTCCCGTGTCGGGGTGCACGACACTTCGTTCGCACTGATCGCCGGCAGAATCCGCACCCGAAACGTATGCGGCGCTGCAATCCCCCCATCGCCAAAAGCATCGAACGTGCCGTCGATCACCACCGGCAGAATATCCACACCGCTCTCCTGCGCCAGCCGCATCGCCCCCTCTTTGAAAAGACTTACTTGGCCGGTCTTCGTCCTCGTCCCCTCGGGAAACATAATGATACTCACCCCGCGCCGCAAATAGGCTTCGCACTTCTGCATCATCGCCTTGGCCGCCGCCGACGCCCCCCGCTCGATCGCCACATCGCCGTGCATCCACAACACCCACCCGAAAACCGGTATTTTATACACTTCCCGCTTCGACACCCACTTGAAGTTGAAGGGCAACACATACAAAAGCGGTATGTCCAACATCGCCTGATGGTTCGACACCACGACATACGGCCGCCCGTAAATGACGTTTTCCATCCCCGTCACCTCGACTCTCCACCACGGACAGAGCCGGTAGATCATCTTCGACCAGAACCGCGAGACATGGTGGCACACCACCCGATTCCGATCGAACAGGACGGTAGCCATCCACACCGCAGCGAATACCGAAAAAATCACCACGGTGAACAAGCTCAACACGGTCAAATAATAGATCGTCCGCAAACGATTCATAATTCATTGCATTTTTATCTATTCACTGCCTACAGGAGGGTACTGTTCTCTTTGTGAACAAAGAGAACCAGAAAAACTTTAGAGGAT
>NZ_CAJTMN010000019.1 GCF_910577125.1 uncultured Rikenella sp.
ACCAGGGACACAAGGATTTTCAGTCCTTTGCTCTACCAACTGAGCTATGGCACCTCTTGTTTGCAGTGCAAAGGTAGACAAAATTTCTGAACCTCCAAATTTCAATCTCAAAAATTTCTGGACTGGCGATTCCATGTGCCAATAAAACACCCTGTATCCCCGCCCCGGGCTACCGCCATCGGGATACGGGTGCATTGGGACGATATGGACATGAAGGATCGGTTTGGTCGTCAGCAACAGCAGGAATCAACGGAGTGTATTTGGGCTTTGTCGTAGCATGGTTCAATCCCAGCAGCTCATACGGCCGGTCTTACGGTATTCAGTTGCGTTGCCTCTCGGAATAAACGGAGAGAGGATTAGCGTACCTGGTTCGGCATCAGGCGCCGCAACGTCGCGACCGACCGGCCCGAACGGCGTGCATAATCGGCCAGCTGTTCGTCGTCCACCCGTTCTACCTGGAAATAACGTGCGTCCGGATGGGCCAGGATGAAACCCGAAACGGCCGAGGTCGGCTGCATCATGAAATTTTCCGTCAGATGCAACGGAATTTCTCCTTCGACATCCAACAGATCGAAGATCAGTCGTTTTTCCGCATGATCCGGTGCCGACGGATAGCCGATGGCCACGCGCAGCCCTTCGGTTTCGGCCGGAAAACCCCACCATTCTTCCCGTAACCGTGCCGAAAGCTCGCTGGCGAATGCTTCTGCCAGCCGATCGCAGAGCACGCGGGCCATGATGTTCTCGTAATCGGAGTCGCCCCGGAAGTCACAGTTTACGCCCAAGGCGAACAGGGCGATATGATCCTGCGGAGCTCCCGCAGCGGGCCCCGGAGATACGAAATCCGACAGACAGAGATTGAATTCCGCTCCTGCATCCTGATTCCGCAGACAAGGGAGCCGAATCTCCGGAGCGCCGCAGCCGCAGGGATCACCGTCAGTATGGAAACAGCCCCGGAGCCAGATATCCTCTTCCTCGCCGCGTGCCGGCACGATCGCCACCACCGCATCCGCCCGCACGTCGTCCGAGGCGAGTAATCGCTGCAACATCGTCTGTGCATCGTCGAACAGCCGCCGGGCCTCTTCGCCTTTGGTCGGGTGGTCGAAGATCTCCGGATAACGCCCCCTCAGGTCCCATTCCGTGAAAAAATAGCTCCAGTCGATCCGCTCCGCAAGCTTCGCCAGCGGATAGCGGGTCAGCACCCGTTTGCCGATTTGTCGGGGCAGGGTCACGGTCAAGGCGTTGAAATCCGGTTTCAGCCGGTGTGTCCGCGCTTCGGACAGCGGGCGCAGGGCGCCGTCGGCGGACTGTTCGGCATATTGTTTCCGGAGGTTCTCCTGCCGGATCCGGTACTGTTCCGCAAATCCCGGCTCTTTCAAAATCCCGTTCACTAACCGGACGCAGTTCGACGCGTCGGTCGAGTGGGCCACCAGACCGCTGTAAGAGGGGGCGATTTTTACCGCCGTGTGGAGTTCCGAGGTCGTCGCGCCGCCCACGCAGATCGGGATCCGCAGCCCGGTCTGTTCGAACCGTTCGGCCACCACGCGCATCTCTTCCAGCGACGGGGTGATCAGCCCCGAGAGGATCACCGCATCGACCTGTTCGGCCATCGCCGCCTCCACGATCCGTTCCGGCGGCGTCATGACCCCGAGGTCTACGACCCGGTAGCCGTTGCAGGTCAGTACCACCGACACGATGTTCTTGCCGATGTCGTGCACGTCGCCTTTGACCGTGGCGATCAGCAGCTTGGCGCCCTGTTTCGTCGTCCGGTCGTGCGAGATGAAGGGTTCGAGCACCGAGACGGCCTGTTTCATCACCCGTGCCGACTTGACGACCTGGGGCAGGAACATCTTGCCGGCTCCGAACCGTTCGCCGACTTCGCTCATCCCGGCCATCAGCACGCGGTCGATCACTTCGATGGCCGAACCGTATCGTTCGTAAGCCTCCCGGGTGTCTGCCTCGATGTGCGTTGTGATGCCGTGAACCAGCGCATGGATGATCCGCTCTTCGACCGTTCCGTCGCGCCAGGCGTCGTGTCTGGCCGTCGAGGGTGCGTTGCCTGCGGCGGCGTGTGCCCCGGCGTATGCCGTCAGCCGTTCCGCCGCGTCGGTCCGCCGGTTCAGCACCACGTCTTCGCACAGCTCCAGCAGTTCGGGGTCGATGTCGTCGTAAATCCGGAGCATCGAGGGGTTGACGATCCCCATGTCTATCCCGGCGCGGGTGGCGTGGTAGAGGAAGACCGAGTGCATCGCTTCGCGAACCGGGTTGTTGCCCCGGAACGAGAACGAGAGGTTGCTGACTCCGCCGCTCACCCGTGCTCCGGGGCAGTGGCGTTTGATCCAGGCGGTCGCTTCGATAAAGGCCCGTCCGTAGTCGTCGTGCTCTTCGATGCCGGTGGCCACGGCCAGTATGTTGGGGTCGAAAATAATGTCTTCGGCCGGAAATCCGTCGCCGATCAGCAATTGGTAGGTCCGTTCGGCCACCTCGATTTTACGTTCGTAGGAGTCGGCCTGTCCCCGTTCGTCGAAGAGCATCACGACGGCTGCCGCGCCGAAGGCCCGCACGCGGCGCGCGTGGTCGAGGAACCGTTCCTCGCCCTCCTTGAGCGAGAGGGAGTTGACGACGGCCTTTCCCTGTACGACCCGCAGCCCGGCCTCGATGACCCGCCAGTCCGACGAGTCGATCATCACGGGCCGTTGGGCGATCTCGGGTTCTGCCGCCGTCAGGTTCAGAAAGTCGGTCATCGCCCGTTCGGCATCGATCATCGGCGCGTCCATGCAGACGTCGATTACCTGGGCGCCCCCTTCGACCTGTTCGGCGGCTACGGCCAGCGCTTCGGTGTACTGCCGTTCGCGGATCAGCCGCGCGAACCGGGCCGAACCGGCCACGTTCGTCCGTTCGCCGACGTTCACGAAGTTGGCGGCCGGCTCGATCCGGACGACGTCGAGGCCGGCCAGCACCGTCGCGCCGCCGTTGTCCCGCGGCGCGCGATACGTGCGCGGTTTGTATTTTTTAGCAACCTCGGCAATCGCCCGGATGTGTTCCGGCGTCGTTCCGCAGCATCCGCCGACGATGTTCAACAGCCCCTGCTGCAAATATTCTTCGATGATAGCGGCCATATGCTCCGCGCTCTCGTCGTATCCGCCCAGCACGTTCGGAAGCCCGGCGTTGGGGTGGGCCGAAACGGCTCCTTTGGCCACCCGCCCGAGCCGTTCGACGTAGGGCATCATCTGCCGCGCCCCGAACGCGCAGTTCAGACCGATGCTCAGCAGGTCGCCGTGCTCGACCGAGGCGTAGAAGGCCTCGACGGTCTGTCCGGAGAGCAGCCGGCCGCTGGCGTCGGTGATTGTGCCGCTGACCATCAGCGGAATCGAACGGTTGCCCAGCAGGGTGCGGAGGGCGTAGACGGCGGCTTTGCAGTTGAGCGTGTCGAAGACGGTCTCGATCAGGATCAGGTCGGCGCCCCCGTCGGTCAGGCCGCGCATCTGTTCGGCGTATCCTTCGGCCAGCTCGTCGAAGGTGACGTTGCGCAGGCCGGGGTCGTTCACGTCGGGCGACATCGAGGCGCTCCGGTTCGTAGGCCCGACGGAGCCGGCCACGAACCGGGGCCGTCCGTCCTGCGCTTCGAACCGGTCGGCCACGCTGCGGGCCAGCGCCGCCGCGGCTTTGTTCAGTTCGTAAACGCGATCCTGCAGCCCGTAGTCGGCCAGCGAAATGGAATTGGCATTGAACGAGTCGGTGGAGACGATGTCGGCGCCGGCCTCGAAATAGGCGGCGTGAATCTCCTCGAGGAGGTCGGGGCGGCTTACGGCCAGGTAGTCGTTGCAGCCGGGGTGGCCGCCGTAGTCGGTTTCGGTCAGTCTGCGGGCCTGGATCAGGGTGCCCAGCCCGCCGTCGAGTATCAGGATCCGGTCTTGGAGCTCCCGGCGAATGTCGCGTTGCATGGTCGTCTGAAAAATAATGGTGCAAAGATAAGGGATGTCGTCGGTTTCCGGTGCAGAGGGTATTCGGGATTCGCAAAGGCGGGTTATCTTTGTATGGCGAATTTATTTTTAGTTATGCTACCTCCCCTTCTTCTTCTCACGGCTACGGAGCTCGAACAGCGGCCTTTGCGGGCCCGGGTGGGCGATCGGTTCGGCGACCGGCCCGTGCGGTGGATGGTCGGTGGGATGGGGGCCGGTGCGACCGGGATCGCCGTCTCGCGGGCTGTTCGCGAGAGGCGCCCCTGTCTGGCGATACAGGCCGGAATCGCCGGGATATTGCCCGGTACGCCGCTCACGCTGGACGATGTCGTTCTGGTCGGGAGCGACCGGCAGGCCGATATAGGCGCGTGGCGACCCGAGACGGGCCGTTTCGAGTCGTTCGACACATTGCCGGAGGCGCAGCCGGTGGAGTGTCCTTATGTCGGGGCGCTGAGGGATCATTTCCGGGTGGTGGGAGGACGGTCGGCCAACAGTGCCTGTTCTCCGCTGCCGCTGCGCGAGGGGGAGGCGGTGGAGTCGATGGAGGGGGCCGCTTTTTTTGCGGTCTGCCGGGATGAGGGGATTCCGTTTCTGCAACTGCGCGCGCTGTCGAACCGGACGGGGGATCCGCGGGCGGAGTGGCGCATCCCGGAGGCGCTGGAACGGTTGGCGGAGGGGTTGGTGCGGCTGTTGCGTTGTCTGCCGGAGGGGTGTCGTTTCCCGGATCGGCTGTTGAATCGTTGATGTGTATGAAAGTGACGAAAACCAATGCGGCCCGGCTGCTCGACCGGGCGGGAATCAGGTACGAGCTGGTGCCTTACGCGGTAGACGAGGAGCACCTGGACGCGGTGCACGTGGCCGAACAGCTGGGCGAGGATGTCCGGCAGGTCTTCAAGACGCTGGTCTTGCGGGGCGACCGGAACGGGATACTGGTCTGTGTGATTCCGGGCGACCGCGAGGTCGATCTCAAGGCGGCGGCGCGGGTCTCGGGAAATAAGAGCGTGGCGATGATCCACCTCCGCGAGCTGCTCGAAACGACGGGATATATCCGCGGCGGCTGTTCGCCGATCGGTATGAAGCGTGTTTTTCCGACCTTTATCGACGAGAGCTGCCGGCAGTTCGACCGCATTTATATCAGTGCCGGGGTGCGGGGGTTGCAGATCGCGCTGGCGCCGGACGATCTGATCCGCTTTGCGCGGCTCGGTGTGGCGCCGCTGACCGGGCCGACGGAAAGTGAGGGGGAAAAATAATTTTTCGGCGGGGTTCGTTTCTGTTTTCTATGGATTTCAAGGCTCTGATCGACTGGTATGGTGAAAGTCACCGTCCGCTGCCGTGGCGCGAGACGCGCGACCCGTATCGGATTTGGCTCTCGGAGGTGATCCTCCAGCAGACGCGGGTGGCGCAGGGGATGGAGTATTATCTCCGTTTCGTGGAGCGTTTTCCGGAGGTGACCGATCTGGCGGCGGCCGGCGAGGACGAGGTGATGAAACTCTGGCAGGGGCTGGGCTACTACAGCCGGGCGCGTAACCTGCATGCGGCGGCCCGACAGGTCGCGGAGCGGCACGGGGGCAGGTTCCCGACGGAGTATGCCGAAGTCCGGGCTTTGCGCGGAGTGGGGGATTATACGGCGGCGGCGATTGTCTCGTTCTCGACCGATGCGCCGTATGCGGTGGTGGACGGGAATGTCTATCGGGTGGTGAGCCGGCTGCTGGACATTGCGACGCCGATCGACACGACGGCCGGACGCAAGGAGTTCGCTGCGGCGGCGCAGGAGCTGCTGGAGGAGTATCTCTCGACGGCCGGACGCAAGGGCGAAGGGGCCGGACGGTACAATCAGGCGGTGATGGAGCTCGGGGCGCTGGTCTGCACGCCGCGGTCGCCGCAGTGCGAGGCGTGCCCGCTGAGGGCGGGGTGTCTGGCCCGGCGGAGCGGAACGGTGGCCGGGCGGCCGGTCAAACAGGGGCGGACGGTGCAGACGCCGAGGTGGTTCAACTACCTGCACCTGGTCGACCGGCAGGGGCGGACGGTGGTCTGTCGGCGCGAGGGGAACGATATCTGGCGGGGACTGTACGAATTCCCGCTGGTCGAGACGGAGGGAGAGTGCGGCTTCGAGGCTCTGCCGCTGCCGGTCGACGGAGCGGATTGGGTGTGGAGAGGGGCGGTGCGGATGCCGAAGCATGTCTTGTCGCACCGCATTATCCATGCGACGTTCCACCGGATCGAGCTTCCGGATCTGACGGCCGGTGAGTGGCCGGAGGGGTGGTGCGTGGTTCCGGCCGGGCGGCTGGGCGATTATGCGGTGGCGCGGCTCACGGAGCTCTACCTGTCGCGCGCCGCGGCCGACGGTTCGCATCAGAAAGGATAGCCGATGGCTAAGTGGATGCCCAGTCCGTCCTTGAACTTCGAAATGTTGTAGTAGCCGCGCTTGTCCGGGTTCTCATAGGGGGTGTGGATGCCGATCCCCATGTCGAGGCGCAGCACCAGCACGCTGATGTCGTAGCGCAGTCCGACGCCCGTTCCGAGGGCGATCTCTTTCCAGAAGTCTTTGGCCCGCAGCACACCTCCGGGGCGTTGAGGGTCGTTTTTCAGCAGCCAGATATTGCCGGCGTCCACGAAAACCGCTCCGCCGAGGCGACCCAGAATTTTGAACCGCATCTCGACGTTGGCCTCCAGCTTGAAACTCCCCGTCTGATCCCAGTAGCCGTTGACCATATCCTTGGGCGGCCGGTAGCTCCCGGGCCCCAGCGACCGAACCGTAAAGGCCCGGATGCTGTTCGCCCCGCCGATGTAGAACTGCTCGCTGTAGGGCATCACCTTCGAGTTGCCGTAGGCGTAGCCCGCTCCGACCAGAAACCGCGAAACGAGCCAGTTGTCTAATCCCACGCGGTGGTACCACTTCACCTCGGCTGTCCCCTTGACGAACTGCGAGAAGGGGCTGCCGAAGAGCCGTTTCTCGCCGTGCGAACCGAAGAGGCCGTAGAGGCCGGCCAGCACGTTCCCGGCCTCGGTGACCGTCCCCTGGAAGATGAACCGGTTCCGCTGCCGCGAGCCGTACAGCCGGTCGAAGGTGTAGGCGTAGCTGATGGCCGGGATGAACTGGTTGCTGAAACTGAGCGCCACGGCAGGATTCTGCTGCATCGTCGAGTCGAAGGCGTGCGAGGTGTGGAGCAGCTGGTTGTAGGTCAGCTTGAAGATCGTCAGGCTGTGCGAGCTGTAGGGCGACGTCCGGAAGTCGAAACCGGCCGAGAGGTTGACCGAGAGCATCCGGAAGTATTTCGGCCGGTTCATCAGGTCGGCGCCGAGCTTGTAGGTCGTGTGGGCCGGGTAGGTGAAGCCCCGGTAGCGGAAACCCGGCGCCAGAATGCGCGGCACGCTCAGCGAGGTGTTCAGCCCGAATTCATAGGAGTTCATGGCTGACGGACGGGTCTCGTACTGGCTCTTGTTGCCGGTCTGCCACTCGTAGGAGCCCGTCAGGTTGAGGGCCAGCACCTCGCCCCCCTTGAAGATGTTGTTGTGCCTCAGGCCGAAAGTCACGCCGGGTCCCAGATAGCTGTTCGACTTGGAGCTGAGGTCGGCTTCGAACTCGGCCTGCATCGGTTTGTCGAACGCCGCGTAGATGTGGACGTCCAGCGAGTCTTGTCCCTCGTGCAGCGAGTCGATGGGCGGCACCGAGAGGCTGACGGAGTTGAATATCCCCAGCTTGTTGAGGTCGCTCTGGGTGCGGTTCTGGGCTTCGACGTTGAAGACCTGGCCCGGGGTCAGGCGGATCGTGCCGGCCAGAATGCGCGGCCGGATCTTCAGCGGCTGCTGGTAGCGCACCCGGATGTCGCCCAGGGTCATCGTATCGAAGGGGCCCGGTGCCGGATTGACCAGCGTCACCCGTACGCTTCCGATCCGGTAGGCCCGCATGGCGGCGGGCGGAATCCCGTCGGCCAACCGCATCCGCAGCGATACCCGGTAGGGCGCCTGGGTCGTGTCGGCGTCGTAGGCGATGTACTCCGGACGGAAATAGTAGTAGCCTAAGCTCCGCAGCGCCGTGGTGATCCGGTTGCGTTCGGCCACCAGCGTGTCGAGGTTGTAGACGGCCCCTTTGCGGAGCAGCGTTCCGGCGTGCAGGCTGTCCACGATGCGCCCTACGGAACCCGGTGCCGTGAGGTACTCGATCGAGTCGTAGGTGTAGGGCGCCGAGACGGTGAACCGGTAGTTCACTTTCGCTTTTTGGTCGGGCTTGTGTTTGTTCGGCACGAGTTCGTAGCTGCCGTGGGCATCGAAGTAGCCGTGGTTCTCGAAGAGCTGTTCGGTGACTTTGACGCGCAGTTCGGGCCGTACTTTCGAGATCAGCACCGGCGGCTTGGCCAGCCGCTTGTAGAACCAGTATTTGAACCCTTTCTCTTTCGGCGTGTAGAGGTAGTTCCACGCCCAGAGCCGGACGGGAAGTCCCGTCCGCCAGTAGGGCGACCACAGCGCGTTGTTCGGTGCCACGTCCAGCGGCTGCCGGACGGCCGAGATCACCTCGGCCGGAATCCGCAGACTGTCTTCGGCCGGTGTGAAGGTCATCTTCCGGACGCCGGTGTAGAGCACTTCGCCTTTGCCCAGCCGCCGGGTGGTCGAGCACGAAACGAAGGCTGCCAGGCCGCCCAGCAGCAGGGTGGAGCAGAGGATATGTCGGAAAAGGGGTTTCATCGGGGTTGTTCGTTTGGAACGGGCTGCGGTTCGGCGGGACGGATCGCTGCGTTTTTTTCGGTTTGTCGTTGCTGTCGTCTCTCTTCGCGTCTCTCCTGCCGGGCCGCCTTGCGGGCCTCTTTCACCTCTTTCTTCTCTTTGGTGAGCCGGAACAGGTCGCCCAGTTTCAGAATCTTCTTGCGCACGCCGAACCCGACGCCCGTTTCGGTTACGTCGCCCTCCAGAATGCTCTCGAAGTTGGTCTCGCGAAACGCCTTCAGGTACATGTTGTCGCGCCGCGTGAGCTGGTACTCCAGCGAGATATCGTCGATCAGGTTCTCGGCGGCGTTCTGGTTCGGGTCGCCCGTCGTCACCTTGCCTCCTACGGATACCCGCACCCGGTTGTCGAAGAATTTCTTCGAGAGCTTGTAGGAGTAGTCGGTTCGGGTGCCGCCCGGCCCTGCCGCCGGATCGTCGTAGGAGTCGACGCCGAACGAGAGATCGACGCCCGGCAGGCTGTTCTGTGCCCACTGGTTCAGCTCTTTGGCGATGAACGAGTTGAGCGGGTTGCCCGTGTTGACCTTGGCCGAGGTGCCGGGGCCGGTGTAGGTGTTGTAGATCAGGAGGCTCATCGCCTGGTTCTGGCGTTGTTCGGGGGTCAGCGAGGCCAGCTGGTTCTGGAGGGTCAGGTCTTCGGGCGCGGCGAGGTCGAACCGTACGTCGAGCTGCTGCATCGAGCCGCTGATGGCGATGATGATCCGGAAGGTCACCTGACGCGAGGTCTGGTCTTCCATCGTGACGGTCGTACGCAGGGTCTGCGCGGCCCGGATCGAGAACGACGGGTCGGCGATGTCGCCCGTCCAGCTCACGTAGCCGCCCGGCGAAATGGCGAAATCCTTGGTCGAGATCACCGGCGGGCTGTACCGTACGCGGCCGCCCGAGAGTTCGTATTTTCCGGCGAAACGGGTGTCGCCCAGCCGGTTCATCGAGTAGGTGAGGTTGCCGCCCCCGTGCAGGTCGATCCGGTTCTGACCCTCTTCGGAGAGGTAGACCGAAATCTCGACGTCGGGGTCGATCGAAACGTTCATCAGCATGTCGATGCCGGTCGGGCGGAGCATGGCCGGAGGACGGACGGCATAGACCGTCGTGGTGTCGTTGAAGGCGGTGAAGTTCACCACGTTCTGGGACTGGTCGCGGACGCTCATGGGCGACTCCCGCATGACGTAGGTCACCTCGGTGCCGGTCAGCAGGGTGGCGTTGCCGCGGATGTTCAGCGCATCCAGCGGCCCGCGCATCCGGGCCGAGAGGTCGGCGCTCGCCCGGCCGAAGACCATTGCGCTCATGTTCTTTTCCACGTTCACCAACTGGAAGTCGGAGGCTTCGATGCGCAGGTCGGTGGCGATCTGTTGGAAGTCGTGCAGGTCGATGTAGCCGTTCACCGTCAGGGGCTGTCGGTTGGGAGCGATCAGGCCCCAGTCGTTGAACAGTACGCGTCCGCCTTGCAGGAGGATCGGGTTGCCCGAAATGCCGAACCGGGTTCCGATGGCGGCCACATCGACGGCTGTTTTGATAAACTGCAACGAGCCGTTTAGCTGCAAGGCGTCGGTCGGGCCGTCGGCTTCGATGTGTCCGGCGAGCTTCCCGGTCAGACTGCCCGAACCTTCCGGCAGGAACGGATTGAGCACCTCCAGCGGAATGCCGGGCAGGTCGGCGGTCAGCCGCACGGCCTGTGTCGTGTCGGCCGGATGGTAGTGCCCGGTGAGCGACAGGGCGGGTTGCCGGTCGATCGAGAGGGTGGCTGAGCCTTGCTGGCCGCTGCCGACCTCGCTGCGGTAGGCGAGTCGCAGGCCGAGGTCGCCCGCCGACCGGTTTTCGTAGCTCAGGGTGTCGATTGCGATCGAGCCCTGTGCCGCCAGCAGGCTGTCGGCCAGCCCGAACGTCAGGTCGAGCCCCAATCGCCCGCCGACCGGCGGAGCTTTGGGCAGGAGGTTCAGCGCGCCTGCGATGTCGAACCCGGTGACTCCTAACCGGAGGCTGCCGGCGGGCATGTCGCTCGCCGTGGACGATTGCAGCGAGAAGGATTGCCCGGGTCGTTGGATCCGCAGGTCGGCGGTCAGGCTCCGGTCGAAGGCGTAGCGGACGTAGTTGCCGCCGTTGACCGACCATTCCGAGAATCCGAAGATGGGCCGCCGCGGTACGAGGTTCACGGTTACGGCACTGTTGGTCAGGGTGCCGCGAAGGCCGAAGTCGAGCCCTTTGCGCCCCTGCCGGTCGAGCTGCACGAGCCGGATCAGGGCTTTGTTCCCGGAGGCGTTGCCGTCGAGGAAGATCGAACCGAGCCGGTTCATGTTGCCGGGGCGGTTGCCCAGCCGGGCGAAGTAGCGCAGACGGCCGTTCCGGGAGCCGATGCCGGCCTGAATGGTGTCGAGTACGATCCCTTCGGTCGAGAAACGGTTTACCTCGGCCCGGATGTCGAACGGTTTGCCGTGGGTCGTGCGGGCGGTCAGGGTGGCCTGCCCGAAACCCATTCCCCGGGCGAGCAGATAATTGTTCAGGATGTTGTTCCGTCCGGCCCGGAAGTCGAGCGAGAAGGGAGGCAGGGTGTGGCCGAGGGTGTCGGCGTCGATCCGGCCGGCGCGGATCTGGCGCCGGATCTCGGCGATCGCCCGGTCGAAACCGCCGGCCAGCGAGTCGAGGCCCGTCAAGGAGCGGAAGGTCAGTTGCAGGTCGCCGGACGAGACATCTGCCCGGGCATGTGCCGAGTCGGCTTCGGCGGTGAGGGTCGTGCGGACGACCGTGTTTTCGAATGTGCCGTAGCGCACCCGCACGGTGTCGAGCTCGACGGTCGCCGTATAGGCCTTGGTCTCGGTGGCCGATGCGGCGGCGCGGAGCCGTAATGAGACGTCGGCCGGTTGAGCGACGAGGTGCATCCGTTCGAGATCGAGCCGAGAGATGCTGCCCTCGATGCTTGCCTCCTGCCGAGCCTGTGTGAGCAGCCCGCCGAAATGCAGGTCGGCGTTCAGGGCCCGGTTTTCGCCGGTGAACTCTCCCCGGAACCGGTGGTCGGCCAGTGCCGCGGTGAGCGACAGGCCGCCGAAGTCGAGCCGGTCGTAGACGGCGTGGGTGATTTGTGCCTCGACCCGGGCGGCGGTTCGGGACGAGAAGGGGTCGAAGCCTTGCCCGTCGGCCCGGATGGCGAAGGAGGCGATACTCGACGAGTCGGTCGGCAGGAAGGCGTAGAGGGGCAGACTGTCGGCTTCGATGCGGGCGGTGTATCGTTCGCTGCGCGGGATGAACGAACCTTCGGCGGTCAGTTTCCCGGTTCCGACCCACAGGGTCGCGAGGCCTCCGAACCGACCGGATGCGGCCCGCAGGTCGCTGCGCAGACGCATCCGGGACAGCGTCATGCCGTCGGGAAGCAGGGGCGAGAAGAAACGCGGGTCGGTCAGCTCGCCGTTCAGGGCGACCCGGCCCTGCATCCGTTCCGGGTCGGTCGCCTGTTGGACGGAGCCGCTGGCCCGGAGGGCGAAGATGCGGGGTAGTTCGACGGAGAAACGACTCAGATTCAGCTTGTTTAACGTTCCGCCGACCTGTGCTCCCACGGTGAGAGCGCGGTTGCCCAGCTGTCGCCGCAGGGTGTCGTTCCACGCGATGAACCGCGAGAGGTCGGAGGCGCCTAAAGTCAGGTTCAGGTCGATGTCGATCGGCGTCGCGGGCTCCATCGAGGCGATTCCGCCCCCGACGAGGGCTTGTGCCCGGAGGGTCGATGCGGCGGTCTGTAACAGGAATGATTGCAGGGAGTAACCGGTGCTGTCCATCCGGATGTCGCCGCGGGTGCGGGTGACGACGAGGCCGGAGCGTTCGGTGAAACGCAGGTCTGCAAGGGTCGCCCGCACCTCGGTCCCGCGATTGAATGCCGAGTCGAGTGCAATGTTTAATCCGCTGATTCCAATGTGGTTCGGGTCGAACCCGGGTCGTGGAGCTCCCCACGGAAGTCCGTAGCGAACCGAGAAGTCGCCGATCCGGATGGCGTCGGCGACGATGCTCCACGGAGCCGGAACGGAGGTGTCGGCCGGTTTGGTCTGGTGTCCGGGGAGAGACGATGCGGTCGTGTCGCTCAGGTAGGCGAATCCGCCGCCGTCGAGGCTCAACCGACCGACGTCGACCGACTGATTGCCCAGGTCGACGGCGCACGAGGCGATTTCGCCCGATTCGACCTGTGCCGTCAGGTCGCTCTTGGGCGAGGTGTTCCGCATTGCGAACGCGATTTTCTCCAACAGCAGCCGGTCGGCGGCGATTTTCCACCGCAGTGGAGCGGCCGCGGTGTCGACTGCGGCGGTGTCGGGCCGGGCTTCGCTCAGCGTCAGGCCGACGGTGGCTCCGCTCAGCCGGAGGCAGGGGATATGGGCGGTCTGCTGCGCGAGATCGATCCGGTCGGCGGTCAGGGCCAGCTCCCGGACGCGGACTCTCAGATCAAGGCCGCCCGTGGTGTCGTTCAGGTGGAAGGAGGTCTCGCCGAATTCGAACTGCCGCACGACGACCTCTTTCCGCAGCAGGGGCCACAGGGCAATGTCGGCGCGCAGGGAGGCGCATCGGAACAGGGTGTCGCCGCCGGTGGTCACGGCCTGGGCTTCGTCTACGGCCAGCCGTAGCGGGAAGCGGAGCCGCAGCCGTTCGACGGCCAGCTGCATGCCGAAATTTTCGGAAACGTAGGCGACGGCTTTGTCTTTGATAAAGCGCTGAACCGGCGGAAGATAGAGGGCGACTACACACAAGACGACCATTCCGAGCAGAATGGCCGCGGTGCGCAGCGCATATTTGACGATCTTGCGGATCATGAAGGGAAGTCGGCCGGGTGGGTTGGATGTGCCTGCGCCGGAACGATGCAAAATCCGTTCCTAAAACAAGGCTGTTCCGATAGAAAAAGTGCTTTCCCGACCTCTTTCGCGGCTATTCCGTGAAACCGCACCGGCGGAACATCTCGCGGTCTTCGGCCACGCCGGAACCGATGGTGGTGAGCAGGTCGCCCACGATGGCGGCATTCGCACCACCTCGCAAGGCTTGCTCCTGCACTTCGCGCCGAAGCAGTGTCCGGCCGCCGGCGAAACGGATGTGGGCGGTCGGGTGGATCAGCCGGAAGAGGGCGAAGGTGCGCAGGATGTCGTCGTCCGACAGGGGCGGGGTGTTTTCGAGCGGTGTGCCCGGTATCGGGTTCAGTACGTTGATCGGAATCGAGTCCGCGCCGATTTCGCGCAGGGCGAAGGCCATTTCGAGTCGCTGCTCCGCCGTCTCGCCCATGCCGATGATGCCGCCGCTGCAAATCCGCATGCCGGCTTCGCGAGCCCACTGCAGCGTCCGTCGTTTTTCGTCGAAGGTGTGGGTCGTGCAGAGCTGCGGAAAGTAAGAGGGGGCCGTTTCGATGTTGCAGTGGTAGTGTCCGACGCCGGCCTCTTTCAGGGTTTGCAGCTGTTCGCGGGTGAGGAGACCCATCGAGGCGCAGAGGTGTCCGTTGCGGAAACCCGGCATCTGCTCCGCGATGGTGCGATAGATGGCGGCGCACTGCTCGATTTCGCGGTCGGTCAGGGTGCGTCCGCTGGTCACTAACGAGAAACGGCCGACTCCTTTGTCGTGGTTGTCCTGTGCGTGGCGGAGGGCTTCGGCGGTGTCGGTCAGGGGGTAGACGTCGATTTTTGTCTGATGATGAACCGACTGGGCGCACCATTTGCAATTCTCGGAACAACGCCCGCTGCGGGCGTTCATGATCGAGCAGGTGTCTATCCGGTTGCCCGTGAAGCGGGCTCTTATCCGGTCGGCGGACTGACGAAGTGCATCGGTATCCGCTGTCTTTAAAAGATGGTGTGCTTCGTCCGGCGCGAGCCGGTGGTTGTCGGCGATGATCGCTGTTTCGAGCTCAGGGAGCGTTTTCATCGATGTTCGATAGATTTTTGCAAATATAGAGAATATAAATTTTGGAAATATCGGGAGAATGCCTACTTTTGCGGTGCGAAAGCATTGGCGCCGTAGCTTAATTGAATAGAGCATCTGACTACGGATCAGAAGGTTACAGGTTTGAGTCCTGTCGGCGTCACACTCAGGATCAGCCACTTGCAAGGATGCAGGTGGTTTTTTTGTGCCCGGTTCCGGAGACGTCTCGCGCAGTTTGTCCTCCCCGAGATAATGTCATTAGATACGATCTATTCCTGCGCCTGTATGACGAATTTTATAATTTTGTATAAGGGTAAAACGACTGAAAATGATTGGAGCTATCATCGGAGACATTGCGGGAAGCTGTTATGAGTTTGACAACACGACCGACTATCATTTCCCAATTTTTTCCACCGATAAAAATTACACCGACGATACAATCTGTACGATAGCCGTAGCCGATGCGATTCTTAATCAGCAGGACTATCGAACTTCAATGAGAGCATGGTGTCGTAGATACCCGCATCCGATGGGTGCGTACGGCAACTATTTTTTCGATTGGGTGATGCGTCCCGATTCATATCCGTACCATAGTTTTGGGAATGGTTCTGCCATGCGTGTCAGTCCGGTCGCTTGGCTCTTCGACAATGAGCAGGATGTGAGCGTGCAGGCCGAGTTGTCCGCTGCGATTACCCATAACCATCCGGAAGGGATCAAAGGTGCGGTTGCCGTAGCGGTTGCCATCTTCAGGATGAGGACGGCGATTAATAAGACATCTGCCATTTTTGAAAGTGTTGCCAAAGAGTTTTATGGCGATGCCGCTTTCTCCAATCTGCCGGAGAGGGGATTCTTTGATGTAACGTGTCAAGGATGTGTGCCGTTGGCCTTGTATCTGGCATCACTCGCGACGAGCTTTGAGGATGCCGTTCGCCGTGCGGTGGTCTATGGTGGGGATACCGATACCGTGGGGGCGATTGTGGGCTCTCTGGCGGAAGCCCGATATGAAATTCCCGATGAAATGGTTTCCAATGCGAAATCATATTTGCCCCGAGATATGCTCGAAGTGGTGCATCGCTTTGAATCACGAAGAAAGTGATGAAAGATATTGAGACTGCCGACGGGCGATGGTCAGGTGTGTGCAGTGTCGGCGGAATACGGGAGGGATAGCCGGATGGTGAGTTTCACGGTGCATTTATCGCTTTGTGCCGATACTTTTGTCGGGCGCCGGCATGAAGTCGGTAATCGTCAGCTACAAAGTATCGGTTGCCTTTCGTCTCTTCCTGTCCGGATAACCGCACTGTCTGAACGGGATGGTTGGCGTGGGTATATTTAATTGATAATCAGAATGCTGTAGGGTTTGATCTCGTCGGCGTCACTTGGTTTCGAAGGGCTTTTTTCTTTGGGAATAAAGGGAGAAGCTTTTCCCCTTTGGAGAAAGGGGAGTGGCCGGAAAAATTGTTGGAATTTTTTTCGGCGGGCGTTTGGAATTTCCGAAAATGGTTCTACCTTTGCACTGTCATTCTGACGATGGCCCTTTCGTCTATCGGTTAGGACACAAGATTTTCATTCTTGGAAGAGGGGTTCGATTCCCCTAGGGGCTACGATTTTTGTAGTTTTCAGCGGCTTGCCCGGATGGGCAGGCCGTTTTTTGTTGCGGTATAGGTTGTCATAACTTTAATACGTGGGGGGCTGCCCGGCCTGAGGTCAGTCGAAGCTTGACGCGCGTCGCCGCCTAAAGAGGCGATTCAAGTGTTTTGGCGAAGAGCCGAAGCAGAATGAATCGCCCAAGCGCGCGAGCAAAAACTAAGGACTGCGAAGCATAAGGTGTAGTGTAGCTATCACAAAAGTTTTTGGTGCCGCTTTTTGAAAAAAGCGGCAGTTCCGTCCGGCACAGAGCTCTCCCGCCGCCCGCCCGCTAAAGAGGGCATATTCTGCCGATTGGCGGTGAGCCAATTCGGCAAGAATTGCCGCGCGCGGACGTGGCGGAGCGACAGCGGAGCCGCAGTGAGGCGGACACGATTTTTGCGCCGCGTTGGCCGAGCAAGAGGTCGGAGGATTGGGCGAAAATTGGGGCGGAGCTATTGGCTGTGGTTTGGGCTGAGTGCTGTGCGACCCACGGGGTCGCGCAGTCCGTCGCCACCCCCGGCGGCGGGCTGCAACTCGACGGAGCTCGTTGCGCCCTCCGCTGGCGCCGCACTGCGGTGGATTTTCGCCCGGGCTACTCTTCGAGCTGCAGGGGTTTCGACCTTATTTTTGTCCGCGATTCTTGTTCGCGCGCCTTATGCGATTCATTCTATTTCGGCTATCGCCGAAACAGTTGAAACGCTTCTTAAGGCGTCGGCGCGCGTTGGTTTGAGGGTACTGCCCTCGGGCCGGGCAGGCCCCGCGTGCCCGCGGTGGGCAAATGGCTTTGTCGGCCCAATCATCCGTTAATTGGGGTAGAGGCTGCCAGTTGGGAGTGCGGCACGCCCCGTTTATTCCGAGAGGCAACGCAACTGAAAACCGAGGGCGTGGTTGCTCGCGTTGCGGGGGCGAAGGTACTGTGTGCTGAAGTCCAGGAATATGCCAGCTATACCGCTGATCATCGAAGACCAGCTGTTCCCCTCGTTACCGACGCCGTTCAGTGTGCCTATATTGTGAACGCGGTAGCCCGGGGCGGGGATTCGACGAGTCGAAACCCGTCGGAAAACAACTCAAAACAACTCAGAACAACGCCCGGGCGATCCGTTCCACGTTGTCCGCCTTGCCCATCGTATAGAAGTGAAGCGCCGGAACCCCCGCAGCCATCAGCTCGCGGCCCTGTGCCACCGCCCACTCGATCCCCACCTCCCGCACGGCCGCATTATCCCGACACCCTTCTACCGCCCGCACCAGTTCGTCCGGCAATTCGATGCCGAACGTCTGCGGCAACAGAGAGAGCTGCGATTTCGTCGTGAAAGGCTTGAGGCCTGCGACGATCGGAACCTCGATCCCCGCCGCCCGACACGCTTCGACATAGGTGAAGTATTTCGCGTTGTCAAAAAACATCTGAGTCACTACATATTCCGCCCCTGCATCGATTTTCGCTTTCAGGTGGGCGATGTCGGCCGAGAGGTTCGGCGCTTCGGCGTGCTTTTCCGGATAGCCGGCCACGCCGACGCAAAAGTTTGTCGGAGCGCTGTGTTCCAGCTCCGAGTCGAGGTATTCGCCCCGATTCATCCGGATGATTTGCCGGACGAGCTCCGCAGCGTGCAGGTGTCCCCCCTCCGTCGTCCGGAAGGTGCGTTCGCCGCGCAGGTTGTCTCCCCGCAAGGCCAGAATATTGTCGATTCCCAGAAAACTCAGGTCGATCAGCGCGTCTTCGATGTCGTATTTCGAGAAACCGCCGCAAATCAGGTGCGGAACGACGTCGATGCCGTAGCGCGCCGTAATGGCGGCGGCGATTCCCACCGTTCCCGGCCGTTTGCGCACCACGCGGCGCTCCAGCAGGCCGTCGGGCCGCTCGATGAGTTTCACCTCCTCGCGGTGGTAGGTGACGTTGATATACGACGGGTGGTAGGGGGCCAGCCGTTCGATCGTGTCGAAAATCGTGTCGATATTGTCGCCTTTGAGCGGCGGCAGGAGCTCGAAAGCGAAGCGGGTCTTGCCGGATTCGAATTTCTGGGTGACTTTCATCGTGCGATAAAAATAAACGGTTCCGTTTCCGTCATATCGTGGTTACCCGTCCGCGCCAGACGTTCCGCACGTACCATCCCATGACGGCCACGATGACGAGGGTGATGACCGAGCCGATCGCCAGCCCCGTGTAGTAGGGCAGTGCGAGTCCTTCCCGGGCGATGAAGATGTAGAACGAGACGATGAAGGTCATAAAGGCGGCCGGAAGAAATGCGATGGCCCACTGCCGGTGTCGTACGGAGAGGTAGACGGTCACCGTCCACAGGCAGATGGCGGCCAGCACCTGGTTGGCCCAGGCGAAGTATTTCCAGATGACTTCGAACGGCATGAGGGTGATGGCCACGCCGATCAGGAAGATCGGAAGCGAGATGTAGAGCCGTTTCAGCAGGTGTTTCTGTTCGAGGTGCAGGAAGTCTGCCGCAATGAGCCGCGCACAGCGGAATGCCGTGTCGCCGCTCGTGATCGGTGCGACGACCACGCCCAGCAGGGCCAGAAAGGCGCCGACTTTGCCCAACGTGGTATTGGTAATCGTCTCTACGGCCCAGGCGGCATTCCCGCCGTGTGCCGCGAGCGCGTCGCTCAGCCCCTCCGTCCCGCCCCAGAAGGCCATCCCGATGGCGGCCCAGATCAGGGCGATAACTCCCTCCGAGACCATGGCGCCGTAGAAGACCGGTCGTCCCTGCCGTTCGTTGGTGACGCACCGGGCCATCATCGGCGACTGGGTGGCGTGGAACCCCGATACGGCACCGCAGGCGATCGTAATGAACAGGGTCGGAATAATCGGCAATCCCTGCGGATTGGCCGTAAAGTTGCCGAACGATGCGGCCGAGAGGTCCGGAATCTCGTAAGGCCCGACAAACAGCACGCCGAGGATGCCGAGCGCCATGGCGAACAGGGCGATGCCGAAGATCGGATAGAACCGGCCGATAATCTTGTCGATGGGCAGCAGGGTGGCCAAAATGTAGTAGGCCAGAATGATCCAGACCCAAACCGACTGGCTCAGTCCGGTGAATCCTTCGAGGATGCCGGCGGGGCCGACCATGAAGACGGCGCCGACGAGTATCATCAGAAAGAGCGTAAAGGCGCGCATGACTTGCCGTACGGTCAGCCCCATGTAGCGTCCGACGATCTCCGGGAAGCTCACGCCGCCCTCTTTGAGCGAGATCATGCCGCTGGCGTAGTCCTGCAGTCCGCCGACGAGAATCGTTCCGAAGGTGATCCACAGGAAAGCGACCGGGCCGTACATGGCTCCCAGCAGGGCGCCGAAGATGGGGCCGAGTCCGGCGATGTTCAGCAGCTGGATCAGAAAAGTTTTCCAGGCGGGCAGCGGCAGATAGTCCACTCCGTCGCGATGGGTTTCGGAGGGTACGGCCGCTTTCGGGTCGGCTCCGAACTGCCGTTCCAGATAGCGGGCGTAGGTGAAATAGGAACCGATAAGCAGTCCCAAACAGATTAAAAAGGTGGTCATAATGGTCGAACGTTTTTCTGCATGCGCAGCGCGTGGTTTCCGCCGCTCGATGCAGCGGTGCAAAGATAAGGATTCGGGAGCGAGACTGTTCCTTCGGGTACGTTTTTTGGCTTCCGGCGGGGAGTGGCACGGTATTTGAATCCTCTTCCGGGTGTATTATTTATCGGAGATCGTATTCAATTACCTATCGTTAGTACAATCAGGCTTGGCGCTTCGCAGGGCTTCCGTATCCCGAATGACCGGATCGGATGCTCTGCGGGGCGCAGGCTGTTTTTTTTGTTTGGAGTAGGGGCTTAGGGTAGTTCCATCCCATTGGCCCCTGCGTACCGTTTATTCCGAGAGGCAACGCAACTGAAAACCGTGGGCGCGGTCTGTCGTGTAATTGGGAATGAGTCCTATCGTGTTGAAGCTCAGGTAGACGCCTTTTATGTCGTTGACCGCAGAGGTCCAACTGTATCCGGAGTTGCCGACGTCGCTCAACGCGCCTGAGGTGCTGAGGCGGAAGCCCGGGGTGGGCGCAGGGTGTTTTACTGGCTGCCTCGGCTTTAAGTTAGGGTAGAGGCTGGTATTAAAAGACGCTGTGCGTCCGTTTATTCCGAGAGGCAACGCAACTGAAAACCGTAATTGCGATTGACCGCATTCAAAAAGTTGATATATGTAGCAGTGAACCACAAACGCCAGGCGTCCGTACTCTCGTCATCCGCCGAGGCAGACCAGACCGTACCCTCACTGCCGACAAGACGCGTTGCACCATCGACTCTTTCGCGGTAGCCCGGGGCGCGCCCACAGGGCGTTTTATTGGCTGTGTCTATCCTACGCGCGCCTCTTTAGCGGGCGGGCGACTGTCGATCTTTGCCCCGGCTGGAACCGTACCTTTTGACTTCGTCTTCCTCGTGCTGCCTCGACAAAGTCCGCAAGCGGTCTCTGCTCTCGGTACGCTACTCGGTTCCGAAGAAAAGGTACCCGAAAGACTTTTAGATAGCTGCGCTATGCCTTAGGCTCCGCACGCCTTAATCTTTGTTGCGTGTCCATAAAAATACGGTTCACAACTGAAGTCATGAACCGTATCGTATCTGTAGATTCGGATTAATACCGGTAGAAATCCGCTTTGTACGGCCCGTCGACCGGAACGCCGATATAATCTGCCTGAGCCGGTGTCAGCCGCGTCAGATGGGCGCCGATCTGCTCCAGATGCAGCCGCGCCACCTCTTCGTCCAGGTGTTTCGGAAGCCGGTAGACTCCGATCCCGTAATCCCGCTGCCAGAGATCGAGTTGTGCCAGTGTCTGATTCGTGAACGAGTTGCTCATCACGAACGACGGATGGCCCGTCGCACAGCCTAAGTTCACCAGCCGCCCCTCCGCCAGCACGAAGATCGAGTGGCCGTCCTCCGCAAAGGTGTAACGGTCGACCTGCGGTTTGATCTCCGTGCGCGTCGCCCCCTCGAACGCGTTGAGCCGATCCATCTGGATCTCGTTGTCGAAATGGCCGATGTTGCAGACGATCGACTGATCCCGCATCCGTTGCATGTGTTCCAGTGTGATGATATCCCGGTTCCCTGTCGTGGTGACGTAGATATTCCCGATCGGTAGCGCCTCTTCGACCGTCTTGACCTCGAAACCCTCCATCGCCGCCTGCAAAGCGCAAATCGGGTCGATCTCCGTGACGATGACTCTGGCGCCATAATGCCGCATGGAAGCCGCGCATCCCTTGCCCACATCCCCGTAGCCGCAGACTACCACCACCTTGCCTGCAATCATCACGTCCGTAGCCCGTTTGATGCCGTCCGCCAGCGACTCCCGGCAGCCGTACAGGTTGTCGAACTTCGATTTCGTGACGGAATCGTTGACGTTGATGGCCGGAAAGAGCAGCTCTCCGCGCTCCATCATCCGGTAGAGCCGGTGTACCCCCGTGGTGGTCTCTTCCGATACCCCCCGTAACTCGCCGACTGTCGCGTGCCATTTGCCCGGTTCCGTTTTCAAAGTCTCTTTCAACAGGTTCAGGATGACCTGCTCTTCGTGATTCGCCGCTGCTTTGTTTAAAATCGAGGCGTCGTTCTCTGCCGAAAACCCTTTGTGAATCAGCAATGTGGCGTCCCCTCCGTCATCGACGATCAGGTGCGGCCCTTTTCCACCCGGGAAGGTGAGCGCCTCGCGCGTGCACCACCAGTAATCCTCCAGCGTCTCCCCCTTCCAGGCGAAAACCGGTACGCCGCCGGCCGCAATCGCTGCCGCTGCGTGGTCTTGCGTCGAAAAGATGTTGCAGGAGCACCACCGCACATCCGCCCCCAGCTCCACTAAGGTTTCGATCAATACCGCGGTCTGGATGGTCATGTGCAGCGAGCCCATGATCCTTGCCCCCTGCAGCGGTTTCGAAGGCCCGTATTTCTTGCGCAGGGCCATCAGACCCGGCATCTCGTGTTCAGCGATTTCGATCTCTTTCCGGCCCCAGTCGGCCAGAGACATGTCGGCTACTTTATAAGGTAAACTCATGGTATGCTATGATATCGAGTGCTTTTTGTTTGTCTGCTTCCATCGCCCGGCGCAGCTCCTCCACGGAGGCGAATTTCCGTTCGGGCCTCAGGTAGTGCAAAAGGTCGATCCGGAGCTCCCGGCCGTACAGATCACCGGTGAAGTCGAACAGCCAGGCTTCGGCTTTGGGCCTCTTTTCGGGTGTTACGGTCGGGGCGGTGCCGATATTGACCAATGCCCAGCGACGATGGGTGCCCCGGTCGTCCTCCCATGCGGCGCGGGCCAGCCAGACGCCGTCCTGCTCTTTGTCCCGGCTCCGGCCGGTGGCGGCGAGTTCGATGTTGGCGGTCGGGAATCCGAGTGTCCGGCCCAGCTGCCGGCCGGCCGTTACGGTACCTTGTATGCTGTGGCGCTTTTGCATTCGGTGGTCAAAGGTATGGAAAAAATCGCTATCTTGGCGGATCGAACCGAAACCCTGTTTTCCGCATGATCGATAAGAAAAAGAGTTCCCGAAAGATGTTTTTCAGCATGGGCGAAGTCTCCGAAATGTTCGACGTGAATCCGTCGTTGATTCGTTTTTGGGAGAAGCGGTTCGACGTGCTCAAACCGAAAAAAAATGCCAAGGGGAACCGACTTTTTACGCCGGAGGATGTCGAGAATCTGAAGCTCATTTATCACCTGGTCAAGGAGAAGGGGATGACGCTGGCGGGGGCGGAAAAGTACATCAAGGACAATAAAAATGCGCTGAAACGGGATGTCCAGATTTTGGAACACCTGGGGCGGATCCGGGCAGCGTTGCTGGAGATCAAGACGGAGCTGGGGGCGGAGAGCTCGGATACGGAGATTGTGGTGCGGACGGAGGCTTTGGCGGAGGCGGTGAACGAGGCTCTTCCGGCGGAAACGGAGGTGGAAATGGCGGAAGAGACGGAGGCAGTGTCGGCCGATGAGGAGTCGCAGGTCTCGGTGGAAGAGGAGGTGGAAAAACCTCGGTATATCGAACCGACACTGTTCGACTTTTGAACGGACGAGGAGTGAGTTTTGCGGAGTCTGAGTGCGCGGACAGAGAACGATGTGAGGATTTGGACCGGCCCAGCCAATTGGGAGTGCGGCACGCACCGCCCGCCCGGCGGAAGGGCAGTACCCTCAAACCCGTCGCCCGCCCGCTAAAGAGGGATTTCGCTCATTTTGCGACAGCCAAACCGAGATGAAATCCCAGCGGGCGACGGCAAGCGGCGGAGCGATAGCGGAGCCGCAGTGAGGCGGACACGGGGCGGAGAATTGGGCGGGGCTTTGGGCTGTAGTTTGGGCAGAGCTTTTGCGACCCTTTAGGGTCGCGCGGGCCGGACGCCTCCCCCCCGGGAGGGACGCACAGCGTCTTTTACTGGCAGCCTCTACCCCAGATCACTCCCGGGCGTCCGGCCGCAACGGTGTAGGGTAGAGGCTGCCTTAGGGTAGACACGGCCAGTAAAAGACACTGCGCGTCCGTTTATTCCGAGAGGCAACGCAACTGAAAACCGAAGGCACTGTTGCCCACGTAGTTGGGATAAAGCCACGTCGTGCCGAAGCCTAAGCTCATGCCAAGAGTACTACTGGCCGGCGAAGACCAACTGTACCCGACATTGCCAATGGACCTTGCTACGCCCTCCCCATGATTGCGGAAGCCCGGGGCGGGGTGATTGGGTTTGCTTTCGCGCGCCATGGGAAATCCCGTCAAACGTGCCGGCACATTTTGACGATTTCCCTTTTAAGGCGTCGGCGCGCGGTTGGTTTGAGGGTACTGCCCTTACGCCGGGCGGGCGGTGCGTGCCGCACTCCCAATTGGCCGCCTCTACCCCAACAGGATGGAACTGCCCTGCGCGGGCGGTGTCCGGCCAATATGGCAAAGAAAACCCCAATAAAACGCCCAGTGGGCGCCCCGGCGGGACGGAGCGAAATTACGTTTCGCTGCGGCTGTGTCGGCCCAATCTGCGGGTGGGGTAGAGGCCGCCTTAGGGTAGATCCGGCCATTTGTGAGTGCGACACGCCCCGTTTATTCCGAGAGGCAACGCAACTGAAAACCGTGAGCACAGTTGACCGGACTGCTGCACAGTAATCGTTGCATATCGAAAAGTAGATAGATGCGGTTCGTGCCGCTGATGGAAGAAGACCAGCTGTTGCCCTCAACCCCGGTATTGCTTGCGGCACCCAAACATCCATTGCTACCCCCGTCGCGGTAGCCCGGGGCGGGGAGGGGGCGGCAATGAAATAAAAAATCGAAACATAGATTGAAACTGAAATTCATACTCCTCGGCGTGCTGCTCGTCGGACTGTTCGGAGCCGATGTGACGGTTGGCTCGACGGGGCTGGTGTGGCCGTTCGGTGCCGGCGATGACGAGGTGATGCGGCGGATTCTGTTCGACTTTCGGCTCCCGAAAACGATCGTGGCGCTGCTGGTCGGAAGCGCCCTGGCGGTGAGCGGACTGCTGATGCAGACCGTTTTCCGGAATCCGCTGGCCGGCCCTTATGTCCTGGGAGTCAGCTCGGGAGCCAGTCTCGGCGTGGCGCTTTTTCTGCTCGGCGCACCGGTGATCGGAGGACTCGGCATGGCGCGCGATCTCGGCATGGCGGTGGCTGCGTGGAGCGGGGCGGCGGCGATTCTGGTGGTCGTGATGGTCGTGTCGGCGCGGATCCGGGATATGATGGCTGTCCTGATCCTCGGGATGATGTTCGGCAGCGGAGCAGCAGCCCTGGTCGATCTCCTGCAATATTTCAGCAGCGACAGCGCGTTGAAAGGGTTTGTCATCTGGTCGATGGGGAGTCTCGGCGGCTTGTCGCCTGCCCAGGTGCTGATCCTGGCGCTTTGTGTCGGCGGCGGGATACTGCTCTCGGTTTTATCCGTTAAACCGTTGAATCTTTTGTTGCTGGGCGAGGGATATGCCCGGAGTATGGGGGTGTCGATCCGGCGGGTGCGGACTGTGATTTTTGTGGCGACCTCTTTGCTGGCGGGAGGCGTGACCGCGTTTTGCGGGCCGATCGGATTCGTCGGGATTGCCGTTCCGCACCTGGCCCGGATGTTTTTCCGGCGGGCCGATCATCGGATCCTGTTGCCCGCTTCGATGTTGATCGGCGCCGATCTGATGCTCCTTTGCGACATGTTGTCCCAACTACCGGGCACGGATTTGATTCTGCCGGTCAATACGCTGACGGCGCTGGTGGGGATTCCGGTGGTGGTCGCCGTGGTGGTCAATAACAAACGCGGGAGGATGATGTAATGGGACTCGAAATCGAAGACCTTACCCTCGGCTATCGACCGAAAAGGGGAGGAGAAGAGCGGATCTTGCAGGAACATCTGACGCTCAAGGCCGAAGCGGGGCGATTGATTGCCCTCTTGGGCCGGAACGGGGTCGGAAAGAGTACGCTTTTGCGGGTGTTGGCCGGCGTGCGGAGACCGTTGAGCGGGACAGTGTCGCTGGACGGCGATGCGTTGTTACGGCTCTCGCCGGCGGAACGGGCCCGGCGGATTGCGTTTGTGACCACGGAGCCGGTGACAGCGGCCCATTTGCGTGTGCACGAGGTGGCGGCTATGGGGAGGGCGCCTTATACAGGATGGTTCGGGACGTTGTCGGCGGAGGACGAACGCCGGGTGGCCGAGGCGTTGGAACAGGTCGGGATGGCTTCGTTTCGGGACAAAACGCTCGACTCGCTCAGCGACGGGGAACGGCAGCGGGTGATGATCGCACGAGCCTTGGCTCAGGATACGCCGGTGATGCTGCTCGACGAGCCGACGGCGTTTCTCGACCTGCCGAACCGGTATCATACCGTTTTGTTGTTGAGACGGTTGGCGCATCGAACGGGTAAAATCGTCCTTTTTTCATCGCACGATCTTTCGGTGGCGCTCCAATTGTGCGATCTTTTGTGGGTGATGGGTCGGGACGGGGTGGAGGCGGGAACGCCGGAAGAGTTGGTGGCGGGCGGTGCGGTCGAGCGGATGTTCGGGGAGCTGCCGCTGCGCTGCGGGCCGGACGGAACGGTTCGACTGACCGACCGGTTCGACGAGAGGGATTAAGAGAAACGCCGGCTGTCGTCACTTATACGACAGCCGGCGTTCTTTATTGAGAAGATCGGGTTATTGTTTTTTCCTGCGGCAGCATCGTTTCCGGCACCACAAAACGCCCCATGTGATCGCTCCGCCCAAGAGTAGCCACCAGATGTGGATCAGGAACAGTGCGATGACTTTCAGTACGTTGAGGCCGCGCGACAAGGCGTTGCCCGCTTCCGTCCAGAATCCCGGCCGGTAGGGTTGCACCTCTTCCGGCTGCGGAAGCACCTCCTGCCGGGTCGTCTCGCGCTGGTAGAGGTGCAGGGTCAGGGTGCCGAACCGGATCCGGTCGTTCAGCTTTCTGAGTTTCAAAGCCGCTGCGTCTCCCTCGAGCGTGCGTTTGAAGGCGATCTCCGCAGCAGAGTCCGTGCGGGGCTTCGGTTCCGACGTATATTTCCGGTATCGCTTTTCGAGTTGCCGCTGGCCTTGCAAGTCGAGCGTGACCTCCTCGGCTTTCAGCCTGCGGTAGTCCAGAACGTCGATATGGTTGGCAATCAGCAGCATGACGGTATCCAGCCGCTCAGCGGGAACCCGTACGGTCATGGTGCACGAGAGCCGGTGGAGGGTCGTTTCCAGAATCGAATCCCGGCTGACCGGCGTCTTGCGGGTCGAAGAGACGAAGTCCTGCATGTCGCTCTGCTGCACGAATCCGCCCTGTTCCCGGACGATCTCTTCGATCGCGTAGATCGAGGTGGCGAGGTGTTCGACGCGGAACTTCATCTCTGCCGTGCGGATAAACTGTCGCGAGCTGTCCGACGAAGCCACCGAACCGGCCGTCAGCAGTTCCCGCCAGCCCTCTGCGCCGTCGCCCGTCCCGTTCTCCATACCGCCGTACACGGCGCTACTCGCCTCCCCTTCCGACATCTCTGTCTCCAGGTCGATCTCTTCGGCCTCTATCGATGCTTCGTTTTCTGAGCGCAGACCGAGGTCGTGGCGGGCGTCGCAACCCGACAGGAAGAGCAGGGCGGTCGCGCTTCCGAAGAGTAAAATCAGCTGTTTCAGTTTCATGATGTTGGGTCGTTACAGGTGTTCCGTTTTCGCTGCATTCCAGTACCGTTCCATCTCCTCGGCGGAGAGGTCTTGTAAAGATAGGCCTTTTTCCTTGGCTTTGTTCTCCATGTAGCCGAATCGGGCCATGAATTTTCGGTTCGTCCGCTCCAGCGCCAGGTCGGGATTCACCCCGTACAGCCGCGCGGCGTTCACCACCGAGAAGAGCAGGTCGCCGAACTCGGCTTCCAAATGATCCGGATTTTTGGCTTCGATCTCGGTTTGTACCTCCGCGACCTCTTCGCGGACTTTCGCCCAAACTGCGTCGCGTTCCGGCCAGTCGAACCCTACGGTCGAAGCTTTCTGCTGGATGCGGCAGGCCTTCGGCAGGGCCGGCATCCCTTTCGGCACCCCCGCCAGAATCGTTTTGTTGCCGTCCTTCTCTTTCTGTTTCAGGGCCTCCCAGTTCTGCACCACCCGTCCGGCATCGGCCGCCGCCGTCTCGCCGTAGACGTGGGGATGGCGATAAATCAGCTTCTCGCAGAGGGCCGTCGCCACGTCGCCGATGTCGAACCGCCCCTCTTCCTGTGCGATCCGGGCGTAAAAGACGATGTGTAGCAGCAGGTCGCCCAACTCCTTCTTTATATATAGGGGATTGCCCTCCACGATGGCGTCCATCAGTTCGAAACACTCTTCGATGGTGGCGTTCCGCAGCGAGAGCATGGTCTGCTCCCGATCCCACGGGCATTTGACCCGCAGTTCGTCCATCACGTCCAGCAGCCGTCCGATGGCGGCCAGTTTTTCTTCCCGGGTATTCATGATTTTTGAATGTGTTGGTCTATGAAATCCAGTATTTCCCGTCCTTCGGCCGTGCTGTCGTCGAATTTGCGGGCGAAGAGCAGGGCGGGTTCTGTTTGTATCACGCGCAACAGATCGTCGCGGTGGCTGATGTCAAAAATGACCGGGGTATGCCGATTGCTCCAATCGACGTAGTGCAGTGTGCCGTAGTCCAGCGGACCCGGCAGATGTTCGATGTTGTTGGCTACGAGGGTGTGGAAATAACACTCTTCTGGAATCTGTGTCTGCCGGTGGAAAGCGTGGTATTTGGGAAGCGATGCGGTGCGTTCGAGTAACAGATCTCCCGTTTGCAGCGGGAAACCGCACCAAAACTCACCTGCATACGGGGGCAGTTCTGGGTACGGGTATTTTCGTCGTACGAAAAAAGCACGAATAGCTTCGAATAACAGAGAGGGCCGATAACGCAATATTTTATAATATGTCACGGCGTTCTCTTTGTTGAACCGGTAGGGCCGGATCCGCTGCACCAATTTTCCGCCGAGTTGAAAGTAGGTGTCGCGAATGCGGTTAAGGCCTCCTTCGGGTAGGTTGGCGTAAGGGAGGGGTTCGGTCTGCATGAACGTTGTTGTGGCATGCTCTTCGAGAAACCGGTGGATGTATGCGCGTGAATGGATCGGGTAGTCTTGTCCGCTGAGCAGAACAATATATCCGTTCTTTTCGGCCGGGTGTTCCGCCTTGATTTTTCGTATCGTTTGTAGGGCGGCGTCTACGGTGGAGATGTGTCCCCATCTCGATACGATACGTTCCGTATCGTCGAGAAATCGCACTTGCGGCTGTCCGGCAGTTTGCTGACGGAACGGTAAGGTGCTGATCCGTTTGTCCACATGGATGTAGAACCAACTCTCCGGTCCGGCCAGTGCGCGAATCATGCGGCCCAGCAGAGTAGGGTAGTTGTAGGTTAGAATTGCGTAAAATATTTTCATGCTATTGATTTGAGAATCAAGATACCTACAAAGCTACGAAAAAAACGGACTCAAAAAAATATTCAAAAAATATTTGCAGAATCCGGAAAGGTGATTACCTTTGCATCCGCAAAAAAGAAGAGGAGGGGGGTGGAATAAGGGGGAAGGAAGGGAAGGAAGGAAAGTGAAAAAAAAGTTTTTGCGGAATTGAAATTTTGATTTATCTTTGCAGTCCGTTTCGGAAGTTTTTCCGGTCGGACGCAATAAAAGAGTTCTTTACTTCGTTTGTGTAATTCCCGACCTCTCGGGGCCGGGGAAACGAATTGAGAATATTTCGGATTCGTCCGAAACAAAGTTCCTTGAAGTATTGCAGTTGTAGTACAAGTTTAGGAGCCAGCGATGGCTC
>NZ_CAJTMN010000020.1 GCF_910577125.1 uncultured Rikenella sp.
TCAAAACGTGCCAGCACATTTTGACGCTTTCCCTTTTAAGGTGTGGCGCGCGGTGTCTTCGGGCACTCCGACAGGGCCGCCTCTACCCTAACTGGATAGAACTGGCCTCAGGCCGGCCGGGCCCCGCGTGCCCGCGGTGGGCGAATGGCCGCCTCTACCCCAACCGGATGAAACTGCCCTGCGCGAGCGGCGTCCGGCCAATAAGGCCAAGAGAACCCCAATAAAACGCCCGGTGGGCGCCCCGGCGGGACAGAGCGATACTATGTATCGCTAAGGCCGCCTCGCCCCCCCCCCGTTTATTCCGAGAGGCAACGCAACTGAAAACCGTAGGCGCGGTAGTCCGAGCTGCTGGGATAAAGGTATGTCACACTGAAATTCAAGGACATTCCGTGATTGCCACCTACCGACGACGAGTAGCTGAAACCGCCGTTGTCAATGCTTACCAGCTCGCCATTAGACTTCTCGCGGAAGCCCGGGGCGGGGATAATAAACGGTGGGTGCAATACAATAAATGAACGGTGAGGGAGGTTGCATAAAGCAGAGAAAGTGGAATCCGGGGAGGAGGATACAATATCCGTGATACGCGGAAGAACGAAATGGAGTGGGGTAATAAAAGGGGCGATGGCTGAGGAGTGGAAACCTCTCGACGAGAGGGTGGGGAGGCGGGAAACCGGAGGGACGATATTATTTTAACATTGAACGATATACGGATGGAAAAGGTGTTGAAAAAGGAGGAGTGGCTGATGGGAAGGTCGCTGCAGGAGCTGAAACAGGTCGCGGAGGAGATCGGGATGAAGGCGTTTGCGGGGAGGCAGATGGCGGACTGGATCTATAAAAAACGGGTGGCGGGGATCGACGGGATGACGAATCTTTCGCTGGAGGCTCGGAGGAGGCTCGGGGAGGCGGGATATGTGGTCGGGAGGCGGGAACCGTGCGAGGTGCAGGTCTCGGTGGACGGGACGAAAAAGTATTTGTTCCGGACGCTCGGCGGGGGGTATATCGAGGCGGTATATATCCCGGACGGGGAGCGGGCGACGTTGTGTGTCTCGTCGCAGGCGGGGTGCCGGATGGGGTGCCGGTTCTGTATGACGGGGAGGCAGGGGTTCAGGCATCACCTGACGGCGGGTGAGATTGTCAATCAGGTGGTGGCGATTCCGGAGGCGGAGCGGCTGACGAATATCGTCTTCATGGGGATGGGGGAGCCGATGGATAATGTCGGAGAGGTGCTCAGGGCGGTGGAGATTCTCACGGCGGAGTGGGGGCTGGGGTGGAGTCCGACGAGGATCACGGTCTCGACGGTGGGGGTGATTCCGGCGATGGAGAGGCTGTTGAGGGAGACGAAGGTGCATCTGGCGGTCAGTCTGCACGATCCCTTCGGGGAGGAGAGGGGGCGGTTGATGCCGGTGGAGAGACGCTACGAGATCGAGGAGGTGGTCGGGGCGCTCAGAAAACAAGACTTCGCGCATCAGCGGAGGCTGAGTTTCGAGTATATCGTTTTCAAGGGAGTGAACGATTCGAAGAGGCATGTGGAGGGGCTGGCGAGGCTGCTGAAGGGGTTGCCGTGCCGGATCAATCTGATCCGGTTCCATGCGATTCCGGAGAGTTCGCTCAGGGGGGTGTCGCCGGAGGAGATGAAGCGGATAAACGGGGCGCTGAATGCGGCGGGGATCCTCACGACGACGAGGGGATCGAGGGGGGAGGATATTCTGGCGGCGTGCGGGTTGCTCTCGACGGTGGCGCAGGAGGAGGCCGGGGCATAGGCGGGCGGCAGTTATTCTAAGGCGCGCGAACGGAGAACGAGATAGAGGATTGGGCTACTCCAGTTGCAGAAATGCGCAAGCATTTCCCGTCCACGGGACGTGGGGCCCGGCCGGCCTGAGGCCAGTCGAAGCTCGACGCGCGCCACGCCTAAGGAGGCGATTCAACGCTTTCGGCGATAAGCCGAAAGAGAATGAATCGCCCGGCGCGCGGACAGAGAACAAGGCGAAGATTTGGACCGACCCAGCCGCAGCGATGCGTAAGCATCGCCCGTCCACGGGGCGTGGGGCCCGGCCGGCCTGAGGCCAGTCGAAGCTCGACGCGCGCCACGCCTAAGGAGGCGATTCAACTGTTTCGGCGATGAGCCGAAAGAGAATGAATCGTCCGGCGCGCGAGAAAAATATGAACAAAGCTCATCCCGCGCGCGACCGCTGGATACGATTTCCACCAGCGCGCGGGAAAACCGGGTAGAGTTTGCTATTCCGGAGTGCCCGAAGGCACCGCGCGCCGACGCCTGAAGAAGCGATTCTCTATTTTGTTTGACGGTAAGTCAAAATAGAGAATCGCGTAAGGCGCGCGGAAAAATGTCAGAAGTGGCGGAGCGATAGCGGAGCCGCAGTGAGGCGGACACGGGGCCGAGAGCGAGTAGCGCGATTCCGCGAGGAATCGCCGGGCTTGCGCGCTGGGCCTTCGGCCCACCCGGGGAGCGCGCAGCCCGAAACGGCAGAGGATTAGGCTGTGCTCTTGTGACCCGCAGGGTCGCGCAGTCCGTCGCCCCCCCGGTGGCGGGGACGCATAGCGTCTTTTATCGGCCGCCTTTACCCCCATATAGTGCCTTTGCTGGCGCCGAACAGCATTGGGCTGAGAGCAAGTAGCGCGATTCGCAGAATCGCCGGCCTCGGAGCGCAGCGAACGCCACAGGCGGGCGCCGGGGGGCGCGCCCGAGGACGAATGGGCGGAGATTTTGGGATGGGGAGTATGGTTGGATGAAGTTGGATCGGGCCGGCGCCCGGGAGAGACCGCAATTCTCGATGCATGAGCGGCGTGTTGCGGGCCTCCCGAGGGGGAGGCGTCCGGCCCGTGCGGCTCACAGAGCCGCAGGAACTATGCCTATTAGGGTAGAGGCGGCCATTTCGGAGTGCCCGGAGACACTTTATTCCGAGAGGCAACGCAACTGACGACCGTTGGCTAAGCTCGCGGTGTAGCTGGGGTAGATCCATTCCATACCGAAATATAAGTGCACGCCACCGGTCCCGTTAACCGAAGAAGCACAACTATAACCGTATAGACCGACGTTGACCAGCGCGCCCGAGGTGTTTCCGCGGTAGCCCGGGGCGGTGCTGCCGCACTTCCAATGGGCCGTGTCTACCCAAAATGAATCACCGGGGGATTTTCAAGGGGGATGCAGTCCCCTTGAATGTGTTCTTTGCCTACTTTCTACCACATAGTAGAAAGTAGGGGCCCCCGCGGCCCGAGCGGAACAGAGAGAAGAGGTAAACTAATCACCTCGACATTAACAGCCACCCGACACTTGTCGGATAAACGAGCTTTTTCCGCGCGCCTTGGGAAATCTTGTCAAAACGCCCAAGTGCATTTTGACGATTTCCCCTTTAAGGCGTGGCGCGCGTTGGTTTGAGGGTACTGCGCTCGGGCCGTGCGGGCCCCACTAATAAGGCAGAGACAACCCTAACAAAACACCCTGTGGGTGCGTGGACGGGCGAAACTGCGTTTCGCTGCGGCTGTGTCATCCCAATAGGGTAGAGGCGGCCATTTCGGAGTGCCCGGAGGCACTTTATTCCGAGAGGCAACGCAACTGGAAACCGAAACCGCGGTTATACGATCCGCTTGGATTGAGACTTTGTAAATGGAAATGCAGGTCCAGACCGGTGATATTGGTCATGGAGGAAGACCAATAGCAACCGTAGCTGCTTACGCTCACTGGCGCGTTCGTATTGCCACTGCGATAGCCCGGGGCGGGAAGAAGAAATACGGGGGGATGTTTGGCTGCCGGTCTGGCGGGCGGTCGTCACAATAAATATATAAGCGGTCACGATAAATATATGAGCGAAATATATAAACGGTCACAATCCATAAATAAGAGAGCAAGTGCGGAAACCTCGGGAAACAGGGACGGGCGGGAAAAGGACTGCGGGCGGACGGGGAGAGAAAACAGGGGGGATTACAGGTGGCTGTTGCGGTATTCTTTGGGGGAGATGCCTTCGTGGCGTTTGAAGTAGCGGCCGAGGTAGGACTGGTCGGCGAAGCGGAGGCGGTCGGAGATCTCCTGGATGTTCAGTTCGGTGGACTGGAGCAGGGCTTTGATCTCGAGGATGGCGAACTCGTCGATGATGGTCTTGGCGGTCAGGCCGACGACCTGGCGGGAGATGCCGGTCAGGTATTTGGCCGAGATGCAGAGGCGGTCGGCGTAGAAAGAGACTTCGCGCTCGGTGCCGGCGTGTTCGCGGACGAGGGCGATGAATTTCCTGAAGAGCGTTTCCTGGCGGTTGCCGCCGGTGATCTCGCGGCCGCCGAAACTACGGTGGGATTTGTCGTAGATCTCCAGAAACAGGGCGCGGAGAAGCTGTTGGGCGATAGTCTCCTGAAAGCGGTTCTCGCTGTCGGCGTAGAGGGCGGCGGCGGTCTGGAGCAGGGTGTGCATCGTCTCGGTGGAGCCGTCCGAGGAGGTGTAGCAGGGGTGTTCTTTCAGGAAGGCGAAGAAGCCGAGTTCGAGCCGCAGGGAGGCTTGGGCGAACATCTCGCGGGAGAAGCTGAAGGCGGAGACGTTGCAGTCGTTGCTGATCTGTTCGAGCTGGACGATCGAGCCGGGGAGGAGCATGACGTAGGTGCCGGAAGTGACGGTGTACGATTGCAGGTCGATGCGGAAGGTCGCGCGGCCCTGGCGGAAGAAGAGGAAGAGGCCGCCTTCCAGTTTGCGCAGGCGCGAGGAGGAGGAGCCTTTCAGCTGGAAGGGACCGGCCCAAAAGGTGTTTTGTACGAGGATCGTTTCCGAATTTTGCCATTTCATAGCCGCTCGATTTTTCAGATTGACAACAAAAATAGCGTTTTCCGGGAAACGGACGGAGGGGGTTGTTCCGAAAATCAACAAAATAAAAGCTGTTTAATCGGTTTTTTCTGGGCCGAAAAAATTTATCTTTGCACTCTCTATAAATCCAAACAGGAACGAACATGATGAACGAAATGGTTTGCATGATGCTGAAGCGGGTGGGCCTGGCGGCTCTCTGCGCGGTGGCGGCGGTCGGATGTCAACAGGCTCCGCCGGCGCAAATGGTGGCTCAATATGAGGTGATGACGGTGGAACCGGCGGACAGAACGCTGTCGAGCACCTATTCGGCGTCGATCCGCGGACGGCAGGATATCGATATCTATCCGCAGGTGGGGGGGACGCTGACGCAGGTGGCGGTGACGGAGGGGCAGCGGGTCAAGAAGGGACAGACGCTCTTCGTGATCGACCAGGTGCCGTACCGGGCGGCGTTGCAGACGGCGACGGCCAATGTGGCGGCTGCGGAGGCGCAGCTGGCTACGGCGCAGCTGAATTATGACAGCCGGCAGGAGCTGTTCAAGGAGAATGTCGTGTCGGAGTTCGATATGAATACGGCCAAGAATACGCTGCTGGCGGCGAAGGCGCAGCTGGCGCAGGCCAAGGCGCAGGAGGTCAATGCGCGCAACAGCCTCTCCTATACGGTGGTGAAGAGCCCGGCGGACGGGGTGGTCGGGACGCTGCCCTACCGGGTGGGGGCGCTGGTGAGTGCCAATATGCCGCAGCCGCTGACGACGGTGTCGGATAATTCGGACATGTATGTCTATTTCTCGATGACGGAAAATCAGCTGCTCGATCTGATCCGGGAGTACGGGTCGAAGGATGCGGCGCTGAAACAGCTGCCGGAGATTACGCTGACGCTGAGCGATAAGTCGGCTTACCCGAAGGGGGGGCGGATCGAGTCGATCAGCGGGGTGATCGACCGCGCGACGGGGGCGGTGAGCCTCAGGGCGGTCTTCCCGAACAAGGAGGGGCTGCTGCACTCGGGCGGTACGGGAAATGTGGTGGTGCCGGTGACGCGGACGGGGGTCGTGGTGATTCCCCAGGGGGCGACGTTCGAAATCCAGGACAAACGCTTTGTCTACAAGGTGGTGGACGGAAAGGCGCAGTCGGCGCCGGTGAAGGTGACGAAGGTCAACGGCGGCCAGGAGTTCATCGTGGACGAGGGGCTGGTGTCGGGCGATGTGATTGTGGTCGAAGGGGTCGGCTTGCTGCGTGAGGGGACGCCGATCGTGCCGAAGGGACAGCAACCGCAGGCGCAGCAGCCGCAGGAGGCCGATCAGGGACAACAGGCTCGACTGCCGGAGGAACAGGCGCAGGTGGCGGAGGACGATGAGGCGAAGGCGGAGGCGATCCGGAAACATACGGATAACGAATAATCGTTCGGAGGAGAGAGGAGTTTTTAATATCAACCGGGGAGGAATAATTGCATGAATCTGAGAAAATTTATCGAACGACCGGTGTTGTCGGCCGTGATCTCGATTACGATCGTCGTGGTGGGGATTATCGGGCTCTTCACGCTGCCGGTCGAACAGTATCCGGATATTGCGCCGCCGACGATTCAGGTGAGCGCCACGTATTTCGGGGCGAGTGCCGAAACGCTGCAGAAGAGTGTGGTGGCGCCGCTGGAGGAGGCGATCAACGGGGTGGAGGATATGACTTACATGACGTCGACGGCGTCGAATGCGGGGTCGGTCTCCATTACGGTCTATTTCAAACAGGGGGTCGATCCGGACATGGCGGCGGTCAATGTCCAGAACCGGGTGGCCCGGGCTACGGGACAGCTGCCGGCGGAGGTGACGCAGGTGGGGGTGACCACTTCGAAGCGGCAGACCAGTATCCTGCAGATGTTCGCGCTCTATAGCCCGGATAATTCGTATGACGAGACTTTCCTGGCCAATTACCTGAACATTAACCTGAAACCGGAAATCCTGCGGATTACCGGTGTGGGGGATCTGATGGTGCTCGGGGCGGATTACAGCATGCGGATATGGATGAAGCCGGATGTGATGGCGCAGTATAAGCTCATCCCGTCGGATGTGGCGCAGGTGCTGGCGGAACAGAATATCGAGGCGGCGACGGGGTCGTTCGGCGAGAATTCGGACGAGACGTACCAGTATACGATGAAGTATCGGGGACGGCTGATTACGCCGGAGGAGTTCGGCGAGATCGTGATCCGGTCGACCGATGACGGGGAGGTGCTCAGACTCAAGGATATTGCGGATATCGAGCTGGGGCAGGAGAGTTATGCGTTCCACGGGCAGCTGAACGGACATCCGGGGATCGCCTGTATGGTCTTCCAGACGGCGGGATCGAATGCTACGGAGGTCAATCAGAAGATCGATGCTTTCCTGGCAGAGGCGGTCAAGAGTTTTCCGAAGGGGGTGGCGATGACGCAGCTGATGAGCTCGAATGACTACCTCTTCGCGTCGATGCATGAGGTGATCAAGACGCTGATCGAGGCGATCATTCTCGTGACGCTGGTGGTGTATGTCTTCCTGCAGGACCTGAGGTCGACGTTTATTCCGCTGGTGGGGATCATCGTCTCGCTGATCGGGACCTTCGCGTTCATGGCGCTGGCGGGATTCTCGATCAACCTCATCACGCTGTTCGCATTGGTGCTGGTGATCGGGACGGTGGTGGACGATGCCATTATCGTGGTCGAGGCGGTGCAGGCGAGGTTCGATGTGGGCTACAGGTCGCCGTATATGGCGAGTATCGATGCCATGAAGGGGATCAGCGGGGCGGTCATCACCTCGTCGCTGGTCTTCATGGCGGTGTTCATTCCGGTGTCGTTCATGGGGGGGACGTCGGGGACGTTCTATACGCAGTTCGGGCTGACGATGGCGGTGGCGGTCGGGATCTCGGCGGTCAACGCGCTGACGCTGAGTCCGGCGCTGTGTGCGCTGTTGCTCAAACCCTATCTGAATGAGGACGGGACGCAGAAAAACAATTTCGCGGCGAAGTTCCGCAAGGCGTTCAATGCGGCGTTCGGGACGATCAGCGAGAAGTACAAGAAGATCGTGCTGGTCTTCGTGAAGCACAAGTGGCTGACGTGGGGGCTGCTGGTCTGCTCGGTGGTGGCGCTTGTCTTCCTGATGAGGACGACGAAAACCAGTCTCGTGCCCCAGGAGGACCAGGGGACGATTATGGTCAATGTCAGTCTGGCGCCCGGGAGCTCGCTCCAGACGACGGACAAGGTGATGAGGGAGATCGAGGCGAGAATCAGTGCGATTCCGCAGGTGAGAAACCTGCAGGTGGTGTCGGGCTACGGGCTGATCTCGGGGCAGGGGAGTGCGTTCGGGATGGCGATCGTCAAGCTCAAGCCGTGGGATGAACGGCCGGACGATGCGGATGCGGTGGATGCGGTGATCGGACAGATCTATGCCCGGACGGCGGATATCAGGGATGCGCAGATCTTCGCCATGTCGCCGGGGATGATCCCGGGATACGGGATGGGGAACTCGCTCGATATTCAGATGCAGGATAAGGCGGGGGGAGATATCAATACCTTCTACGGAACGGTGCAGCAGTTCCTCGGGGCGCTCAACCAGCGGCCGGAGATCGCGATGGCTTATTCGACGTTCGATGTGCGCTATCCGCAGTGGATGGTGGATGTCGATGCGGCGAAGTGCAAGCGTGCGGGGATTACGCCCAATGCGGTGCTCAGCACGCTGTCGGGGTACTACGGGGGACAGTATGTATCGAACTTCAACCGCTTCTCGCGGGTGTACAGGGTGATGATGCAGGCCGATCCGGAGCACCGGCTCGATGAGGAGTCGCTCAACAATACGTTCGTGAGGATGGCGAACGGCGAAATGGCGCCGCTCGGCCAGTTCGTGACCCTGACGCGGGTGTACGGGGCGGAGACCTTGAGCCGGTTCAATATGTACAACTCGATTGCGGTGAGTGCCATGCCGGCCGAGGGATACAGTACGGGGGATGCCATCCGGGCGGTCGAGGAGACGGCGGCGGCGGCGCTGCCGATCGGTTACGGGTATGACTTCGGCGGGATCACGCGCGAGGAGAGCCAGCAGAGCGGACAGACCGGGATTATCTTCGCGATCTGTTTCCTGATGGTGTACCTGATCCTGTGCGCGCTGTACGAAAGTTTCGTCGTGCCGTTCGCGGTCTTGCTCTCGGTGCCGTGCGGGCTGATGGGGACCTTCCTCTTCGCCAAGATCATGGGGCTGGAGAACAACATCTACCTCCAGACGGGGCTGATCATGCTGATCGGGCTGATCGCCAAGACGGCGATCCTGCTCACGGAGTATGCCACGGAACGCAGGCAGGCGGGGATGAGTCTGATCGCTTCGGCGGTCAGTGCGGCGAAGGCCCGTCTGCGGCCGATTCTGATGACGGCATTGACCATGATCTTCGGTATGCTGCCGCTGATGGCGGCTACGGGGGTCGGCGCCAACGGAAACCGCTCGTTGGGTAGCGGGGTCGTCGGGGGGATGGTGATCGGGACGCTCGCCATGCTCTTCGTGGTGCCGTCGCTGTTCATCGCTTTCCAGTGGCTCCAGGAGAAGATCAAACCGCTGCAGACGGAACCCACCGAGGACTGGCAGATCCAGGAGGAGATGGAGCAGACGGAGAAGGAGTTGCTGGAGGCCGGGATCGACACGTCGAAAAAGTAGACTGCGGAGTGCGTTCAAAACCAAGCAAGTAAATTTCAAGTATGAAGAGAATCATCGCGATGCTGGCGGCGGCTCTGACCCTGAGCGGCTGCGGCATCTATAACAAATACAAACCGGCCGACTCGGTGCCGGAGGGATTGTACGGGGCGGAGCTCTCGGGGGGGACGGATACGACCAGTTTCGGGAACCTGTCGTGGAGGGAGGTCTTTACGGATCCCTACCTGAGAGACCTGATCGACTCGGCGCTGGTGAGAAACACGGATATGAGGACGGCGAGCCTGAGGGTCGAAGAGGCGGAGGCGTCGCTCAGGGCGGCGAGGTTGTCGTACCTGCCGTCGCTGGCTTTCACGCCGGAGGCGGCCGTCAGCAGCTTCGATATGAAGCGGGCGTCGCAAACCTATTCGATTCCGGTGGCGGCGAGCTGGGAGGTCGATATATTCGGCAAGCTCACCAATGCCAAACGAAAGGCCAAGGCGGGATTCGAACAGAGTCAGGAGTATGAGCAGGCGGTCAAGACGGGACTGGTGGCGGGAGTGGCCAATGCCTATTACTCGCTGTTGATGCTCGATGCGCAGCACCGCATTGCGGTCGAAACGGAGGCGATCTGGAAACAGAGCGTCGAAACGACCCGCGCGATGAAAAAGGCCGGGATGGTGACCGAGGCGGCGCTGGCCCAGACGGAGGCGAATTATTACAGTATCTGTACGCAGGTGCTCGATCTGGCCGAAAAGATCAACCAGGCGGAGAATTCGATCAACCTTCTGCTGGCGCGCACGCCGCAGGGGATTGCGCGGGGACGGATCGCGGAACAGCGGATGCCGGAGATGCTCTCGGTCGGGGTGCCGATCCAGATGCTGGCCAACCGGCCGGATGTGAGGGCGGCGGAGCTGTCGCTGGCGCAGGCGTTCTATACGACCAATGCGGCGCGGGCGGCGTTCTATCCGAGTATCACGCTCAGCGGGAGCGCGGGGTGGACGAACAGTGCGGGGAGCATGATCGTCAATCCGGCCAAGTTCGTCGCTTCGGCGGTGGCGCAGCTGGTGCAGCCGATCTTCGCACGGGGGGCCAATCGGGCCAACCTGAAGGTGGCGAAGGCGGAGCAGGAGGTGGCGCAGCTGACGTTCGAACAGACGCTCCTGCAGGCGGGGGTAGAGGTGAACGAGGCGGTGGAGCAGTACCAGACGGCGAAGGCGAAGGCGGATTACTATGAAAAACAGGTGGCGTCGCTGGAGACGGCGACCAAAAGTACGCAGCTGCTGATGCAGCACGGGAATACGACCTACCTGGAGGTGTTGACGGCGCAGCAGACGCTGCTGTCGGCGCAGCTGGGACGGGTGGCCAACCGTTTCGCGGAAATTCAGAGTGTCATCTCGCTCTACAGGGCGCTCGGCGGGGGGCGGATGTAGGTATCGGGTTTTGCACGGCGGGGGAGCGGCCGCTCCCTGCGCCGGGACGGCGACCGGCTTGAGGGCTTGGCTTTCAGGGCGGTCGCCGTTCTGTTTTTCGGGGTGAGGCGGCCAGGCACGGTGCGGGGCTTGGAAAATATACCTATATTTGTTGTTCGGACGGAGGGTGAGGCAGCGCGGGGGGCGGGAGGGCCGGTGCGGGGGTAAGGAGAGGGGGCGGAAACTTGACTGAAAATGGAAATTATACGCGGATGAGAGAGTTTCGGATTCGGGATCTGTTTTTCGTGCTGTTGGGCTGCACGATCTTCGTGCGGTGTGCGTCGATTGCGCAGCCGCAGGGGGGGCCGAGGGACTCGCTGCCGCCGCTGGTGGTCGGTACCGTGCCGGAACAGCGGGTGGTGAATTTCGACGGAAAACGCATTGTGCTGAATTTCAACGAGTATGTCGCTTTGCGCGATCAGCAGAAGGAGCTGCTGGTGTCGCCGCCGTCGGTGACGGGCAAAAAACCGGTGCTGACGGTCAGGGGACGGTCGATTGTGGTCGATTTCGAGGAGAAACCGGATAGCGGGACGACTTACCGGGTCGATTTCGGAAACTCGATCGCGGACAATAACGAGGGAAACAGGTTGGGAAACTATGCCTTTGTCTTCTCGACGGGGGCGGAGCTGGATACGCTGATGATGAGCGGGTTGGCGGTCGATGCGCAGACGAGGGACTCGGTGGTCGGGGCGATGGTCTTCTTCTTCGATGCGGAGGCGGATTCGGTGGCGGCTTACGACTCGGTGATGTTCAACGCGCGGGCGAGGGCGATCTTCCGGACGGACAGCTCGGGGCTGTTTCTGGCCGATATCCTGCGGGACAGGGATTACAGGGTCTATGCGATGCTGGACAAAAACGGGAACCAACGCTACGAACCGGGAAAGGACTATATCGCGATGCTCGATTCGGTCTACAATCCGACGAGGATGCCGGATTTCGACATGTGGATCGACCCGGCGGAGGGACGGAGGGGGCCGCGAAGGAGAATCGAACCGCCGCAGCTGCTCTTCGAGCTCTTCCTGGAGGAGCCGAAGCAGCGGACGATGATGATGGAGTCGGAACGGCCGATCAGGCAGCTGTTGCAGATGGTCTTCAACAACAGGGAACGGCAGAGGATCGTATCGTTCGTGCCGGAGGGGATCGATTCGACGTGGCTCAGGAGGGAGGACGGAATCAAGGGGGATACGGTCTGGTACTGGATCGAGCCGCCGACGCAACGGGAGGCGGAGGAGCTGCCGGATACGGTGAGGGTGAGGATCGAGTACATGACGCAGGACAGTCTCTGGCAGCCGCAGGTGAGGGAGGAGCGGCTGACGTTCGTCCACCGGGTCTACGACCGGAAGGCGGTGAGGAGGGGGCAGCGGTCGAATACGGCCTATGCGGATAGTGTCCGGAAGGTGCGGGAGGAGCGGCGGAAGGCGAAACGGGCGGAGCGGTTGCAGAAAAAATGGCTCAAGGTAGCGAGGGTGATCAGCCGGCGGAGAGGGGATCCGAAACGGACGGATGCGGAGCTGCTGGCGGACAGCACGCTCTTCAAACAGGTGGATGTCGATACGACGCAGGTCGAAAAACCGGCGCGGGAGGCGGAGGAGCCGACGGCGCCGAATCCGTTCGGGTTCAGTGTGCTGGCGGACAATCCGCTGATTCCGGAAAACCATATCCGGATGGTGTTCGACTATCCGCTGAGGAGGGTGGACAGCAGCCGGATCCGCCTGACGAGGCTCACGGCGGGGGCGGCGGCGGGGCCGAGCCGGGACCGGCAGACGGTGGCGGCGGAGGTGCAGAAGGTGGAGGTGCCGGAGCCGTTTACGGTCGAGTTCGATACGGTGTCGAGACGCAGGGTGACGATCCGGGCGGACTGGAGGCCGGATGAGGAGTATGCGCTGCTGATTCCGGACAGTGTCTTTCTCGATATCGCTTACCAGGCGAACGATACGCTGCAATCGACGTTCCGGGTGGCGGATACGAGCCGGTTCGCGACGGCGATCGTCCGGCTGTCGGGCCGTGCGGAGGGGGATAGTGCGTCGGGGAGGGAGTATATTCTGGAGTGGCAGACGAGGGACGGAAAGACGGTCAGGAGGGTGACGCATGCGGTGAGGGGAGGGGTCTACAAGCTGCAGTATCTGCCGCCGAACCGCTACCGGCTCCGGGTGACGGAGGATCGGAACGGAAACGGGGAGTGGGATACGGGCAGTCTGGTCGAACGCAGGCAGCCGGAGAGGATCCGGATCTGGGAGCATCCGGTCTCGGGAAGGGACATCCTGACGAAGGAAAACTGGGATGTGGGGGTCGAGGTCGATGTGGATGAGTTGTTCGGCGGGTTTTGATGGTACAGGAAATGAAACACGGAAGGTTTACATATCTGTTGACGGGGATGGCGCTCTGGCTGGCGGGGGGCTCGGGGGAGGTGCGGGCTCAGCAGAGGGGGGTGCCGTCGGAAACGCTCAGTGCGGCGTGGGCGCCGGTCAAGGTGGAGCACTACATCGGGGTGAGGGGGGGATATGCGATGGGGTCGATCCGGTTCGAACCGACGAGGCAGACCAAAATGAAGATGGGCTTGATGGTGGGGGGGATAACCTATAAATTCGATGTCCCGGCGCAGAAGTATGTGGGGTGTATCGAGGCGGATGTCAACTGGTCGCAAAAGGGGTACAGGGTGCATCGGTATTTCGACTCGGAGGAGGTCTCGGAGCGGGTCTGGAATGTGATCGAGGTGCCGATCCTCTGGCAGCCGTACCTGCCGCTGAGTAAGGGGGGATCGAGGTTCTACCTCAGCGCGGGGCCGTATGTGAGCTATGCGATCGATTCGCGTTTCAAGGAGTTCAACGAGGTGACGGGGGAGGTGATCGAACGGGGAAAATACGAGTATGATCCGACGAGGGACAACCGCTGGGAGTACGGGGTGACGTTCGGGGCGGGGTTTCTGGTGGCGATCCGGCGCTTCTCGATCTCGGCGGAGTTCCGCTATAACATCGGTCTGTCGGACGTCTACAAGGGGGTGACGAAGTATGAGGGGAATCCGTTCCGGTCGCCGGCGGATCAGATGGCGATTACGCTGGGGCTGAATTACAAAATCAGAATGCACAGGTAGGGGCCGGGTTGAGTTGAAGTTGTGCGCGGGCGAAGAATGGGGTGAAGATTTGGGCCGTTGTTATTCAGACAATAAATAACCGCGCCACGCATAGGCGCGCGAACAGAGAACAGGGTGCAGTGAACCAGTAAGCGATACGCAGTATCGCTCCGTCCCGCCGGGGTCACCCGGACGCCGCCCGCGCAGGGCAGTTCCGTCCGGCTCGAAGCTCGACAGTCGCCCGCCCCGCTTAAAGAGGAATTTCACTCGTTTTGCGGTGAGCAAAACCGAGATGAAATTCCTGCGGGCGACTCAAAAAGTACTAAAAACCGCGCGCCGACCCTTAAGAGGGAAATCGTCAAAATGTGCTGGCACGTTTTGACAAGATTTCCCAAAGGCGCGCGGACAAGAATAATATAAAAATCGAGCTGAAATCCCCGCGGGCGACGGTTGAATCGCCCGGCGCGCCACGCCCAAGGCGCACGGAAAAATGCTCAAGGCGGCGGAGCGACAGCGGAGCCGTAGTGAGGCGGACACGGTTCTTCGGGCGCGAAAATCGCTTGCGCGGTTTTCGCGCTGCGCTGGGCGGAGCTGTTACCCGGACTTTGGGCCGAGAGCGAGTAGCGCGATTCTGTGAATCGCCGGGCATGCGCGCTGGGCCTTCGGCCCACCCGGGGAGCGCGCCGCCCGAACACGACAGACGGCTTGCCAAACTTTTGCGGTTCGGAGAACCGCCGGCCTCGTCGCCCAAGCCGCGTAGCGGCTTCGGGGGGATGGGCGACAGGCCGAATAGAGCGGAGTTGTTGGCTGTGAATTAGGCTAAACCTTGGAGCGGGTCGGCGCCAGCGAGGCCGGAAACGAGCACCGTCGAGTTGCAGGCCTGCGCCTGGGGTGGCTCCGGCCCGGGCGCCCCATTAGGGGCGCAAAATCTTTGAAGTACTTCAAGCCCAAGCCCGGGTTCGAAGTTCCCCAATCAGTCGAGGCATCCGTTTATTCCGAGAGGCAACGCAACTGAAGACCGTGGGCACGGTAATAGGCGTAATGGGGAAAGAGATATTGAGGATTGAAGCTTAAGTGTAAACTATAAATGTCGCTGGCTCCGGATGCCCAGCTGTGCCCGTTGCTGCCGCCGCCAGTCAGCCTGCCATTAGTTCTATCGCGGTAGCCCGGGGCGCGCCCACAGGGCGTTTTATTGGCTGTGTCTACCTTATGCGCGCCTTGGGCGATTCAACTGTTTCGGCTCATCGCCGAAACAATTGAATCGCCTCCTTAGGTGTCGGCGCGGTGCCTACGGGCACTCCGACAGGGCCGCCTCTACCCTAACAGGATAGAACTGGCCTCGGGCCGCGCGGGCCCCACTTAGTAAGGCGAAGAGAACCCTAACAAAACACCCAACGGGTGCGGGGACGGGCAATGCTTACGCATCGCTGCGGCAGCCTCAGCCCAACCCTTCACCCCGTTTTTGTCCGCGCGCCTTAGGCTCCGCAGGACTCGCTCTTTTACTGTGCGCTGCGTTCCTATGTCTCCGCGGAAACTCTCGTGCAGAAAATCGAAGGATAACGAAAATTCGTTTGGAAATTCGATTTTTTATGTATATTTGTGTGTTCCTAAACACGAAAAGGACACGGTAAATCTTATGAAAACCATGAATTTGGCACAGGCTTGGTGGTGGCGCACGACTCGTAATCGATTCGCGTGAGGCACCGCTTTACACCTTTGTTTCAAGTTGAAAAAATACTTCGGAAAGGCTGTCGGACTCACCGGCGGCCTTTCCTGCTTTTCAGACACACCTCTGCACAACACGAATACGGAGTCAACTAAAACACACAAATACCATGAAAAACTATCACGTAGACGAAAAGGGTTATTACGGTGAATTCGGGGGGGCGTTCGTCCCTGAGGAGCTCAGGGAAAATATCGACCAGCTCACCGAACGGTATGTCGGGATTCTCGAAAGCCCGAAGTTCAAGAAAGAGTTCGCCGATCTGCTGAAATTCTATGCCGGACGACCGTCGCCGCTCTATTTCGCACCCCGACTCAGCGAAAAGTACGGAGCCCGGATCTACCTCAAACGCGAGGAGCTCAACCACACCGGGTCGCACAAGATCAATAACGCGATCGGACAGATTCTGCTCGCTCGCGAAATGGGGTGCACGCACATCATCGCGGAAACGGGGGCCGGACAGCACGGGGTGGCCACGGCGACGGTCTGTGCGATGCTCGGGCTGCGGTGTACGATCTATATGGGGGCCGTGGATGTCGAACGGCAGGCGCTGAATGTCGCGCGGATGAAGATGCTCGGGGCGACGGTCGAGGCGGTCACCAGCGGGGGGGCGACGCTCAAGGATGCGGTGGATGAGGCGCTGGCTTACTGGGTCTCGCATCCGGAGGCCTACTACCTGCTGGGGTCGGCGGTTGGGCCGCATCCCTTCCCGGACATCGTCGCGAGGCTGCAGTCGGTGATCAGTGCCGAAATCCGGGAGCAGCTGGCGGAACAGGAAGGAAGGGAAAAACCGGACTACGTGATCGCCTGCATCGGTGGGGGGAGCAATGCGGTGGGGGCGTTCTACCACTTCCTGGAGGACGAGGAGGTGAGGCTGGTGCAGGTCGAGGCGGCGGGGCGCGGAATCGACGGAACGGAGCATGCGGCGTCGCTCACGTGCGGGACGCTCGGAGTGCTGCACGGCAGCCGGTCGATGATTCTGTTCGACGAGAAGGGGGAGGTGAGGGAACCGTATTCGATCTCGGCGGGGCTGGACTACCCGGGGATCGGGCCGCTGCACGCCTATCTGGCGCAGACGGGGCGGTCGACGGTGCTCACGGCGACGGACAGGCAGGCGCTGGAGGCGGCGCTGGAGCTGGCGCAGCTCGAGGGGATCATCCCGGCGATCGAGTCGGCGCATGCGCTGGCGGCGCTGCCGCAGATCGACTTCCGGCCGGAGGATGTGGTGGTGGTGAATGTCTCGGGACGGGGGGATAAGGATATGCCGACGTATGTCAGGGAACTGAATTTGTAACCTTTTTGTCGCTATGGATTATGGAAGAGTGGCCTAACAAGGCGCGGCGGCCGATCAGGGAGTGGAATGAGCAGGATCGGCCGCGCGAGAAGTTGATGAGCCGGGGGGCGTCGGCGCTGACGGATGCGGAGCTGCTGGGGGTGCTGATCGGGTCGGGAACGGTGGAGTGCTCGGCGGTGGAGATCGGCCGAAGGCTGCTGGATGCGGCGGGGGGAGATCTGGTGGAGCTGGGGCGGAAGAGTCTGGCGGAGCTGCAGCGCTTCAACGGGATCGGGCTGGCGAGGGGGGTGAGCATCGCGGCGGCGCTGGAGCTGGGACGCAGGCGAGGGGCGGCGGAAAGGCCGGTGCAGGATTATATCTCGGGCAGTTGCGACATTGTCGCGATTTTCCAGCCGTTGCTGGCCGATCTGCCGCATGAGGAGGTCTGGGCGATGTTGCTCTCGAGGTCGAAACGCGTCATCGAACGGTTCCGGGTCAGCCAGGGCGGTATCGAGGGGTCGGTGGTCGATCCGAGGGTGGTGATCCGGAGGGCGCTGGACCGGAATGCGTCGGGAATCGTGCTGGTGCACAACCATCCGTCGGGAAATGCTTCGCCGAGCGGGGAGGATGCGGAGCAGACGCGGAAGTTGCAGCGGGCGGCGGGATATTTCGATATCCGGCTGCTGGATCATGTGATTGTCTCGGATCGCGAGTCGTTCAGCTTCGCGGAGAGGGGGCTGCTCTAAAAGGCGAAGACGAGGTTGGCGCCGTAGGTCAGCGGTTTGCCGCGCTGGACGAACGACTGGCCGAAGGATTCGAAATAGAAGGCGCCGTAGTCGGTGTTCAGCAGGTTGCGGCCCCAGAGCTCGAGCCGGACGAAGTCGTGGCGGAGGGTGACTTTGGCGTTCAGAAGGCCGTAGAAGTCTTGCCGGACGTCGTTCGCTTCGTTCCACCAGATGGGGCCGGCGCCGGTGTACTGAGCGGCGAAGGTCAGCTGGTTCACCCACCGGTCGGGCAGGTTCAGGGAGTAGGCGCCGCCCACCGAAAAGGTGTGCTGGGGTACGTAGGGGATGCGTTTCCCGCGGTAGTCGACGGGCTGGCCGTCGGGGCCGATGCCGCCGTCGTAGTCGCGGAAGGTGGCGTGGGTGTAGCCGTAGTTCAGGTCGAAGCTCAGCCCTTGTACGGGGCGAACGCAGGCGGAGAGCTCGACGCCGTAGCTCCGGCCGCGGCCGGCGTTGGTCAGGATGCGCCCGCTGCCGCCGTTCACGAATTGGGTCAGTTGCACGTCGCGGATGTCCATCCAGAAGAGGGCGAGCTCGGTATCCAGCAGGCCGCCGAAGAGTCGGGCGCGGGTGCCGAGTTCGTAGTTCCAGGTCGTCTCGGGACGGTAGGCCAGGGCGTTCCGGATCCCGTCTCGGGCCGCGTCGTCGGCTTTCGTGCCGCTCGAAGCGCCGGGACGGCCGCCGCCGCCCATCGAGGGGCGGGAGGAGCGCAGGCTGTCCTGCATCACTTCGGAAAACATCTGGATGTTGTAACCGCCGGCTTTATACCCTTTGGCGACGGTGACGTAGGTCATGATGTCGGGGGTGCATTCGTATTTGAGCGATATTTTGGGCAGGAGCTGCCAGAAGTCCTGCCGGTCGGTGCCGGTCAGGGTCTTCGCGAGGGGCATCTCGATGCCGCCGGGGGGGAGCATCTGGGGGCCGCCGGGTCGGTTCTCGGCCCGCAGGTCGAGCGACATGGAGGTGTTGTATTTCAGGGTCTGACGCTCGTAGTCGACCCGGAGGCCGAGGGTCAGCGAGAGGCCGGGGGTCAGCAGGTCGTCGACGGTGGATTGGTGGAAGAGGGCGATGCCGCCGGCGGGGGTGCGGTAGGTGCCGGGATTGGGGATGCGGTCGTCGAGGATGGTCAGCCGGACGGGCATGGGGAGGCCGTCGAAAACGGGCTGGAGGATGTCGCGGATGCCGTCTTCCTTGAAGACGACGTCGCCGTCGGTGGTCAGGGCGTTGTAGAAGCCGAAGAGGCCGACGGACCATTTGTAGCGGCGGTCTTCGCGGACGGAGCGCAGGACGAGCTCCTGGTTGACGGAGTGCTGGCACTGGCGCTGGTCGATGGTGAAGATGCTCCGGCGGGTGAAGTCCTGGTCCATGGACATGTCGTCGTCGAGCCACTGGTAGCCGGTGTTGGAGGTGAGCAGGAGACGGTCGGTGCGGTATTCGAACCGGAGGGAGTTGTTGCTCATCCGCCGGAGGTAGCGGCCGGGGTCGTTGTAGTCTACGGGGGCGATCTTCCCGCTCTCTTTGTCGTAGAGGCCGTAGGCGAAGGCGTCCTGGTCGGTGAAGTCGAAGCCGCCGGCGAGCATGGCTTTCAGGCGGGGGTTGATCTGCCATTCGAATTTCAGACGGCCGCCGGCGGATTGGCCGCGGTCGGCTTTCCGGCCGGTGAATCGGTTGGTGAAGTAGCCGCCGTCGCGGTCGTAGTAGGCGCCGACGCTCAGGCCGGCCCGTTGGCCGAAGCGGGCGAGTTTCGAGATGCGGGCTTGCCAGTTGCCGTGGTTGCCGCCGCCGACGGAGAGGCGGTGGCCCTGGTATTCGAGGGGGGAGAGGGTGTAGACGTTGATGATGCCGCCCATGGCGTTCCGGCCGTAGAGGGTTCCCTGGGGGCCGCGGAGCACTTCGATGCGCTGGATGTCGAGGAAGTCGAAGTCGAAGGTGGATTTGTCCATGTAGGGGATGTTGTCGACGTAGAGGCCGACGCTCTGGCCGCTGCTCCGGGCGCCGACGCCGCGCAGGTAGACGGGGGTGGTCATCCGGGAACCGTAGTCGGGAATAAAAAGGTTGGGCACGAAGGCGCTGAGGTCTTTGACGGATTCGATCCCGCGGTTGTGGATCCGGCCGGGGGTGATGAGTGAAACGGCTTCGGGAAGGCTCTGGAGGGCGTTGGTCTCTTTGGGGGAGGAGCGGACGACGATCTCTTCGGTTTCGAGGGTGCGGGTGGTGTCGCGCTCTTCGGCGTGTATCTGCAGGGCGATCTGGAGGCTGAGAATCAGCAGAAAAAGGGAAAAACGTCTCATGCGGTGGGGGTTCCTGGTTCCGACCGCAAAGAAAGGACTTACTTCGCTGGCGGGCAATCGCTATATGTAGTGATAAGGAGGGGCCCGGCGCGCACCTTACTCTTTTGCGTGATAGGTGCGGTACCAGGCGCAGAATCGGTCGATGCCTTCCTGCAGCGGGGTCGAGGGACGGTAACCGAAGTCCCGCTCCAAAGCCGAGGTGTCGGCATAGGTACGCACGACGTCGCCCGGCTGCATTTCGGTGAACTCTTTCACGGCTTCGCGGCCTGCCGACCGTTCGATCGCGCCGATGAACTCCATCAAAGGAACCGGAGCGCTGTTTCCGATGTTATAAACGGCTGTCCGCACGCCGTTCCCGTTCGCTGCGGGCGGCTGTGAGACGACGGCGCAGACGCCGGTCACGATGTCGTCGATGTAGGTGAAGTCGCGCTCCATCTGACCGTGGTTGAAGACGCGGATCGGACGGCCTTCGGTGATGGCGCTCAGAAAGAGCCACGGGGACATGTCGGGACGGCCCCACGGGCCGTAGACGGTGAAAAAACGCAGGCCGGTGACCGGAATCCGGTAGAGCTTCGAGTAGGCGTGGGCCATCAGCTCGTTTGACTTCTTGGTCGCGGCGTAGAGGCTCACGGGGCGGTCGGTCATGTCGCTCTCGGCGTAGGGAACCTGCTCGTTCAGTCCGTAGATGCTGCTGGAGCTGGCGTAGACCAGATGGCGAACCGGATGGTGGCGGCAGGCTTCCAGCATGTTCAGAAATCCGACGATATTGCTTTGTATGTAGGCGTCGGGATTCTCGATGGAGTACCGCACGCCGGCCTGGGCGGCGAGGTGGACGACGGCGTCGAAATGCTCGGTCGCGAAGAGGTGGTCGAGAAAGGACTTGTCGGTCAGGTCGGCCCGGACGAACCGGTAGCCGGCTAATGTGGTGCTGGAGGCGAAACGGCGGTCGGCGGGGGCGGAGGCGATCCCCGAGGCGGCCAGACGGGCGTGTTTCAGCTCGACGGCGTAGTAGTCGTTCAGGTTGTCGAGGCCGACGACTTCGTCGCCTCGCTCGCAGAGGCGGCGGACGGTGTGGAAGCCGATGAAGCCGGCGGCACCGGTTACTAATATCTTCATGGTTGATCCGTTGTTTCGGGCCGGTCGAATACGCAGAAGGCGTAGTTGCCCACGCGGTGTACTTCCTGGCCCGAGAAGGCGCGGGTCAGGGCTTCGTCGTAGCCGATCCGGTCGCGGTAGGTGATGACGATGCCGTGTCGCAGGGTGTCGAGGGATTCGGCGGGGAGGTTCGCGGCGGGAAGGCTCAGGTAGGCGTCGATGTTTTCGGCGCGGCTGATGCCGTAGGTGTAGTAGCGGTCGATGCCGGCGGCGTCGCCGACGGTCTTGGCGGCGCCGCAGACGTCGCCCATCCCGATATAGCTGTTGAAGCGGGGAAGGGCGAAGGAGAGGAGGAAGAGGGTGGCGAGAATCCCGCTGCCGAGCAGGGTGATGGCGGTGTAGAAGTGTCCGCGCCACAGGCGGATGAGGCTCCACACGGCGGCGCCGGACAAAACGGCGGTGCCGATGGGCACGAAGAGGGATTCACGGATGGGCAGCGTGGGGGCGAGGTAGCCGGCGATGAGCCACGCGGGGAAGGCGAGGGCCAGTACGGCCGCAGGAATCCCCACCGACCAGCGCATCCAGCCGCGGACGCCCTGGCGGAAGATCCACAGCAGGGCGAGGTAGATAAAGAAGGGGAAGGCGGGCAGCAGGTAGATCTGGATCTTGGAGCTGACGAGGGAGAGGACGCCGAAGGTCGAGAGGGCGATGACGAGGAAGAAGCGTTCCTGGTCGGTGGCGGAGGTCTGCCGCCAACGGCAGAGGCCCCACACGAGGACGCCGATGGCGAGCAGGGACCACGGGGCGAGGGAGTACCAGATCGAAACGGCGTAGTACCATACGGGCGCTTTGTGGTGGAAGGCGTCGACGGCGCGGCCGGCGGTCTGTTTCACCAGCAGGTTGTCGAGATAAGCGGTGCCGCCTTCGAGGTACACGGCGCCGAACCAAAGCAGGCAGAGACCGAGCAGTATGCCCCAGGTCTGCCACCCCCAATAGCGTCCGATGGCCCGCCAGTCGCGGCGGAGCGCCAGAAAGAGGATGACGCTCACCAAGGGGACGAGTATCCCGACGGGGCCTTTGGAGAAGATGGCGAGGAAAATCCAGACGGGAAACAGCCATCGGTCGCGCCGCAGGTGTCCTTCGCCGGCCGAGGCGCCGCTGTACAACCGCCAGAAGGTGTGCAGGGAGAGGACGATGAAGAGGCACATGAGCATGTCCATCCGCAGGATGACGGCGGCGCCGAGGAAGTAGACGCTGGTGTAGAGCATCAGCTGTCCGGCGAGTCGGGCTCGGGGATCGGTCACGACGGGGCGCACCCAGCGGTTCATCACGCGGAGTATCAATAAGGCGGGTACGGCCGAAAAGAGGCTCATGAAGGTCATCAGGGCGCCGAGGTTGTGGCCGAAGAGGCTGCGACCGAGCATCAGCATCCACAGGAAGAGCGGGGGCTTGTCGGCATAGGCTGCGCCGTGGTTGTAGAAGGTGAAGAGGTGGCCGTCGCGAAGGGCTTCGTCGGCGATGCTCAGATAGCGGAGTTCGTTGTTCCGGGTGAGGTCGCGGAAGAGAAAGAGGGGGAGAACGGCGAGAAAAAGAAGCAGGTAGCGGCTCCAGTCGGTGCCTATCGTGTCGAGGTGTTTTCGCATGGTCGGTCGTTGCTGTCGGGGGGTGTGGCCTGTGCGTTGCGTTGCTTGTTGGAAATAATGATGTTGCGGGTGTAGACGAAGGCGCCGGTGATGTGCCCGAGGATCAGGGGGTACATGTCGCCGCGAATCAAGGCGTAGGTGATGATGAGGGTCGAGCCGGTGAGGCTGATGAGCCAGAAGCCGAGCGGGAGCATGGATTCGCCACGCTGCCGGGAGTACCACCACTGGTAGACGAAGCGGAGGGTGAAGATTATCTGCCCGCCGGTGCCGAGGGCGATGAGCCACCCGGGGATGTCGCTCTCAACGAACAGGTGGGCGAGAAAGTCGCTCCAGTTCAGGACGATCCACACGACTCCGGCCAGCGGCAAGGCGGCGATTGTCCAGCGGATCGGGGGCCAGAGGGTTTTCCAGGCTTGCCGGGCGTTGAGGTTCCAGATGTAGATGTAGTAGGTGACGAATTGGCCGAGGATGATGGAGAAGTCGTTCCGCAGCCAGCCGTAGAGGCAGAAGATGCAGGAGGCGACGAGGCTGATCTGCCAGAAGATGGTGGGCGAGAGGACGCGCCGGGCGCGTTCGCTCAGGATCCACTGGACGAAAAACCGGGCCGAGAAGAGCAGCTGGGCCAGGTAACCTAAACTGTCGATGGCGAGCGGGTGCATGGGTTACAGGTTGGTCTCTCCGGTGCGGTAGTCGATGTAGCGTTTGCGCATCCACCGGTAGGCGAAGCAGTCCATAAAGGGCCCGACGAGCCGGTTCCAGAGGTGGTATTTGGATTGTCCGGCGACGCGGGGGAAGTGTCTGACGGGCACCTGCTTCACGCGGGCGCCCTGGAGTTGAATCAGCGCGGGCAGAAACCGGTGCATGCCGGTGAAGAAAGGGATCCGCTTGGCGTAGTCGGTTCGCAGCACTTTGAGCGGACATCCGGTGTCTTCGACGCCGTCGTGGGTCATCATCCGACGGAAGCCGTTGGCGATCCGGGATGACATGTTCTTCACGAAGGAGTCTTTCCGGCCGGTGCGGATGCCCATCACCATCTCGTACTCGCCCAGGTGGGGCAGCAGGAGGTCGAAGTCTTCGGGGGCGGTCTGCAGGTCGGCGTCCATGTAGCCGACGTATTCGGAGTAGGTGGCGTCGATGCCGGCTTTCATGGCGGCGCTCAGGCCGCTGTTCTGCGCGAGGTCGAGCCAGTAGAAGTGGGGGTTGCGTCCGCAGATCTCGCGGAGCCGCTCGCCGGAGCGGTCTTTCGAACCGTCGTTCACGAAAAGCGCGCAGGCGGGCTGCCCTCCTGCTGCGGTTGCGGGCAGGTAGGCCCGCAACCGTTCTTCGAGGGTATATATATTGTCTTCTTCGTTATAGACGGGGATGATGATGGTGAAGCGGTAGTCGGCCGTTTTGTTCATAGGGCAACGGGTGTTTTTCGCTGGCAAAGGTAATATTTTCCGGCGATTCGGAGGGGGAATTGCGTGGTGAGGGGTGCAATTCTCGAGGCCGATTCGTTTTCGGTTCGAGCGGCTCGGAGGCTGGGGCGTAATAGGGTAGAGGCGCTTATTGGTCGGGGTAGCTTTTCGGGGAGAGGCTGCTTCAGAAATGCGCAGCATTTCCCGTCCACGCACCCACAGGGTGTTTTGTTAGGGTTGTCTTTGCCTTATTAGTGGGGCCCGGCCGTCCTGAGGCCAGTTCTATCCTGTTGGGGTAGAGGCTGCCAATAAAATACCCTGTGGGTGCGAGAGGCAACGCAACTGAAGACCGTGGCCACGGTAGTACACGTTGCTGGGAAGGAGGGCCTGCGTGCCGAAGAGCAAGAACACGCCGTAAGTCCCGCTGACAGCGGACGACCAACTGTATCCGTAGTCTCCGACGTGCATCAGATCGCCTAACCGCCCATTGTTGCCTGCGTCGCGGTAGCCCGGGGCGGGGTTTGTCGGGCCGAAGCCTGCGGGGCTCAAAAACGAGCTTTGTGAGTTGCGGGCCTACGCCTGGGGTGGCTCCGGCCCGCGCGACCCTGCGGGTCGCAGGAGCACTCTATTCAATTCTTAACCCTTTCGTCCTCGGCGCGGTGCCGCTCGGCACTCGAAAACCAGCCGTGTCTACCCTAAGCCGAGGCCGGCGATTCCGTAGGAATCGCGCTACTCGCTCTCGGCCTATAAGCAGTTCGCCGCCAGCGGTGAGTGCAACGAGCCTCGTCGAGTTGCAGTCCGCCGCATGGGGTGGCGGCGAACTGCGCGGCTCTGCGAGCCGCAGAAGCTCGGCCCAAAACCCGAACAAAAGCACAGTCCTGTTTTCGCCTCCCTGCGGCTCCGCTATCGCTCCTTTAGGCGTGGCGCGCGTCGGTCCTACGGGAGGGGACTGCGCTCGGGCCGCGCGGGCCCCACGTCCCGTGGACGGGAAATGCTTCGCATTTCCACTTTTCTGCTCAGCCCAAGTTTTCGTTCAGTTCTCTGTCCGCGCGCCTTTGTCGATTCAAACTATATTCGGCTTGCGCCGAAATAGTTGAATCGCCTTTTAAGGCGTCGGCGCGCGATTAAGTCGCCCGCGGCAATTCTTGCCGGATTGGCTCACCGCCAATCGGCAGAATATGCCTTCTTAAGCGGGCGGGCGACTGTAGAGCTTTGTACCGGACGGAACTGCCCTACGCGGGCGGCGGCCGGGTGACCCCGGTGGGACAGGAAATGCTTACGCATTTCTGCGGCTGTGTCAGCCCAAATTTTCGAACAGTTCTTTGTCCGCGCGCCTTTGGGAAATCTAGTCAAAACGTGCCGGCGCATTTTGACGATTTCCTTCTTAAGGTGTGGCGCGCGTTTGCTTTGAAGTAATAAAGGCCGCCCGCCGTGGCGCGAACGCGTCCGCCGGGCGGGCGGTGCGTGCCGCACTCCCAATTGGCTGGGGCGGCCCAAATCTTCGCAGCGTTCTCTGTTCGCGCGCTGGGCGATTCATTCTGTTTCGGCTCATCACCGAAACAGTTGAATCGCCTTCTAAAGTGTCGGCGCGCGGTGCCTTCGGGCACTCCGAGATGGCCGCCTCTACCCTAACAGGATAGAACTGCCCTTCGCGGGCGGCGTCCGGGGGACCCCGGCGGGACGGAGCGATACTGCGTATCGCTTATTGGTTTGCTCTGTTCTTTGTCTGTGCGCCTCCCGTTCTGTCTCCGGATCAGTGCTTCAGGCCGGTCAGGGTGTGGAGCTCCGGCTCGGACGGGGTGCTCCAACGTAAGGAGAGCTCGCCGCCGTTGTTCATGTCGAAGTATTCGACGCGCAGGCGGTGCCATCCCGCGGCCAAGGCACGCTGGGCGGTGCGGGTCACGGGGCCGTGGGGGCCGTCGTTGTCGATCAGCAACTCATCGTCCAAAAAGAGGCGCGAACCGTCGTCGGACATCAAGGCGAAGGTATAGATCCCGCTCTCGGGGGCTTCGAGGTAGCCGGTGTAGATCAGGCCGAGCCATTCGGTAATGCGCGGCGGAATCGCTACGCTGTCGAGGGTGTAGCTCCGTACGGCTTTCGCCCGCTCGATCTCTTCGCATTTCCGGCCCCGGAAGTCGTGGTAGAGCATCCGGACGCCGTTCTCTAACTTGCGGTCGGGAAGGGGCTGGGCGGGGGAGTAGGCCTCTTTCCGGTATTCGGCTCGCTGCATGGCGCCTGCGGTGCCGTCCGGCCGGAAGGGGCGGAAGATGAAGTTCGTCGATTCGGTCACGGTGATCGGCCCGGTGTACAGCGGCGATTCGAGGGTCGGGAAGGTGCCGTCGGTGGTGTAGCGTACGTCGATGTTCGGCAGCAGGCACCCGATTTCGACGGTGGTGGTGTCGGCGAAGACGTTCAGGTCGTTGAAACCGGTCAGGTCGGGGATTCGGTAGTTGATACCGCGGCGATCCAGATAGGGGGCCTGGGCGGCGAACCGGCGTTCGAAGTCGGCCCAATCTTTGGCTTCCGGCCGGGCCCATGCCATCTCGCTCAGGGCGAGCATCCGGGGCATCACCTGATATTGCATCCGGCGTTCGCTCGGGATGCGTTCGCACCAGACGTTACCCTGTACGCCCCGGATCCGGGCCTGCTGCTTCGGGGTGAGGTGCCATTCGGCCCGGTAGGCGGTGGGCTCGGTCTCGTAAATCCGCTTCAGGTCGCGTCCTTGTTCGATGAAGTCGAGGTAGAGCAGGAAGTCGGGGCAGATGATGACGTCGTTGCCCTGGGCGGTGGCGGTGGTCACGGCGCCGGGGGCCCAGTCGCGCCACCAGGTGATGGTGGCGGTCGGCGAGAGGCCGCCTTCGACGATCTCGTCCCAGCCGATCATCTTCTTACCGTTGGCGCGGAAGTGGGATTCCATGTCGTGCACGAACCAGGACTGGAGTTCCTGTTCGTCTTTCAGTCCGTAGGTCTTGATCCGGGCCTGGCAGTCGGGACAGTTTTTCCAGTTGGTCTTTTCGACTTCGTCGGCGCCGAGGTGGACGTATTCGTAGGGGAAGAGGGAGAAGACTTCGCTGTAGACGTTCTTGGCGAACATCAGGGCGGAGTCTTTGCCGGGGCAGAGGGGCGAGGAGAAGCTCTTGCCCCAGGAGGATTCGCCGGTGCAGGTGATCCACGGGTAGCCTTGCTGGGCGCCCATCAGGTGGCCGGGCATGTCCAGTTCGGGGATGACGTCGATGCCGCGGGCGGCTGCATAGGCGACGACGTCGCGAATCTCGTCCTGGGTGTAGAAGCCGCCGTAGAGGGTGTCGCCGTTCTCGATGCGCAGCAGTTCCTGCGGGAGCAGCATGTCGGGATTGTCTTCACGGGCGGCCATGGCGAGGCATTCGCGATCCTGGCTGTTCAGTCTCCGCCAGGCGCCGCTGTCGGTCAGCAGGGGGTATTGGCGGATTTCGATGCGCCACCCCTGGTCGTCGGTCAGGTGCCAGTGGAATTTGTTGAATTTGTAGGTGGCCATCAGGTCGAGGTAGCGTTTGACTTGGTCGACGGTGTAGAAGTGGCGGCTGACGTCGAGGTGCATGCCGCGCCATTCGAACCGGGGGGAGTCGCTGACGGTGATGTAGGGAATCCGGCTGTCGGTCGGGTCGACGGGGACGAGCTGGCGCAGGGTGGCTATACCCATGGCCACGCCGCGCGGGCTGGCGCCGCGGATGGTGATTCCCCGGCTGTCGACGGTCAGGGTGTAGGCTTCGGGGTTCGGGTCGTCGAGGCCGAGCCGGAGGTTGATGTTGCCGTCTTCTCCTGCGGGGGCGGCTTCGAGTTGAAGGGCGGAGGAGCTCCGCAGGGCGTCGGTCAGGTAGTTCGCTACGGACTCCAAAGCGGAGTCGGCGGCGACGGTCATGCCGCTTTTCAGTTTATAGCTTCCGTCTCCGCGGGTGACGGAAACGGGTTTGGGAATCAGGCCGGCTTCGGGCAGGTCGACGGGCTGTCGACCGCAGGAGCTGCCGAGAAGCAGCATTAATCCACAGGCGAGAGGGGCGAGCAGGGTTGTTTTCATATTGTGCTTGGGGTAGGTTGTTCGGGTATTATTGTTCCTGAATCAGTTTCTCGATGCGTTCGACGTATTCCAGGGAGTCGTCGATGGCGAAGGCGATTTCGGGGACGATCCGAAGCTGGTTCTTCACGCGTTTCCCGAGTTCGAACCGGAGGGTGCCGGCGTGTTCCTGCAGGGTGGCGAGGATGGCGTCGCTTTTGTCGAAGGGGAAAACGCTTAGGTAGATCTTCGCGAATCCGAGGTCGGGGCTGACGCGCACTTTCGAGACGGTCACTATGGTGCCTTGGACGAGCGAACGGGCTTCTTTCAGAAAAATGTCGCTGAGGTCTTTCTGTATCTGGCGGCCGACTTTCTGCTGTCGGGTGGTCTCTTCTCTTTCCATATTGATATTAAGTGTTTGGTCGTTCTGTCTTGAGTCTTGCGGAGCCTGAGGCGGAGCGCAGCTAACTAAAAGTCTTTTGGGTACCTTTTGCCCGAAGGCTTCCTCGCGTTAACTCGGCATAGCCCGCAAGCGGTCTCTGCTCGCGTAACGCCGCTCGGTTCTTCAGAAAAGGTACGGTTCTGTCCGGTTCAAAGCTTGACCGTCGCCCGCCCGCGTAAGAAGGCATATTCTGCCGATTGGCGGTGAGCCAATCCGGCAAGAATTGCCGCGGGCGACGGTTGAAATGCCCGGTTCGCGATAAAAGCAAGGCCGAAACTCTGCGACCCGCAGGGTCGCGCGGGCCGGAGCCACCCCCGGCGTAGGCCTGCAACTTCGCGGAGCTCGTTTCCGGCTACGCTGGTTCCGGCCCGTTTTGGAGTAGAGGCTGCCTGTTAGGGTAGACCCGGCCAATGTTGGGGTAGAGGCTGCCAGTAAAACGCCCTGCGGGCGCGTTTATTCCGAGAGGCAACGCAACTGAAGACCGCGGCCACGGTTGCTCACGTTGCTGGGATTGAGGTACTGCGCGTTGAAGCTCAAAAATACGCCGTTAGTCCCGCTGACAGCGGACGACCAACTGTACCCGCCGTAGCCGACGTCCATCAGACCGCCTAACCGTCCATTGTTGCCCGGATCGCGGTAGCCCGGGGCGGGGTACCAGGCAAGCGGGGTTCCCGTGCCGGATGTGCTT